>JAFGPX010000039.1 GCA_016935975.1 Deltaproteobacteria bacterium
TGAGCCGCTGAGCGTATAGCCGTCCTTGAGCGTGGCGACGCCGACGCCATTGGCCCAGGTCGAGAGCTTCTTGCACCAAGCGCCCGCTTCCGCAGTGCCATGCCAGAGATAGTCGAGGCATTGCTTGTAGGGCGCGCGGATCGCATCGAAGCCGAAGTTGCCGGAGCGGCTGCCTGAACCGGCGGTGCCGCTCACCGACTGCCAATCCGGCACCAGCCCGGTGCTGCCGTTGGCCGCCGCATCGCGGATTTTCTGGGTGTCGTCGGCGAGCTTGGCCCAGGCCTGGTCGCCGCTGACTTCCGCGAAGTATCGGAAGAACGCCGGCGAGTAGTACGAAATGTCGGTTTCGTTGCAGCCGCCCCAAGGCCTGCCGCCCGAGCACCCCGGGTACACGGCCCACTTCCCGCTGCAATCGAGGAGCATCTTGCGGAGGTTCGTGATGACCGTCTTGGCTTTCTCATCGTAGCCCGCATCCGGCCACTGCCAGTGGGCCACGACCAATCCCGAGGCAACATCGATGTCGCCGTCCGTGGCCGCGCCCGAGTCTTGAACCCCGCTGCAGTCGGTTCGCCATCCCGAAAGCCCGCAACCTGCACTGCTGGTCTTGGACTTGTAGTAGTTGTAGAGCTTGTCCAAGACGTCCTTGTCTCCCATGTAGGCCACAGCGACCATCGCAAACCCTTGTGCCTCGACTTTTGACATCGAAGAGTTGTCGGCCGCAGGCATCAGATTGCCGTTGCAATTGACGAGGCGGTTCTTCTTCCAGTTTTCGTACCAGTTCCTGACGGAATCGTTGGTGACCTTGGTCGATTGCACCCCGTGCGGGTACTTCACATTCTGCGGGAAGGGAAAGCGCTCACCCTGCTTGGCCGTGGCGGTTGAGCGCGTGCCCCCTTGACCCGACGTGCCTCCGGAAGAGCTTGCCGTTCCGGCGTCCCTACCTGAAACCCCGCCCTGCGCCGTCACCGCGCCGCCAGTCCGCTGGCCTCCGGTACCCGGCGCGCCCCCGGTACCCGGCGCGCCCCCGGTACCCGGCGCGCCCCCGGTACCCGGCGCGCCCCCGGTAGAGGTTGCCGTTGCGGCGTCTCTCCCTGCAGTCCCACCCTGCGTGGTCGTTACGCCGCCGGTCTGCTGACCTCCCGAACCGAGCGTGCCCCCCGCACCCGTGGAGCCACCGGAGCCGAGCCTGCCCCCCGCACCCGTCGAACCGCCGCTCGGGTTCGCAATCGTCGCGGTGCTTGCTCCGCCATTGGCGCCACCGTTTCCGCTCCCGCCCGCCCCCTCCTTCCCGACATCGCGTCCGCCATCGGAGCCGCCACAACCCGCGAGAAAGAGCATGATCCAGAGACTGCCTGCTGTCGCTCGTACTACCAGCATGCGCTTGATCGTGGCGTAGGCATGCAACGAGTTCAAGTGCACGCCAGGCTGTCCGGCAGGAGCGAATGCGTTGTCGCCAACGACCTGATCTTGTCAAAGAAAGTTGGGACAGACTTCTGCGAACCCAACGGGTGACCTGTCCACCGCAACAACCTCGTCCAGAACACGTGGCTGGCGCTCGGAGCCTTCTTGCTACGGTGCTCGCGTTGTTTCGCGAATTCCCGCAAGTAACGGCCCGCGCATCGCCTCGCGGCCGGGGCCAGAAGTGGTCGACCTTCGTCCGGAACCGTCTTGGCCAGACCTGAGCCGCCGACTCGTTCACCATCGTCGCGCTCCGGTTCCAGTTCCTCCAAACCTTCGTCATCCCGGACCTCGAGCGTCGCGAGGTCGTGCGTCCGGGAGCAACACCCGCGCCGAGCGCCCGGTACGCAGCCCAGTCCTTCGTCGAGGCCGCGTGCGACCGGGACGATCTACCACCTACCACTTCACGCCGGTTCCCCCGCGCGCCAACGTGCGTGCGCCACCCCAAGCGCCGCCGGTTGCCACGAGCGGCAAGACGCCGCAGCCATCGCGTGGCCGTGCTTGCGCCCGGACCGCTCCTATCGCGGCGCTTCTTGGATAGCCACGGGGATTCCGCGTATCATTCGGGCCGTGACCGAAGCGCAAGCACCCGCAGCCTTGGCCTGCCCCAAGTGCGGCAAGCCAAGGCTGCCCGAAGCGCAGTCTTGTCCACGCTGCGGTCTGGTTTTCGCGCTGTGGCGGGAAGACAACAGCGTGTCCGTGGCCAACCTCGACAACCGCGGCACCGAGCTATGGCAGAAGATCGCCGGCAACTGGAGCGACTCGGGCCTGCACGAGGAATTCCTCAAGCACTGCCTGCAAACCGGCACCCTGGCCGCGGCCGGGCGGCTCTATCGCGAGCGGCTCGACCAGGACCCCAAGGACACCGTCGCGGCGCACATGCAAAGCCAGTTGTTGGCCAAGGCCACCTTGCGCCTGACCGTCGCAAAAACCCAACCCCGCGAGCCGGTGACGCGTAACCGCTGGTTCTGGGTGATCGTGCTTTCGGCCATGGCGCTGGGCATCGCCGCCGGGTTGTTCTGGCGCCACCTTCGCTAGGTAGTCTGCATGCGCGTTCCCGGTTTCGAAATGCCGACAGGCGATGTGAAGGCCAGCCTCGAACCGCTGCGCCGGCCGCTCAGCATCGCCATCCTGCGCGCCCGCAACCCCTTCAACGTGGGCGCCATCATCCGCGTGGCGCACTCCTTCCTGGTCAAGCAGGTGGTGCTGGTCGGCGACGAGCCCTTCTACCAACGCGCGGCCATGGGCATGCAACGGTACGAAAACCTCGTCTACCTGCCCGACGAGGACTCGCTGTGCGCGTGGACCGCCGAGCGCAAGCTGCCCATGCTGGTTTTCGAGCGCGAGCACGCCCGCACCGACCTGTGGCACGCCGACCTGCCCGAGGAGTGTTTGATGGTATTCGGCAGCGAGACCGCCGGCGTCCCCGCAACCCTCATCGCGGCGGCGGATCTGGTCGTCGCCATCCCCATGTACGGCATCAACAACTCGTTCCCCGTCACCGTGGCCGCCGGCATCGCCATGGCGGAATGGACCCGCCGCCACTTCGTCGTCCTCCCCGCAGAAAGACGCCCATGATCCCGTATTTCGAGCAACCCAGGCTCCACCTCGGCCCCATCACCATCCACACGTTCGGTGTCCTGGTGGCTGTCGGTATTCTGCTCGCCTTCCGACTGATCCGCTGGCGCGCCAGGCGACTGGGGCTCGAC
Source organism: Deltaproteobacteria bacterium (assembly GCA_016935975.1). GTDB lineage: Bacteria > Myxococcota_A > Polyangia > Fen-1088 > Fen-1088 > Fen-1118. The sequence continues at coordinate 3,168 of JAFGPX010000039.1, forward strand.
ACCGTGCTCGCCGAGCGGCTCGCCATGCGCATGGTCATCGTGGGGTTCATCTGCGCGCATGTCGTCGACCGTGTTGTGTACTTCCCCCGTGACCTGCTCGAGCGCCCGTGGAGCCTGCTCTTCATTTGGGAGAGCATCAGCTCATTCGGCGGCTTCGTCGGCGGCGCTCTGGTGGCCCTGTGGTTTGTGCGCAGCCAGCCCGACAAGGTGCGGGGGTGGCACTATCTCGACCTCATCGCCTGGGCCTTCCCCGCCGCATGGCTGTTTGGCCGCGCCGGTTGTTCCGTGGCCTTCGACCACCCGGGCTACCCGACCACCTTCTTCCTCGGGCAACGCTACAGCGACCACGTCGTCCGCCACAACCTCGGCTTCTACGAGTTTCTGTGCATCATTCCACTCGTCGCGCTGTTCGCCTGGCTCGGCCGGGGCAAGCCGCGACCACCTGGTTTCTTCGTCGGCCTGCTCGCGCTCTACTACGCGCCCGTGCGCTTCTTCCTCGATACGCTGCGCTGGACCGACACCCGCTACTTCGGGTTCACCCCTGGCCAGTACGGCTCGGTCCTGCTCCTGGCCGTCGCTTTCGCCATCCTGCTGCGCGCTTCGCGGCGAGCGCCCAAGCCGCAACCGACCCGAGTGGGCTAGCCCCAATGCCGGTCACCAAGTCCGCTCACGCTTGGCGGACGAAGCCACGCGCGTGCGCGGACACATCCGCGATGCGCGCGACGGCTCGCTCGGCCAATCCTCGGCTGCCGAGCGGTTACGACCGCCCCCGGCCAACCTTGGGCTCCGGACTGTCAGGCACCGGCACGTCCTCGACGGCGATCGGTCGCTCGAGCCTGGCGGTGGCCTTGGCGCAAGCCATGGTGCGCATGCCCGCCGCGAACTGTACGTCCACTTTGCCCGGGCCGGGGATCGACGCCACCACGCCCACGCCGAAAGTCGCATGGATCAGACGCTCGCCCGGAAGATAGGAGTCCTTCGGGGAATACCCGCGCGGCGGCTTGGACGGGTCGAAGGCCGTGACGGACGCAGGTGGTGTCGCCTTGGCCCGATCGAATCGCCGTCGGCGCGGCCGGGTCCAAGCGCTTGCGGCCACGACAGGGGTGTTCTTCTCGCTGCGGTAGTTGTGCTGACTGCCGCAAAGCTTGCAGACAACCTTCGCGACCCGATCGCCAAGCTTGGCCATCACCACATGCCAGGTGTCGCCGCAACGCGTGCAGACATCCTCGATATCCTCGCCGACACCTGGAGTCGCCATGATGAGCTGCTTGCTGGCCTCCTGCAACGTCCGTAGACCAATAGTACCAGGCATCCGCCCCGGCTGCCGGCTACTTTCTTAGCGACGCGGCGTAGAGGTTCAGGGCATCGACCTGCTCGGGTGTGAGTCTGCCCTTGAAAGGCTTCATCTCCTGCTCTTTCCCCTTCACGGTCCGTTTCAGACCGTCGAGAACTTCCTGGCGCGACACCTCCAGCGTCAGGTTCTGCCAATACTCGGCTCTGGTCATGTCCGCGATGCCCATCTCCCGCCCCAGCTCGGTCTTGCCCCGGCCGTCGTCACCGTGGCAGCTGGCGCACTTGGCCGCAAAAAGCCGCTTGATCTTCTTGTCCGCCTTGTAGCCAGGCGGCGGCGCCAGCCCCTCGGCGAGCAACGCTTGCGAGACGAGCAGTGTGGCGAGCAGGCTCACGAGCGCAATCCGGCGTGTCATGGCTACCCAATTCCCCCGACGGAAAGCTCCCCGGCCGGCGGCCCCTTGTCAAGAACGGACGAAGGGGCAAACCAGGGAGGATTCGTCGGACGCAGAGTCCGGAGGGGAAGGGAGATCCCAGGTGCGGATTCGAGCCCTTCGTCCTCCCGTCTTCCCTCGTGTTCTCCGTGTTCTCTGTGGTGTTCCGTTCCGGCTCGCTGCTAGAGCTGCGCGCCGCAAGTGGGGCCGGGGACGGTGCAGGCCGTGATGCCGCAGCTGTTCGCGACGTCCATTGCCGAGTTTCCCGTGACCAGCACGCCGGTGCCCTGGACGCCCGCCGCGCACGACAGACCCGGCGCCAGGTTGTCCGTGATGGTCACCAGGTTGAGGCGGGCGGGGCCGGCAGCGGCCAGGCTGTCCACGCGCACGCCGCCGAAGCTGGTGCCGCCGCTGGTCTGCCCAGGGCCGTTGCCCGTCACGACGGTGTTCTGGATGTCGAAAGCCGCGCCGGCGAGCAAGATCCCTCCGCCGGGGTTGCTTCGAATAACGCAACCATCGATGTGCAGCGCCAAGGTCGCCCCCGCGGTCGCCTGCGCGTTGACGCCGACGCCGGTCTGCCGATTCGCGTTTCCGGCCACGGTCAGCCCGCGCAGGTAGAGATCCCCGCTGGTGATGCCGATACCATCGGAGAAGTCCTCGGGTGTGATGACCGCTTCCTTGCCCACCACGGTGAGGGGCTCGGTGAGCGCCACGCCAAGAAAGCCGCCCGCCAGCTCGCCGGCGAGCACCACCAGTGACTTGCCTTTCGCCTTGGCCGCCAGAACCCCCTTCTGAACCGTGCAGTAGGGCACGAGCGCCGAGCCTGCGGCGGCAGCCGTGTCCGAGCAGGCTGCCGTTTGACTTGACACCACGTAGACGGTTTCGGCGTCGGTCGCACAGCGGCCGTCGAGGTGGTACAGGCAAACCGCGGGGCCCCCTCCGGCGCACTGCTCGTCGCGGGTGCACGGCACGCAGGCGTGGCTGGCGCCGTCGCAGATCGGCTGTGTCGGCGCCTTGCAGTCGGCGTTGGCCACGCACTCGACGCAGCGTCCGGACGATGGCTCGCACACGGGCGCCGATGCCGGACAACTCGCCGGGGCCTGGGCACACGACACGCAGGCGTGCGCCGCCGAACAGATCGGCGTTCCGCCCTGACACTCGGCGCTCGTGCGGCAAGCCACACAGCGATTGTCCAGGCAGTAGGGGGTTGGCGCCGAGCAGTCCCGGTCGATCGCGCAGGTGCCAGCCGCGTCGGGAGCGTACATGTCGATGGCGACATCCTGGGGCGCCGCCGCCGTGGCATCGATTTCGGCGTCGAGCATCGGGCTTGGCATGGCGTCGAGGACCGGCGATGCTCCGTCGAGCGCAACCTCGACGGCCAGCCCGGCCGGGGCGTCGGCCTTGGCACTGTCGATGAGAGACACGTCAGCAATGGTCGCGCCGTCGTACGCAGGCCCGCCGGCCGCGCCGTCGAGACCTGTCCCGTCGTGCGAAGCGGCGCCGTCCGGCGCGCCCCCGTCGAGCGCGGGCACACAGCGAAAGTCCGCCGTGCACACGTAGCCCGCACCGCACGGGTGGGTGTAGCAGCGAAGCGGATCCAGCCGAGTGTCGTCACAGCCCAGGCCGAAAATGGGCGCCAGGCAGGCCAGCAACCGCACGCTTCGGCGCACGAGCCTGGCCGTCACGCGCATGCTTCCCATCAGAAACGCCCCGCCATCCTGAGCTGTCCTGGCGCAACGGCGATCTCGGAAGAACCCGACCAGAAACTCCACGCCAGCAGGCCCGCCCCGCCGGCCAGCGCGACTCCACCGGCGACGGCCACGGGCAACCCGAACTTCTCGGTGTCGCGAACCCAGTCGCATCTATTGCACGCCGGCTCGCCGTCCACGGCGATGTAGTACCCGCCCACGCCGATCGCGGCCAGCCCGGCGAGCATCAGAGCGAATCCGCTGTACGCCACGACGGGATGAGGCATCCTGGCTTGCACCTGCGGTGCGAGCGGCGCCGCCGCAGGTGCGGGTGCAGGCGCGGGTGCGAACGCAGCGACCGGAGCGCTGGTGACCTTCGCCGGCAGAAGCGCAGCCGGCCTGGCGGGTTCCCGCAGGGCGCGTTCGAGCAGGCCTTGGGTAAGCAGCGCGGCGGAGCCCCAGAGGTCTTGCTCGTCGCAGATCGGACAGTCGCGCCGGTCGCGGCCCAGCAGCTTGCCCTCATCCGAGTTCCACAGCTCGATGGCGAGCTTGAAGCTTTCCTTTGCGAATTGCGCGTCCACGCGCAGGACGAAAAGCGCCCCCGAGGCCGCCGCAATGGGTGGCAGGCACCCCGGGAGATCGCAGCGCAGGAGTTTGTCGGGAAGTGACTTGGGCGAGGCCAGTGTCAGACCGTGCCCCACCGCCACCTCGGCGATGGCCGCGTGCAGGCGCTCGCGTGCCGCTTTGGTCAACACGTTGCCCGGCGCCTCGATGACCAGCAGGCGCTGCTCTTCCGCAGGCGCCGCCAGCGAGGGCGGGCCCGGCCACAGACCTATCCCCACCAAGACCAGTATGCACGGAAACCGGATGTGCATGCGGCGACGTTTGACGATCGCCCCCTGCCAGTCAATTTTCTTCGCCACGTTTGCCGTCCCGCGCTCGTACGCGAGCGATGCGCAAGCGGTCGCTCAGCAGCGCATTCTTGGGCTCGATCACCACCGCCTTGGCATAGGCCTGCTCGGCGTCCGCAAAGCGCCCCATCTTGAAATAGGTGTTCCCGAGCAAGGCATACGCGTCGGCGCCGCCGCCCGCTGCCACGGCGCTTCTGCCCTCACCCAGCGCACGCGCCCAATCGCGGGCATTGAAGGCCTCCCGCGCCAGGCGCAGGTGATCGGTTTTCGGCGCAAGAGACGCAGCCCCCGCTTCCGTGCGCGTGGCCGTCGCCACGGGGCAAGGTGGCGTCTCGACCTCGGCTGCAGTGCGCCGCACGGCGGGTTCGGGAAGCACTTGGGAGGGCCCAGACACCACCTTGACGGGCGACCGGCTGGGGGCAGGCCCGGCTGCCGGCTCGCTCGCGGCCGGTTGCGCTGCGCCTGGCTTTGACGCTGGAGGCGACGCGACCCGCGGCCGCGGCCTGGCGAGCAGAGCCAGTCCCACGAGCAGGATGATTCCGAGCGACGCCAGCCCGAGCAGCCATTTCCGTGCCCGGCCCTCGGCCACGGGTACCGACTTCACGTCACTGGCGCGCGTACGCGCCCGCCGGTGCGCCGAGCTGGTCTGCAGCAGGTGACGCGCAGCTTCGACCACGCGCCGCCGCTCGGCCCGCTCCGCCTCGGGCGAGAACAGCTCTTTCATCAGAGCCGCCAGCACGGGCTCCGGGTGGAAACCGGCGGGCAGGAAGGCGGCAAGCTCCCGACGCAAATCGTCGGCGCTGGTATGCCGGTACTCCGGATTGCTGTGCGTGGCCTTGACCACCAGGGCATCCAGCTCGGGCGGCACCTCGCGATTGAACACCGAGGGTGCTTGGTGCTGCCCGCGCGCAATCCACACCAGGATCTCGCCCTCGGTTTCGGGTTGCCTGCCATCGCGGCCCGCCTCGCGAACCGTGCCGACCGGCCGCTGGGCCAGCAGCTCCCATAGAACGACGCCGAGTGCGTAGATGTCGGTCCGCCTATCGACGACCGCACCGGGACGGACCTGCTCGGGCGCCAGGTGCCACAGCTTGCCGGCTCCCCGGTGCTCGCTCAGGACATCGCCGTGCAGGTTCGACGAGGCAATGCCAAAGTCGAGCAGCTTCACCTCTCCGGCGTAGGTCAGCCGGATGTTGGGCGGGTTGATGTCGCGATGGACGAGGTCCAAATTCTCGAACGCGTGCGCGTAGGCGAGCCCGCGCGCGATCTCGCTCGCGATGTAGATCGCCACGGGCACCGGGAAGGCGCGCCGCCGACTCGCCAGCTCGTCGAGCAGGGCCGAAACGTCGTGCCCCTCGACGAACTCCTGGACCAGGAAGACCTCGCCGTCGACCTCGCCCACGTTGTGCGTATGCGCCAAGTTGCTGTGCACCAAACGGCGCGCCAGATCGGCTTCGTGCCGGAAGCGGCGCACGTGCTCCGGCTGCGATTGCAGCGCCGGCCGCAGGCGTTTGACCACGCACAGGGTTTCCATCTCGCGGTGGCCCGACATCGCCAGGTACACCGCGCCCATGCCACCCTCGCCCAGTGGCCCAAGCAGGACGTACGAACCGAACTTCTGTGGAAAGTCCGACAACAAGCGACCCGATCATAGCCCTCGCCTTGGTGGGAGGCACATTTTTGCCTAGAGCCGTCGCTAGCGCAGCGTCGCCACCCTGTCTCCGAACACCTGCTCCAGCTTGGCCAAAAGCTCGTCGCTGGCTTCGACGTTGAACTCCTCGCCGAGGTCGAACACGGCCTCGCTCCGCTGCGGGATCTCCAGGCGCAGGCGCGTCCGGCAACCACCGGGAAACTGACGCAGTAGCTTCTGCAGTGCCACGAGCTGCTCGGCGCAGAGCAGATCGGCGTTCAGACGCACGTCCATCATGGTGCTGCGCTCGGCACGGATCGAGGCCAGGAGCTTGGCGTCCACGAAACGCAGGCGCTCGCGTGGATTCTCGCTGTCGCCGTAGGGCACGTCGACCGTGCCGGTGACAAGCAGGGGATCGCCCTTGGTCAGGATATCGCGGTAGGCGTCGAGCTTCGAGGAGGCCACGTGCAATTCGATCTGCCCGTGCTGGTCCTCCAGCTTGAAGAAGGCGTACTTGCCGGTGCCGTTCTTGATGACCCGTTCCTGGTAGTCCGACACCACTCCGCCCAGGATGACCTCCGCGCGGCCGCCCCGCTCGCCGCAGTTGACGGTGGTGGCGTTGGCGAAACGACGCAGCTCGCGGGCGAAGCGATCGAGGGGATGGCCGCTGATGTAGAAGCCCAGGCTCTCCTTCTCGAAGACGAGCAGCTGCTTGGGCGTCCACTCCTCGCCTTCCGCAAAGACGTCCTCGGCCGGCGGCGGCGCCTGCCTGGCCGAGCCGCCGCCCAGAAGCGCCAGCAACGAGGTCTGGCCGCTTTCCCGCTCGCGCTGGCTCGCGGCCGCCGCCTCGATGGCCGGGCCGATGGCCGAGAACATCTTGGCCCGGCTGACCTTCTTGACCGCGGCGAAACCGTCGCAGGCGCCCGCCTTGACCAGCGCCTCGATGACCTTGCGGTTCACCTTGCGCGTGTCCACCCGCAGGCAGAAATCGGTCAAGGAGAGGAACGGCCCGCCGGCCGCGCGCGCCGCGCGGATGACCTCGACGGCGCCCTCGCCCACGCCCTTGACCGCCGCTAGGCCGAAGCGAATGGCCTTGCTCGCCGCAGCCGGCACCTTCACCTCGCCCGACCCCTTGCGCCTTCCGCGCTTCGGCTCCTCCGTGGCTGCCTCGTCGAGAACCACGGTGAAATCGGCGTCCGATTCGTTGATATCGGGGCGAAGAACCGGTATGCCCTGGGCCCGGGCCTCGGCGATGAGCTTGACGATGTCCTCGGTCTTGTCCTTGTGGCAGGTCAGCAGGCCGGCGAAGAACTCGACCGGAAAATGGCACTTAAGATAGGCGGTCTGGTACGTGATGAGCCCGTAGGCCGCCGAATGGCTGCGGTTGAAGCCGTAGCCGGCGAACTTCGCCATCAAATCGAACACGCCCTCGGCGATCCTGGGATCGACCAGGCGAGCCTTCGCGCCCTGGAGGAAGTTGGCCTTGTCCTTGGCCATGACTTCGACCTTCTTCTTGCCCATCGCCCGGCGCAGCAGGTCGGCTTGCCCGAGCGAGTAGCCGCCCAAGGCCGAGGAAATCTGCATGACCTGCTCCTGGTAGACGATGACCCCGTAGGTGTCCTTGAGGATGGGCACGAGCGCCGGATGCGCGTACTCGACCTTCTTGCGTCCGTGTTTGCGCTCGACGAAGTCGTCGACCATGCCGCCCTCGATGGGGCCGGGCCGATAGAGCGCACCCGCGGCCACGATGTCCTCGAAGCAGTCGGGCTTGAGCTTCTTGAGCAGGTCGCGAAAGCCCGAGGATTCGAACTGGAACACGCCGGTGACGTCGGCGCGCGAGAGCATGGCATAGACCGCCTTGTCGTCGAGCGGGATGGTCGTGATGTCGAGCTTCTCGCCGCCCTCGCGCGCACGGGAGGCGTTGATCAGATCGACCGCCGTCTTGATGGCCGTCAGGTTGGTCAGCCCGAGGAAGTCGAACTTCACCAGCCCGACCTTCTCGACGTCGGTCATGTTGAACTGGGTGGCGATGGTGTCGCCTTCCTGGTTGGCCGGACGGAAGCACGGCACATACTCCCATAGCGGCTTCTCGCCGATGACGATGCCGGCGGCGTGCGTGCCGGCGTGGCGATTCAGGCCCTCGAGCGTCATGGCGATGTCGAGCAGCTCGCGGTACTGTCCGTCGTAGAGTTCCTTGAGGCGTGGCTCCTCCGCGATGGCCTTGGCAAGCGGCGGCGACTTGCCCTGGATCGGCTCGGGCACCAGGGTGGCGACCCGGTTGCCCTCGGCCGGCGTCATGCCCAGGGCCCGCGCCACGTCGCGCACGCAACTGCGCGCCTTGAGCTGGTGCATGGTCACGATCTGGCCGACGTTGTGCTTGCCGTACTTCTGCGTGACGTAGCGGATCACCTCCTCGCGCCGGTCCTTGCAGAAATCCACGTCGAAGTCGGGCATGGACAGGCGCTCGGGGTTCAAGAAGCGCTCGAAGAGCAGCTTGTTGGCGATGGGGTCGATGTCGGTGATGCGCACGGCGTAGGCCACCAGCGAGCCGGCGCCCGAACCGCGGCCGGGCCCCACCGGAGTGTCGTGGCTCTTGGCGTAGTGGATGAAGTCCCAGACGATGAGGAAGTAGCCCGAGAAGTTCATGGTGCGGACCACGGCCAGCTCGTGCTCCAGGCGCTCGCGGTACAGATCCGGGTCCGGCTTCTGCCCGAGACGAGCGGCCGCCACCAGCCGCTCTTCGAGGCCCTTGTGCGCCAGCTCCGCCAAATAGGAATCCGCGTCGTAGCCCTCGGGAACCTGGAAACGCGGCAGGTGGGTCTCCCCCAGCACCAGCTCGACGTTGCACATCTTCGCGATGCGCTCGGTGTTCTCGATGGCCTCGGGCAGGTCCGCGAACAGCGCGGCCATCTCCTCGGGCGAGCGCAGGTAATAGGCGTCCGTGGGGTGCAGCATGCGCTTGCTGTCCGCGATGGTCGTCTTCTGCCCGACGCACATCAGAACCTCGTGCGCCCGGGCGTCCTTGCGCTCGAGATAGTGGCAGTCGTTGGTGGCCACGAGCGGGATGCCGGTCAGCTTCGAGATCTCGATCATCGCGGGATTGACCTTCTCCTGGTCGGGCAAGCCGTTCGACTGCACCTCGAGGAAGTAGTTGCCCCGGCCCAGGATGTCGTCGTACTCGCGCGCCACCGCGATCGCGGCGTCCATGTTGCCGGCGAGAATGGCGCGCGGCACGGCCCCACCCAGGCAGGCGGACAGTCCGATGAGCCCCTCCGAGCGCTCGCGCAGCAGCTTCCGGTCGATGCGCGGGTTGTAGTAGAAGCCTTCGAGGAAACCCATCGAGTTGAGGTACGAGAGGTTCTTCCAGCCGGCAAGGTTCTTGGCCAGGAGCACCAGGTGATGGCTGCGCCGCTCGGAACGATCGAAGCGGTCCTCGGCCACGTAGGTCTCGCAACCCAGAATGGGCTTGCACCCGTGCTCGCGCGCCTTCACGTAGAAATCCAAGGCGCCGAAGAGATTGCCGTGATCGGTCATGGCAACCTGCTTCATGCCCATGGCCATGGCCTTGGGGAACAGCTCGTCGAGACGGATGGCACCGTCGAGCAGGCTGTATTGCGTATGCAGGTGCAAATGCGTGAAGCCGGCCATGCTGCTTGCGTGGTGTTTACCCGCGACAAGCGGCAACGTCAACGAGCACAACTCGTGCTAGCGTAAGAACCGTCGGTGACCCGATGACGGTTCTTCCTACCGCGCTCCGCTGCGCCTTTCTGCTTTCCGCCATGGTCATGGCGGGCTGCCGCATGAGCACGCCTCTGCCCCTGCCCGACGCCGCCCGGGCCGCGGGACTGACCCTCGAAGCCGTTCCTGCCGGGCTGGAAATCCGGCCAGGTAGCAGCGGCAGCGTCCGTTTCACGGTCCGTGACGAGGCCGGTCAGCCAGTCGCGTACTATCCCTTGGATTTCGGCCTTCCCCCCGACTGCGGCGTCCTGGCCAGCGCCATCCTCTCCACCCAGCGCAGTCTGACGGACGCCAGCGGCGCGGCCGTCGTCGAAGTCATCGTCGGCCCCCTGGCGAACAACGAACGGCCGACGGAGTTCTGTGTGGAGGCGACCTGCCCAGGCGCGATAGCGGTGCGGGCCAAGATCGTCGTCACCACCAGCACCTACTCCGTGAAGATCCTGCCGCTGCCGGCCGAGGGGCTGCTCAGCTACGGCACGGTCGCGGCCACGCAGCTCTATTTCTTCGATAGCCTGGCGTGCGCCGATGTGGATGTGTACGACATCGACAGCGCGGCCGAACAGGCGCGCGCTCCCGTCGTGGTCCCAGCCAACGACACCACGGTCTTCCGCGGGGTTGCGCCGAGCGGCGTACACGCCGTGGCCGGGCTGGGCCTCGACGACAACGCCGTCGTGCGCGTCGCTGGCTGCGTCGACATCCAAGGTTCCGCGCTCGTGGAGTCGATCCCCATTCGCGCCGTCCTGCTCATGGACCGACTGTTCCCCGCGCTCTCGGGCACCTATGCGGTGCTGTCCGACTTCCAGTTCACCCCGGCGCCGCCAGCCCTGGCCGCGATCCGCTCGACCTGGCAGCAATGGGCGCGCTGCCCGTTCGACCCGGCCCGGCTGTGGCTCGATTGCACCCTCGCCGCTCTCGCGACAGGGGCGAGCCCGGCCGCCAATGCCTGCGTGCCCGTTCCCGGCGCGGGCGGAGAGATCGGCGATCTCCTGCAAGCCAGACGGGGAATCCCCATCGCTCCGCTCGCTGGAACGCTGGCGACACCCGCGGACACGCCCTGCCGCGGCGCCGTGGACGGCGACGGCAAACCCAGCCTGGAACAGGCCATCGACGCACTCTTCGCGGGCGAACGGGCCCAGGTCGCGGCGATGAATCTCGGCGCCTTCCCCGCGGAATTGGCCGCGCTGCTCAGCGGCATCCACCTCGATTCGCAGCTCAGGCTCGCCCCGGCGAACGCGGCCAACAGCTACTGGGCCGAGCACGCGCTCCGGAACGTGACCTTCCCGGGCCTTCCCGTGGTGCCCAGGAACTCCTATGGCGCACTGGAGCTCGGCCTGCCGGTGACAGTCGCCTCGGGAATCCTGGCCACGCTCAAAGCCGACCAGCTGTCCCTCCCGGTCCACGGCTTCACCCTGCGCCTCGGCACCAGCTCTCGCTACGCCTTCGAGCTGTCGAGTCTCAAGTCGCGCGGGGCCACGGATGTCGGCAGCCTGGTCAAGGCGGTCTTCAACCTGGCCCAGTGGAGCGACGGGCCCACGGTGCTCACCGGCTGCGCCGCACTGGATGCCTTGGCATGCACGCAGATCGCGCAATCCAGGGATTGCGTGGTCGATGCCTGCGAGGCCGGCCTGGAAACGCTGACGGACATGCTGGCCGACGCGTTCGCCAGTCTCGATGGTGTCGGTCTGGATTTCCAGCTCGATGGCTCGGCTCCGGTCGTCTACCTGGGCGCAGACAGTCGAACTAACGCGCCGGGCATACCAGGTGGAACGGGCGCCGTGGTTGCCGGGCCCGGCCTGTGGTCGGCGAGCATCGAGGCGCGTTCGGGCAGCTACGTCGCTTGGGGTTCGTGGTCAGCCTCGGGCACCTCGGATTCGCAGTAGTCTGGAGCCGGGACTAGCTCTCAAAGGCCGCACGTGCGATGATCTAGTACTGGAAGAAGGCATGGGCATCACGGAAGGCACCGAAGCGGAATCGCCCGAGGTCGAACCCCGCGCGGCGAAAGAGGGTGCCCCCGACCCCGCGCCCGGTGCCGGGGGAGACGTCGATCTCGAATCGAAACCCAGGGTCAAGACTGGATTTACCGGCACGGGCGCCATGGCCAGTCCCACGCCGCCGCCCGTGACGCCCGGCCTGGGGCCCTCCGGCCTGCACGCCAAAGTGCTGACCCCGGGACCCGTGGTCCAACGCTTCGTCAGCCTGGGACGCTACCAGCTCTTGTCTCGCTTGGCCGTGGGCGGCATGGCCGAGGTGTACCTGGCCCGCCAGGGCGAGCTGTCGGGCTTCAAGACGCTGGTCGTTGTGAAGAAGGTCTTGCCCCATCTCGCGCTCAAGCCCGACTTCATCGCCATGTTCCTCGACGAGGCCCGCATTGCCTCCATGCTCGACCACCCGAACGTGGTGCGCATCACCGAGGTCGGTCGCACGGAAAGCGAGTATTTCCTGGCGATGGAGCTCGTGCAGGGCAAGGCGCTGGCCTCGATACTCCAGCAGTCCGAGCGGGCCAAGACGCCGCTGCCACACGGTTTGGGCGCCCTGATCGTGGCCAACGCCGCGGCCGGACTGCACCACGCGCACCTGTTGACGGACGCTTCGGGGCATCCCCTGGGACTGGTCCACCGCGACATCTCGCCACAGAACATCATGGTTTCCTTCGAAGGCTCGGTGAAAGTCATCGACTTCGGCATCGCGCGCGCCCTTGGCCGTCTCGGGGACACCAGCTCCGGCTCGCTCAAGGGGAAGCTGGGGTACATGGCGCCGGAGCAAGCCCGCGGCGAGACCATCGATGCCCGCGCCGACATCTTCACGCTCGGCGTCGTGCTGTGGGAGTGCATCGCTGGCCGCCGCCTATTTCTACGCGAGAACGAGCTGGCCACGTTGCGCGCGGTCGTGTACGAGCCGATTCCAAAGCCCTCCAAGTACTGCAAGGTCGATCCTGTTCTGGAAGTGATCATCGAGCACGCTCTGGCCCGCGATCTCGACGAGCGCTTCCAGACCGCCGAGGAAATGCGTATCGCCCTCGAGCGCTGGATCTTCGCGGCCGGGGGCACCAGCACCCACGACCTGTCCACCCTGATGAAGTCGTGGTTCCCGAGCGATCATGTGCAATGGCAGCGCGCCGCCCGCCTGGCCCTCGACATGCAGGAGTCGGATCCGCCCATCGAGATGGCGTTCCCCGCTCTGGCCGGCAGCAAGTCCGGCGGTTCGAAGACGGGTACCAGCCGTCCCGGCAGCAGCGGTTCCGGAAACCGGAATCGCCTCGATCCGGCCAGAGTGACCTCGGGAGTCATCCCTTTGCCCGGCCTGGCAGCACCAGACGTTCGCCCAAGTCCTTGGCGAAGTGTCGTCGTCGCCATGCTGCTCGTGCTGGTCGTGGCCGTCGGGGTGGCCGCTTTCCTGCTGTACAACAAGCGCCCGATGCCCTTGCCCGTCCCGGAGACGTCCGGCACGCAATCTGTGCGGCCAACGGTCCAGAGCCTGCCCACGGCCCCGGGCACCAGGCAGGAAAACACCGCCGCCTCCCCGAGCGGCCAGCCCGCGCCCGCGTCGCAGGCCGGTCCGACGTCGGCGCCGCAGAAGCCGGAAGCAAGCGCGGCGAGGGAAGAGAGCACTACCAGCAAGCGCAGGAAGCGCGCCATAATCAGACGCGAGTCGGGCAAGCGCCCGAACCCCTTCGACAAGCAGAGGAAACAGGGCCTCCGGCCCAATCCGTTCTAGCGACAGAGTCAGCCCATGAAGCACACAACCATCGCACGCAGAATCCCTCGACGGCTCCTCACGGTCTTCTTTGCGACCCTGCTCTTTGCCCCTGCGGCGGCGCGTGCGGCCGAGTGTCCCGAGTCGTCTCCCGAGGATCCCCAGGAACGGCGCAGGCTCGCCAAGGAATGGTTCGCGACCGCCGAGACGGCCGAAAACACCGGCGACGACAAGGAAGCCACACGCGCCTACGCGTGTTCCTACAAGATGGTCGCCCATCCCTACACCGCGTACAACCTGGCCCGCGTGGCCGAGCGAAGCGGCGAGACCGAGCTGGCGCTCAAGATGTACAAGGCTTACGTGGCGCTCAAGCCGGACGCCACGGACCAAGACGTCGTCAAGGAGAAGATCAAGGTGCTTGAGGAGAAGATGGCCGCGGCGGACACCGCAGGCGCCCCCTCGGAAACCGGCCTCCCAGAAACCGGACCCTCCGAAACCGGCATGGAGCCCACCGAGACGACCGCAACGGAAACCACTCCGCCCGAGCCGCCCGCGGACGAGCTCACCCCACCGCCTCAGCCGAAGCCGGCCGAGGTCGTGGAACGCCCCATCGAGCCCGAGGAGGGGCCGCCCTCGCACACCTGGGAGTGGGTGGTGGGCGGCGTCACGGTGGCAGCCCTGGTGGGCGGCATCGTGACCAACCTCGTCGCCCGCGCCAAGATGGACACTTGCAGAACCGACGCGAACAACGGGCTCCTTGCCACGGCGAACGACGAGTGCAACGCCGCCCGGCCGATGGCCTACACCTCGTACGCGTTGTTCAGCGTGGCTGCCGCGGGCGCCGCGCTCGACACGGTGTTGATCATCCTCAACCGCAGAGGCGGCGAGTCGGCGGGCGGGGAGGAGGAGTACTCCTTCGGCCCGCTCCTGTTCCCGAACGGCGGCGGCTTGACCGCCCGAGGGAGATTCTAGCGTCTGCTGCCCGGGAAGACGAACACCCAGCGCGAGAGCTTGTTGCGCCACGCGCGTGCGTTGGTAGGGGCGACGCTGGCCGAGATAGCCGACGGCCTGGGCATGCCCGTGCCGGCGGGCGCGCGTCGGACCAAGGGATGGTCCGGCCAGGTCATCGAACGCGAGCTGGGCGCCGGCGGCGGCCAGGGGCCGGATTTCGCCGCCTTGGGCATCGAGCTGAAGTCGGTCCCGGTTTCGAGCGCCCTGGTGCCGCTCGAGTCCACGGCCGTCTGCCACATCGATCCCACCTCGATCGCGGGCGAGTCGTGGGCCACGAGCTATGTGCGCACCAAGCTCGCCAGCGTCTTGTTCGTTGCCCTCGAGATCCCCGAGGGCGCGCGTTCGGTGGGCGAGCGTCGGGTGGCGCTGGTGCGACTGTGGCACCCGTCGCCTGACCAGGAAGCCGCTTTGCGCGCCGACTTCGAGCTCTTCGTACGCGACTACTTTCGCAAGGGGCGTGCCGCGGACATCACGGGACACCTAGGCAAGGTCCTCCAGGTGCGGCCCAAGGCCAGAAACGCCCGCGACCTGCGCGACGCCTACGACCCCGACGGCCGCCCCGTGCGGCTCGGCAAGTGCGGTTTCTATCTCCGTCCGGCCTTCGTAGGCGGCATCCTTGCAGCCACAGAGAACGCGGAGGCCAGGGAGGACGCAGGGGACGGATAGGCGGACCGAAAACGCACCTATCGACATGCCTCGTAGTCGAGGTCGCAGCCGCCGTTGGGGGCCGGAACGACACCGGCCGCGCAATCGTCCGGATCCGCCTCCTTGAAGTAACCGTCGCCGTCGCCGTCGACGCGCACCGGATCGCTTGCCGCGAACGGGTCGCCGTTGACGGTGTAGTCGACGCCGGTCGCGGTCCGCAGCACGACGTGGCCCGCGACCCGCCCGGCCCCGAGATCCGTCGTGGCCTCGCCGTGGTCGGTCAGATACAGCGCCGAGCGCGCCAGCAAGCGATCCACCGTGCTCTGGGCCGGGTGGCCGTTGCCGTTGCCGTCGCCGACCTGCAGGATGGCGACGCGCGGACCAAGCTGCGCGAGCAGAGTGGGATTCGAGGCGTGACTGGAGCCGTGGTGGCTGACCCGATAGACGTCCACATCCTTCACCCACGGCGCCAC
Source organism: Deltaproteobacteria bacterium (assembly GCA_016935975.1). Lineage (GTDB taxonomy): Bacteria > Myxococcota_A > Polyangia > Fen-1088 > Fen-1088 > Fen-1118. Next base: position 18,681 of record JAFGPX010000039.1, read on the forward strand.
CCGCGTTTCGATGTCGTGGTACGAGTAGCCGCCTTGCTCGGAAATCAGTGTCTCGCCCGAGAGATCGCCGGCCATGAAGTAGTCGAGCCGCCCCATGCGCAGCAAGGCAGCGATGGAGTAGTCGTTCTCGTCGGGGGGCGCCGGGCTGTTCGAGAGATCGGCCGCGGGCAGGACCCCGGCGCCGTCGAGCGCGACGATGGCAAACGCCACGCCCGGGCCGAGATCGACCTGGCTGCCCCCGACGACCGCGACCTGCGGATGAAGCACGTGGCTGGCGTCGCTTTGTAGGTAGGCTTGCCATGCGGCGAGCGTGGCGCCGCCCACCCCGACATAGCGAAAGAGATCGCGGTGCAGCAGCAGGCCGATGGCGAAGCCCTGCCGCTCCACCAGATGCCACAGGCCGCCGTAGCCAGGAAACCCGACATGGTCGAGATGAAAGTGGGTAGCGAGCACGTAGTCGAGGCGCGCGCAGCCGAGCACGGCGCGGACATAGGGGCCGATGGTCTCGGCGCCCTCGGTCCCGTCCCAGGTGGTCTCGCCGGCGTCGACCAGCAGGCTGCGCCCGGCGGGGCTCACGACGAGCGTTGATGTGGCTTGGCCGGCGTCGATGTGGTGGATTTCGAGCCAGCCGGGCTGCCATGAGCCGCCGCCGCACACGCCACCGCCCGGCGCTTCCGCTCCCGGCGCTGCCTGCCCCCCTCCCGGGGAGACATCCGGAAGGGCGGGCATGCAAGACGCCAGCAGCGAGCTACCAACCAGCAAGAGTCGCATTCGTGTCATGCCACCCTATCGGCAACCGCCGCCGCCGAGTTGCGTGTCGTGGCATTCCGGCCCAGGACCGGCGCAGAAGCACCACGTGAAAAGTGGCGCGATCGACGCAAGCGTAAGAAGGTGAACCCATGGGCGCCTTCTTCGCCGCGTTCCGCAGCAAGCGGGTGGCAATGCTCTCCGCCCTCGGCTTCGCGTCCGGGCTGCCCCTGGTCATGTCCGGGCAGACCCTGAGCGCGTGGCTGGCCACGGTCGAAGTGGACATCAAGACCATCGGACTCCTGACCCTGGTGAGCTTGCCCTACTCGTTCAAGTTCCTGTGGGCGCCGCTGCTCGATCGCTACGCCCTGCCCATCTTCGGCCGTCGCCGCGGCTGGATGGCCCTGACGCAGCTCGGGCTCTTCTGCGCCATTTGGCTCGAAAGCAACGTCGACCCGAAACAGGCCCCGAGCCTCATGGCCGTGGCCGCGCTGTGCGTCGCCCTCTTGTCGGCCAGCCAGGACATCGTCAGCGACGCCTACCGCACCGACGTGCTGCCGCCCGAGGAGCGCGCCTCCGGCACCTCGACCTTCATCTTCGGCTACCGCATCGCCATGCTGGTCTCGGGCATGGGCGCGCTGGCGCTTTCGGACTACGTGCCCTGGCCCACGGTCTTCCGCCTCGTGGCCCTGCTGATGCTGCCGGCCGTGATCGTCACCTGGCGCGCGCCCGAGCCCGAGGTCGTGCGGCCGCCCCGCACCATCAGCGCCGCCTTCACCCAACCCTTCGCCGACTTCTTCTCGCGCAAGGGCGCCGTCCTGGCCCTCGGTTTCGTCATGCTCTACAAGTTCGGCGACTACATCGCCTCGAACATGAGCGTGCCCTTCCTGATTGAGCTCGACTTCTCCCGCACCGAGATCGCCGCCTTGTCCAAGGCCATCGGCTTCGGCGCCATGACCCTCGGCATCCTCCTGGGCGGCGGCTTCGTGGCCAAGCTCGGCCTGCGCCGATCCCTGTTCCTGTTCGGCGCGCTCTCCGCCGGCACGAACAGCGGCTACCTCGCCCTGGCCATCGTCGGCAAGAACCACCTGCTGCTCGCCGGCGCCATCGGCGTGCACAATTTCTGCGCCGGCATGGCCGACGCCGCCTTCATCGCCTTCATCACATCGCTTTGCAACAAATCCTTCTCGGCCACGCAGTTCGCGCTTTTGTCCAGCGCCTCGACCTTGGCTGGCCGCACCCTGGGAGCCTCCGCCGGCTTCGTCGTCGCCGCGGGCGGTTGGGCCACCTTCTTCGGAGCGGCCATGGCCATGGCCGTGCCGGCCCTGCTGCTTCTGTCGTTGCTGCCGAAAGATGCAGATTCCCGGCCCCCCCCGGCGACGGGGACCTGAACCGCAGGGAACCCGGACGACAGGCCTATCCCCGCAAGAACATCTGCGGTGGCACCGGCTCGTGGTAGGCGCTGCGCAGTCTCCAGCGGCGCTCGAGGTCGGCGATGGCGGCGTCGGCGAAGTCGATGCCGTAGAGCTCGAACATGTTGTGCATCCCACCGGGGGCAAAGACATTGATCTCCAGAATCTTGCCGCCCGCGATGTCGAGGCCGACGAGATAGAGGCCATCGGCGATGAGGCGCGGGCGCACGGTTTCGCACAGCTCGCGTTCGGCCCGCGTGAGACGGCACCGACGTCGCTTCGCGCCCGCGTGGATGTTGTTGCGCAGGTCATCGCCCGCGTGGATGCGCCGGTAGACCGCCGCGCGGCCACCCGACGCCAAGGGTACCCCCGCGCAGGCCAGCACGCGCTTGTCGCCTCGCACCGCCGCGGCGATGTACTCCTGCACGATGAGGTAGCCACTGGCACGCACCGTGGCGATGATCTGCGCCAAATTGCCTGTCTGCCCCCTCTCCACGAAGAACACGTTCTGACCGCCAAACCCGAAAAGCGGCTTGATCACCGCCGGGCCATCGATCTCGCGCACGAAGGCTCGCACACGACTCGGCGAGCAGGTGACCAGCGTACGCGGGCGAACAGAGGCGGGGAAGCTGGCCAGGTACATCTTCGATGCTGCTCGCCCGAGCCCATCGGGATCGCTGAGCACCAGGACTCCGGCGGCCCGCAGACGCCGGCCGAGCTCGATGGCCGGATTCACGCGAATCGAACGACCATCGGCGACATGGGGGTTGTTGCGTAGAAGAACCACGTCGAAGTCCGCTAGGCGCATCTCCTCGTAGCGCGCTTGCGGCGAACGCAACCAGGCGACGAGGGAGAAAACCTCCCGCCCCGCCTCGGACACCGGTCGGACGATGCGCCCCATGACCTCGCGCTCGCAGGCCAGATCGTCCACGGAAACCAAGGCCACATCGTGCCCGCGCCGCGCGGCTGCCGCGGCCAGATAGGCCGTCGTGTGGGTTGCGCGAAGGCCTCTGGGGTTGTTGACGACGAAGAGAACGCGCATGCGCCATGTGGCCCGCCGGCGGTGGCTTGGCCCACTCCCAGATTGTCCCGCCGGCTGCGACGGCGCAACTGCCAACCACGGCTGCCCGCCCGCTCGCGCCTGTGCCCGGCTCCATGGCCGCTGCCCCCGAGGCCTGGTAATCTGACAGCCAAGCATGGCGGGTACCAAGACCAGATTCGGCTTCTCCGGTGCCTCCGACCCCCCGGATACGAAAGAGTCCCGGTCCGCGCGCACCGTGTTCGGTCGCGACATCCACCTGCAGGTACCGTCCGAATTCTCCGCACCGCCCTCGCCGACGCCCGTACCGCCGGCGCTCCCCTACTCGACGCCCGCTGCGCCCGTGCCGGCCCCGTTGCCCGAGCAGGAATCCACCAATCCCATCCCGGTCCGTCGTCAACGCCCTTTGCGCAAGAGCCGGCTGGCACGCTTCTTCGGTCGCTGGACGCGCAGCGGTCGTTTCGAGGCGAGCAGTCGCATGGGCTTCGACGGCACGGAGGATCTCGAACTGCCGCGCGACACCACGGGCCGCAACGTGCTTGTCGTCCTGATGGTCGCGCTGCTGGCTTTTCTGGTCACCTTCGCCGTCGTGAAGCTGCGTCAGCGCTTCTTGGGCCCGCCCCCCGCCTCCACGGCGCCGATGCCGCCCGCGAGACAACCGTCGGCGGTCACGGCCGCAGCCAGCCCCGAGCCCGCCACGCCGCCGGCCGCATCGCCGGCGGCCGCATCGGTGCCAGTCCCTGCCGCAGCCAAAGGCTTGGGCGCCGTGGCACCTGGCGCGCACACGGGCCGGCGCGGCCGGCAGCCGCTCGCCAAGCCGCCGGCCCATCTCAGAAACGAGCTGCTCCCCTTCCAGCCCTGAACCGCGGTCAAGCTTGCCGGTTCCGAGCCGGTGTGCTACGGCATGGGCCCATGGAGATACGGCCGGATCAGATAGATCCCGACGCTCTGCGAGTCGTGCAGCGTCTGCGACGCCATCAGCACAAGGCGTATGTCGTTGGTGGCTGTGTGCGCGACCTCCTCCTCGGACGCAAGCCCAAGGACTTCGATGTAGCCACTTCGGCGACGCCCAGCGAGATTCGCCGCTGCTTTCGCAACTGCCGCATCATCGGCCGCCGCTTTCGGCTGGCCCACGTCTTCTTCGGCCGCAAGATCATCGAGACTGCGACCTTCCGCGCCAACCCGCGCGCCCCGGAGGACGAGAACGGCGATGCTCCCGTCGAGGAGAAAGCCCCGGATCTGCTCATCCGGCGCGACAACGTCTTCGGCACGGAGGAAGAGGACGCCCGCCGCCGCGACTTCACCATCAACGGGCTGTTCTTCGACGTCGAAACCGCGCAGGTCATCGACCACGTCGGCGGCCTACCCGACCTGGAAGCGCGCCTGGTGCGCACCATCGGCGACCCCGATATCCGCTTCCGCGAAGATCCCGTGCGCATTCTGCGCGCCGTGAAGTTCGCCGCCCGCTGCGACCTGACCATCGAGCCCGAGACATACCGGCGCATGATGGAGCACAAGGCCGATCTCGCCAAGTGCGCCCAGGCTCGCGTTACCGAGGAGTTCTACCGCCTCCTGCGCGCGGGCGCGGCCCGTCGTTCGTTCGAGCTGCTGGTCGAAACCGGTCTGCTCGAGGTTCTGCTGCCCGAGCTGGCCCAAGCCTGGCGCAGCGACGAGCCCGAGGCCCGCAAGCGGGTCGAGCGTTTCTGGGCCTACCTACAGGCGCTGGACGAATCGATCGTCGCACGCGCCGAAACCCCGTCGGACGCCCTGATTCTGGCTACCCTGCTTCTACCACCTCTGCGCGACATCCTCGCGCCGAATGAGCAGCCGGCGCAGAGCATCTCGCAAGTGGTGGCGCTGTCGGTCCGCCCCGTCCTGGAACGCCTCAAAGCCTCGCGCCGCGACTCGGAATCGAGTCGCCAAATCCTGCTCGCCCTACGCTACCTGCTGCCCGGAGACCGACACCGACGCCAGCACCACCGCCTGGCGAACCGTTCTTTTTACCAGGACGCGCTTTGGCTGGTCGCCATCGTGACGCGCGCCGAGGGTCTCGATCCACCGTTGACCGTCGACAACGCCGCCACCGAGGCGGCCGACCCCGGCATCCAAGAGGAAGAGCTGCCGCCCGAGTTGTTGATCGACGTCGAGGGACCGCCGGCCCGGGATGGCCGCGAACGGCGTGGACGGCGCGAGCGGGGCGGCAGGATTGACTCCGCGTCCCCAGCGGCTGTGGAGCCCGCGCCCGAGATGGCGCCGCCGGCCGAGATTCCCGACGCCTGGCGGCCCGAGACCTGGCAGCCCGGACCCGCCGTTCGCACGCCCATCCCCAGCCTCGATGGGCTGCCTTGCCTGCCGCGGCCGAGGCCGGCCTTCCTCGGCTGCGGAACCTTCGGCGGCCGCTGGGCCACCCCCGCGGACTAACCCCGATACCGCGTCGGATCCGCGACGCATGCCTCGGCGAAACCACGCCGCCGCAGCACACACGCGTCGCAGGCTGCGCAGGCGCGACCGTCTTCGCTCGGGTCATAGCACGAGATGGTGAGGCCATAGTCCACTCCCAGCGCCATGCCCCGCCGAATGATGTCCGCCTTGCCCATGGTCAGAAGCGGCGCGCGTATCTTGACGGGCTCGCCCGTCGCGCCCACCCGGGTGCCCAGGCGCGCCACGTCTTGGATGGCGGCCAGCCACTCGGGCCGGCAGTCAGGATAGCCGGAGTAGTCCAAGGCATTGATGCCGATGGCGATCTCGCCCGCACCGATGGTTTCCGCCAGCGCGATCGCGTGCGCCAAGAAGAGGGTGTTGCGGGCCGGAACGTAGGTCGAAGGAATGCCACGGCCGATTTCGGCTTCGCTGCGCCCTTTGGGGACCTCGCCCTGGCCGGTCAGCGCCGAGCCGGCCAGGCAGGCGGCGTCGATGACCGCCACGCGATGGGAGGTCGCGCCCAGCCCGGCGGCGACACGCGTCGCGGCCTGGAGCTCGACCTCGTGACGCTGGCCATAGCGGAAGCTCAGGGCGTGACACTCCCTGCCCTCGGCCCGGCACATGGCCAGCACCGTCGCCGAATCGAGCCCACCGGAAAGCAGAACGATGGTCCGCATGCAACTAGGTTATTGCATACTCCGGCTCGTGAAGAAGCGCCGTGATCGACTCCCGCGCATGGATGCCGAGGCCGGCTGCCGAGAAGCTTTTGTCGACGCCGCGCTCTACGACTACGAGTACCGCCACCGCCGCGCCGACATCAATTTCTACCGACACCTGGCCCAGAACCGCATGGAATTCGTCCCGGGCGCCGTCCTCGACCTGGCATGCGGCAGCGGCCGGCTGCTCGTCCCCCTGCTGCGGGACGGTCACGAGGTCGTCGGGCTCGACCGCTCGCCCGAGATGTTGGCCGCAGCGGCGCGAAAGATCCGCCGGCTGTCGCCCGGCCGGAGGCGGAGCTGTACGCTCGTCCGTGCGGATCTACGCGGCTTCGCCTTCCGCCGGCCGGCGACCCTGGCCATCTCGGCCTTCCACTCGGTCCAGCACCTCCATACCGACAGGGAATTCCTGGCCTTCCTGCGCTGCGCCCGCGGTAGCCTGCGGACAGGGGGCTGGTTGGCTTTCGACGTGCTGCCGCCCGATCCGGCCTGGCTGGGGCGCGACCCGAGACGGCGCTGGGGCCGCACCACCCTCCGCCATCCCTCGACAAAGCAGAGGTATGTCTATACGGCGAACCACACCTACGACCCGGCGGCTCGCCTCCTGCACATGCGCCTCTACTATCAGCCCGTCGACGAACGCGGCCGGCCCTCGGGCGTGGAACGGACGGTGCGGCTGTGTCACCGCCAATTCCGCCCCGACGAGATAGTGCGTCTGCTCCAGCTTGGCGGCTTCCGTCCCCTCGCGGCCTTCGGCGACTTCGACGGGCGTCCGCTGACCGGGGATGCCGGGGCCGCCATAGAGCAGGTGTATGTTGCGGTGGCAGTCTGAACCCCAGACTTCCATGCCGGGAGCAAAAGCCCGTCGGAAACTGCTTGACAGGGATGGGCCCACGGCTACCATGCGGATGATCTTCTTTTCGCCACAACCCAGACGGAGGGCGGAGTAATGGCCGAGAAAGTCAAGAAGCTAGGGATAGCTCGCAACAAAGACTTCATGCTGTACGTAAAGGACGGAGACGTTTGGCAAGTCCGTCGCAAGCAGCCAGGACTGCCAAAGGGCAGGCCGGAGAAGGTCGCCGAGGGCGGCTTCGCGATGGACAACAACTACATCTACTTCGTCGACAAGGACGGTGATGTGTCGCGTGCCAAGCGCGCCGTCGGTGGCCAGAAACGGAAGAAGGCCGCCAAGAAGAAGGCCAAGAAACCGGCCAAGAAGAAGGCCAAGAAAGCCGCCAAGAAGAAGGCCAAGAAGCCGGCCAAGAAGAAGCGGCGCTAGTTCGTAGCTCCGCCCTCGCCCAGGCTCGTTGGCCATCTGGTGGCCTGGGATCTGCCTTGCCCGGCAAGGAGGGCCAGCTGCCTGCACATCGGGAGACACGGCTGAGCCTGGATGGTTCGGCCGTGTTTTCTATGGTTGTCGGGGGAAGACAGGCGACTGGGGCGGGCCAGACGCTACCTGTGCCGACGCCGTTTGCCCCCATGCATGCGGCGCTCTAGGCGCTCGCGCCAGACGGGCTGCGCTGGTTCTTCCTTGGCCTCGTCGTCCTCCTCTTCGGCCTCCGCGGGTGGCGGAGCCTCGGCCGGCTTGGCCGGGATTTCCGGCTTCGCGGCGGCCGGCGCCAGGGCTGCCTGGCGGGCGACCATCATATCCCAGGCGATCATCACGAAGCCGAAGAGCGTGGCCAGGGCCATCCACGTGTACTGCTCGTCGAGCCCCGTGGGCATGCCGAAGTTCTTGAAGGCTGGCGCGTTGCGCCATGAAGCCGGCAAGATCTTGCCCAGCCAGTCCGGCATGCCCTGGATGGGCGCCCACCCGATGAACTGGGTGAAAGCCGTCACTCCCAAGAGCCAGCGCCCCGCGCTCTCGTGCTTGTAGAAGAGCACGGCCACGACGATGATGAAGGCATAGTAGTAGCAGGTCAGCTCCACGCCGAAAGCTATCAGGGTCGCTGACAAGGCGGTCGCTATCCAGGGATCCACCCCCCGGACCGCCAGACCGACCAGCACCAGATAGCAAATGATGATGCCGAAGAAGAGCGGCTGCGCCTCGCGAAAGCTCTTGAGCCGCGCATCCTTCCAGCGGCTCCACGGGTCGACGAGCGAATCGTTGCGCATCAGGCGGCCGACCTCGGACGGCCGGTAGTTCACCACCGTGCGCAGCCCCATGTAGTTGGTCAGCGGGGTCTCCGAGTGCTTGATGGTGTTGCGGACGAAGGCGGGGTAGGCCTTGATGCCGCCGGCCGTCACCACGCTAACCGGAAAGAGAATCGCCACAGCCACCGCCGCTCCCATGAAGAAGCGCAGGTAGCGCTTCTCGATCTGCCTGTGCTTGACGTAGTGGTAGACCGCCGCAATGAAGGGCGCCACGAACAGGAAGCCCGGGAAGATGCGCAGCAGGGTCGAGTAGGACAGACACATGCCGGCGTAGAAGAAACGCTCCTTCTTGAGCAGGCAGACCGCGGCCCCCATCCAGAACAGCCAGTCCCAGCGCAGAAGCGAGCCGCCGGTCCAGTACCAGCGCGACGGGAAGTTCGTCGAGAAGGCGATGAGCGCGATGGTGACGGTGCGCCAGCCGAAGGCCCACCAAATCATCAGCGCCAGCAGCAAGATCAACACGCAGTCGATGCCGTCTAGAATCAAGATCTGCGTCCGGCTGGCCGGCGCCAGGTTACTCAAGACCGTGCCCAGGATGTTCCACACCGGCGTGCCGTTGTAGCCGTGGTCGGTCTGGGCGTCGTCCCAACGCCGCGGGTTCTCCAGGGTGCGGAAGTAGCGCAGGTCGTGTTTGAAGGACTCCCAGCGCGCGGCCGAGAAGTGCTGCTTGCAGCGTTCGGGATGGGCCAGGATGTCGGCCGTGGTTTCGACGAGATTGGTGCGCAGGTTGGTCATCTTGCGCAGCTCGACCCGGCGGCGCAGGTTGGGCTCTTCGCTGTCGGCGATGGCCACGCATTCGTACAGGCGCTCGTAGGACAGCTCCTTGAAGTACTTCGAGCCGATGTAGTAGTGGAA
>JAFGPX010000314.1 GCA_016935975.1 Deltaproteobacteria bacterium
CACACCTGCGGCTGGATGCCGCCGGAGCTGCGCCGCATCGACTTCTGCCCGCGCAAGGGCTACTTCGTCACGTCGGAAAAGCCGGCCGCGGATACGACCGCGAGCGCGGCCGCCGCCTTGGCGGTGAGCGCGCTGGTGCTCAAGGACAAGGACCCGACCTACGCGGACAAGTGCCTCAAGTATGCGACCGCTCTCTACAAGTTCGCCGCGCAACACCCTGCCACGGTCGGCGATGTCACGGGGGGCCTGTACACCTCGGAATACGCCTACGACGATCTGGCCTGGGCGGCCATCTGGCTCTATATCGCCACCGGCACACAGTCCTATCTCGACGACATCCTGGGTGCGAACGCCCAAGGCGGCGGCTGGCTGGACGATTTCCCGGGCTTCGTGACCACCTGCCTGCAGAACCCCAGAGCGAGTTGCTGGAGCGAATCGGCCACGCACGACTGGAACTCGGTGCGCACCGGCGTCTTCCTGAAGATGGCGCAGATCCTGCGCGACCTCGATCATCCGATGGCCCCGGCCATGTCGACCATCGCGCGCGAGGATTCCATGAAGTGGCCGGATGGCACGGTGGCCATGACGCCAGGGGGCTTCTCGGTGCTCTATGCCTACGGCTCGGCCCGCTACAACTCGGCGGGGCAGTTCGTGGCGCTGCTTTACGCCAAGCTGTTCCCCGACGACACCGCCGCGGTCACCGCCATCCAATCCTGGGCGAAGCGCCAGATGGCCTACATCCTGGGCGACAATCCGCTCGGGAAGTCCTACATGATGGGGTATTCGGACAAGTACTGCACGCAGCCCCACCACGCCGCGGGCCATGCCTCGATCTGGGGCGAGCCGAACAACCCCGTCGAGAACCGGCACATCATCTGGGGGGCCTTGGTCAACGGTCCGGACGGCAACGACGGTCACGTCGACAACCGCGCCGACTTCGGCAGCAACGAGGTCACCATCGACTACAATGTTTCGCTCGTCGCCGCGCTCGCGGCGCACTACGAGATGCAGGGCCAGGGCCAGTGCCCGCTGTCCGACTTCCCGCCGATCGAGCCGGACTGGGACGAGTTCTACACGCTCTCGGGCAGCAACGGCGGCGGTAGCTGTCGCTCGCAGGTCACCGTCACCATGGTCAACGAAACCGTCCATGTCCCGCGCTTCGACCCGCACGTGACCGTCCGGTACTTCTTCGACATCAAGGAGCTACTGGCCAAGGGTGGCTCGATCGACGACGTCACGGCCAGTCTCATCTACGACCGCGGCGCCACCGAATTCGGCGAGCCGACCAGTCTAAGCAAGCCCCAGCCGTGCCCGATGAGCCCCTCGATCTACTACGTCGAGATGGGTTTCGAGGGGTACCTCTACTGGGGCCGCATCGTGCAGCTCAAGGCCCCGCGCACCTTCATGCTCGACATCGGCGTGAACAACACCGCGAATTGCACCTGGGACGCCGCGAACGACTGGAGCTACGCCGATCTGCGGCCCATGCCGTCGGGCGGCGCCGATCCGCCCCGGACGCCGCACATCCCGGTGTACAGCAGCGGCCTGCGCAAGTTCGGCGAGGAGCCGCCGGACTGCTTCGAGACGCCGACCCCGCTCGCCTGCCCGCCCTGAATCACGGACGGGGCGCGCGATGAATCGTGCCCGATTGGAGGGCGCCAAGGACGGCGCCCCTACGGCACGTAGGCGATCTCCATGCGGGTCGCCAGCACACCCCGTTCTCGCCGTTGGCGAGACCGTCGTCGCAACGCGGGGCGGGCTTGCACGGCCGGCCGGGGATCGGGCAGACGTAGCCACTCTCGAGATGGCAGATGCTGTCGCGGCTACGGTCCCCGTCCTTGTCCGGAGTCCGAGATTGGCGGGCAACGTGGGATGGCTCGCGGGGCCGGCCTGGAAGTCGATGCGGCAGGCAGCGGCCACGGGTGCCGGTGACGGGGCGTCCGGAGCCGTGCTAGTTTTACGCCATGGCAACCCTCGAGCAGCAGATCAAGGAGGGGCTCGTCGAGACGCTCGGGCTCAAGATTTCGGCCGACAAGATCGCGGACGACACGCCCCTTTTCGCCGAGGGTCTGGGCCTCGATTCGGTCGACGTGCTGGAGATCGCGGCCATGCTCAGCAGCCGCTTCGGCGTCGAGATCGCGGCCGACGACAGCGGCCGCTATCGCGCGATCTTCGCGAACGTGCGTGCGCTGGCCAATTTCGTGCGCGAGCGCCAGGCTGCGAAGGCATGAAGAAGCGGCCGCGTGTCGCCGTCACCGGCATGGGCATCGTGTCCGCCGCCGGGTGGACGCTCGACGAAACCTGGGGCTCGCTCGCCGCCGGGCGCGAATGCCTGCGTCCCCTGTCGCTGTTCGAGTCCCAGCGTTGCGGCAAGCTGCCGGTCGGCGAGGTGACGGGCGATCCGGCCCGGCGCAGCGGTCTCGCCGCCGGCTCGCGCAGCGATCACCTGGCCGTGTGGGCGGCAGGGCAAGCCTATGCGGACGCCGGCCTCCGTGCCGACGGCTTTGCCGCCGAGCGCGGCGCGGTGGTTCTGGGCGCGCTCACGGGCGGCATGATGTTCACCGAGGAGTTCCTCGTGGGCCTTTTCGGCGAGAAGCGCGTCGACGCGCGGGGCCTCGACGAGCGCGCCTGCTGCAACGCCACCGATCGCGTTGCCGAGCGGTTTGGGCTCGGCGGGTTTCGCGCGACGGTCAGCAACGCCTGTGCTTCGGGCGGCTCCGCGCTGGGGCTCGGCGGCGATCTCATCGCGGCCGGGGAAGCGGATGTGGTGCTGGCCGGAGGGGTCGATTCGCTCAATCGCGTGGTGCTCAACGGTTTTGGCTCGCTCATGCTCGTTTCGCCCGACGGTTGCCGGCCCTTCGATGCCGAGCGCAAGGGCATGTCGGTGGGCGAGGGCTCGGGCGTGCTCGTGCTGGAGTCGGAAGCGCACGCCCGGGCGCGCGGGGCGCGCGTGCGCGCCTGGCTCGTTGGATGCGGCAACACCTGCGACGCCCATCATGTGTCGGCGCCGCAGCCCGAAGGCCGCGGCCTGGCCGAGGCCATGCGCATCGCGCTCGCCGACGCGGGGCTTCTGCCCGCCGCGGTCGACTACATCAACGCGCACGGCACCGGCACGGCCGACAACGATCCGGTGGAGGCCAGGGCGATTCGCGCAATCTTCGGCGAAATGCCGCCCGCCGTGTCCTCGACCAAGCGCTTCTTCGGGCACACGCTCGCCGCGGCGGGCGCCATCGAGGCCATCGTGGCGGTGCTGGCCCTCGAACGGCAGGCCATTCCGCCGAACCTCGGCTTGCGCAAGGTCGATCCCAAGATCCCCTTGGCGCCCGTCGCCGAGTACCGCGAGGCCGAGCTCGACGTGGCCATGAGCACCTCGTTGGGTTTCGGCGGCAACAACAGCGCACTCCTGTTCCGCCGGGCCGGAAGTCGGGAGGCGGCGACGTGACATACGTCGCCTGCACGGCCGACATCGTGGCCGCCGGTGCCGTGCGGCCCGGTCCCGCGCCGGTCAGCCGGCCGGCCCCGTCGGCGGTCGCGCAAGAACCATGGGCGGCGTACCGGCTCGATGCTGCCACCGAGCAAGACCTTTCTCTCCCGGAACGCATCAAGCGCATGGGCCGCGGCCAAGAGATGTCGATTCTGGCCGTGCGGCGTGCGCTCGACGCTTGCGCCGAGGCCCCGGCCCGCGGCGGCGCAACGGCCGTCGCGGTCGGCACGGCTTGGGCCGAGGAGGGCGACGAGATCGTCTTCCTGGAGAATCTGATCAAGCTCGGCGAAAAGGCCGCCAAGCCGGCGTACTTCGTCAACTCGGTGAAGAACGCGCTCGCCTCGCAGCTGGCCTTGACCTTCGGCTTTCGGGGCGAGAACCAGACCTTCGCGCACGATGCCCTGTCGTTCGAATCGGCGCTGTGGCATGGGGCGCATCTCCTGCGCGCGGGCCGCGCCCGGCACGCGGTCGTGTGCGGCGTCGAGGCCTTGGTCGAGTTGCAAGAGATGCACGGCCACTTGCTCGGCTGGTACGGGACCGATGCGACCGCGCTGGCGCCGCTTGCGGGCAAGCGGGCGGCGGGGCAGGGGACGTTGCCCGGCGAAGGGGCCGCGGCCTTCGTCCTGGCCGCGCCGAGGGTGGGGCCGAAGCCGCTGGCTCGCCTTCTCGGCGTGCGGGCGCGCGGCTCCTTGCGGCGATGGCCGGCGCTCAGGGTGAGCGAGGAGCTTGAATTCGTCGCGCAAGGACTGCGCGACGCGGGCACGCGGCAGGGGGACATCGGTCTGTTGCTGGTCGGCGCCAATGGAGAGCCCGGACTCGATGGCATCTACGCCGAGGTGGCTCGGGGCCTGCGCGCGCGGGCGCCTGGCCTGGCGGTCGGCGTCTACCGCCATCTGACCGGCGACTTCGCGGTGGCGAGCGCGCTCGGTTTCGAGCTGGCGGTGCGCGCCGTGGCCAGCCGCGCCGTGCCCGCCGAGGTGCGCGTCGTCGACGGCACGGCCGGCGCGGTCGAGCGCGTGCTGCTCTACCACGTGACGAACGCGGGCTACCACAGCACGACGGTGGTGTCGGCATGAGGTCCTCGCCCTTCATCGCCGATTGGCGGGCCGGTCCCGTCAGCGCGGACGGTTTTCGGGCCCACCTTCGCCTCGACGACGAGAGCTTGTTCCGGGGACACTATCCGGGCGCGCCCATCTTGCCCGGTGTCTTCTTGATCGAGGCCCTGGCGCAGGCCGCGTCTACCTTCCTCTGCGGCAACACGCAGCTCAAGGAGATCGTCTCTTGCCGCTTTCAGTCGCCGTTCTTCCCGGGCGACGTCGTGTCGGCTCGCTTTCGCATCGGGGACGCCAAGCCCGGGGGCACCCTCGTGGAGGTCACCGCGTCCGGGCGCGGGCCGGCCGCGGAGTTGACCATGCTCGTCGGGGCCGCGCCAAACTCCGATCTCGGATCCGGCCAGGCGGCGGCCGCGTGGTCGTGGGATCTTGCCTCGGCGCGCGCTCTCGATGCCGGCTTCGTCGAGCGGGCCCTCCCGCATCGGCCGCCGGCTCTGCTGGTCGACAGCGCGTTGGTTCTCGCGCAGCCGGGGACGCGGTCGCGGCTCGTCGGCTACAAGGAGATCACGGCCAGCGAGCCCTGCTACGACGGGGGTGAGGCGGCGGACGGCTATCCCGCCAGTCTGATCGTCGAATCGTTCTGCCAATGCTGTGGCCTGCTGCGGGCCGCGACCGGCAAGGCCGGCGAAGCGCGCGATGGCGCCAAGGTTCCGGTCGTGGCCAAGCTGGCTTCCGTGCGATGGCTCGGCGAGGTCGTGCCCGGGCAGAGGCTCGATCACCATGTCGAACTCGTGGTTCGCACGGGGGAAGGCGCGGTGTTCACCGGCCAGACTCTGGTGGCCGGCCAAGTCGTTCTCGATGTCGCGCGCGTGGTGGCCGCGCTGGCTTCGCCCACGCGTTCCTAGCTTGAAACTCGGGTTCGCCCTGCCCTCGGTACCCGCCCGTCGGGCCGCCACCCCCACGTTGCGCTCAGTCTCGTCACGGCTCGGCGCGACGGGACGATGGGGCGCGATTGCGCGCCCCCCGGCTCGTGCTAGCGTCGCCGCGTGAAGGCGCCACAGAAGGAGTCGGCTCGCGAGGGGATCCTTGCTTCGCTCGTGGGCGACCTGGGTCGGACGCTCGTCCGGACTCGTGAGCGCGCGTGGACAGCGGCTGAGATCCTCGGGGCGGCGGCCCGCTTGCGACCGTCCTTTCTCGACGGCGAGGGGCCAGTCGGTATCGCCTTCGCGCAGCCGGGCTGGATTGTGGCGGCCTTGCTGGCCGCCTGGGGAACGCGCCGCCGGCCCGTGCTCCTCGACCCGGGCCTGCGACGCGAGGCCGAGGTGCTTTGGCGAGAGCGTCCCGACATGCGCGTCTTGTCTGACGACGTCGCACCCGGGGACGGCCGCGTGGCGCTCGGGGAGCTGCTTGCAGCAAGCGCACCCCTGGCAGAGCCGCCCGACTGGCTGACCCTGCCGGCCGACGACGAGCCGTTCGCTTCGCTTCTGACCTCGGCCAGCACCGGCGACAACAAGGTCATCGACAAACAGGGCTTCCAGCTCTATCGCCAGGCCGAAGCGCTCGCCTCGGTGCTGTCGCTACCGGCAGGCGGGCGCGTGCTGAGCTTCGTTCCGCCCTTCCACCTGCTCGGCTTCTTCTACGGCTTGGTGCTGCCCCTCGTCGAGGGAGCCGAGACCGTGGTGGCCACCGATCTCGCCGGCTCGGCCATGCTCGAGCTGCTGGTGAAGCATCGTCCCGGCCTGGTGGTCGGCACCGCCACCCACTATCGCTTTCTGGTCAGGGCCGCGGTCAAGTCGAAGGTTCCGCGTTCGGCCACCCTCTTCCTTTCTTCCGGCGCGCCGCTTGACCCAACCGTCGCCGAGGCCTTCGCGACCCGCTTCGGCACGGCCGTGCGCGATTTCTACGGCACCACCGAGCTGGGCGGCGTCGCGCTCCGGGCCTGGCCCGACCACTATCGGGCGATGCGGGAAGTGCGCTGGCGCATCGACCCCGACAGCGGGGCTCTCGAGGTGATGTCGCCCTGGGGCGGCGGCGCGCCCGGCGCTTGGCTCGCCACCGGCGATGCCGCCGAGCGGGCGGGCGACGACGGGTTTCGCTTGCTCGGCCGTCTCGATTGCGTGGTCAAGGTCGGCGGCAAGCGCTTCTCCACGGTCGAGGTCGAGCAGGCGTTGCGCGCGCTGGTTGGAGTCGGCGAGGCCGCGGTCGTCTCCTACCAGCGCTTCGGCGAGCCCGCGCTCGCCGCGTTCATCGCGCCCGAGCCCGGGCAGGCGCTCGACGAGGTCGCCGTGCGCGCCTTTCTCGCCGAGCGTCTGGCAAGCTACAAGCTCCCGCGCACCATCGTCTTCCTGCCGGCGCTGCCCCGCGGCTCGCACGACAAGATCGACTACCAGGCCTTGCGCGGGCTCGTGGCTGGGTAGCCGGCGCGATGGCCGCGTGAGATCGAGAACGCGGCGGGCCGCGGTCGCGCACGGTGCGGCCAGGCTGTGCGAAGGGCTGTCCGCCGCAAGAACCCCATCCCCCGGGTGGCGAGGGACTTCTCGGCGACACGCACGGTCGGCTTCGGCCGACGATGATGGCTTGGCGGTTGTGGTCGGCGCACGCCAGGTGGCGGGGGACCGCGACGACTCGACCGCCGAGCACGGCTGCCGACTTGGTGATGCCGGTACCCGGTGGGGCCCCGAAAACGACTTCCACTTCTGGCCCCGGCCCCGAGTGAGATTCGCGGGTCTGTACTTGGCCACTGTCTGCGGGGACACGCTGGCCCCGAAAAGCCGGGCCGGCGAGCGCGGAGCCC
>JAFGPX010000315.1 GCA_016935975.1 Deltaproteobacteria bacterium
CCGCGCGATCTCGGTCTTGCCCACGCCGGTGGGCCCGATGAGCATGATGTTCTTGGGCGAGATCTCGTCGCGCATGGGCTCGGGCACTTGCTGCCGCCGCCAGCGATTGCGCAGGGCCACGGCGACCGCGCGCTTGGCGGCCCGCTGCCCGACGATGTAGCGGTCCAGCTCCTCGACGATGGCGCGCGGGGTGAGCGCCTGTCCGCGCTTGTCGCTGCCGGCCATGCCTAGATCTCCTCGAAGCTGAAGGTGGTGTTGGTGTACACGCAGATGTCGGCGGCGATGCGCAGACTGCGCTCGACGATCTCGCGTGCCGAAAGCCTGGTCTCGGCCAGAAGCGCCCGCGCCGCCGCCAGGGCGAAGTTGCCGCCCGAGCCCACGGCGGCCGAGTCGGCATCCGGCTCGATGATGTCGCCGGTGCCCGAGAGCATGAGGATGTGCTCGCGATCCGCAACGAGCAGCAAGGCCTCCAGCCGGCGCAGGATGCGATCCGTGCGCCAGTCCTTGGCCAGCTCGACCGCGGCGCGCATGAGGTTGCCGCCCGCGTCCTTGAGCTTGGCCTCGAGCTTCTCGAAGAGGGTCAGCCCGTCGGCCGCCGAGCCGGCGAAACCGGCGAGGATCTTCCCGTCGCCGAGCCGGCGCAGCTTGCGCGCGCCGGACTTGACCACGGTCTGGCCCATAGTGACCTGGCCGTCGCTGCCCATGACGATCTTGCCGCCTTGGCGCACGACCAGAACGGTGGTGGCGTGGGTCTTGGTGGGTGCCATGCGCGGAGCTTACCGCGTTCGCAGCGTGGCGCGAGGGTGTGCGCGATCGTAGACGCGCATCAGATGATCGATGTCCACCTGAGCGTAGCGCTGGGTGGTGCGCAGGCTGGCATGGCCGAGCATCTCCTGGATCGAGCGCAGATCCGCGCCCTCGCCGAGGAGGTGCGTGGCGAAACTGTGGCGCAGGGCGTGCGGCGAAACCCGCTTGACGGCGGTTTCGCGCTCGCGCCGGTCGAGCTTGCGCCGGGCCTCGCGGTCGCCCATGCGCCTGCCCCGGCGCGAGAGGAAGAGGGCCTCCACGGCGGCGGGCCGGCCTCGCGCGAGGATCTCGGCGAGCAGGCTGGCCCGCAGCGGCAAGTAGGCGCCCAGGGCCCGCCAGGCCTTGGCCCCGGCGGGCACGATACGGTCCTTGCCGCCCTTGCCCTGGCGCACCTTGACCTGCGCCCCGCCGCCATCGGGGACCACGTCCCCGAGGTCGAGGTTGCAGGCCTCGGAGATGCGCAGACCGCTGCCGTAGAGGATTTCGAGCAAGGTCTGATCGCGCGCACATTCGAACGCGGTATGCGCCCTGGCCGGCGCCGGTTGCAGCAGGCGCGAAGCTTCTTCCTTGCCCAAGAAGGCCGGCAAGTGGTACGCCCGCTTGGGCCCGCGCAAAGCCCCGACTGGGCTCGACGGCATGAGCTTGCGGCGCACCAGCAGGCGGAAGCAGGTCTTGAGGGAAGAGAGCTTGCGGCCCACGCTGGCCGGATCGTTCTTGCCGTGCAAGGATGCCAGGTAGGATCGGCAGGCGATGGCGCCCAGCTCCTCGGCGCGCACCGGCGTTTGGCTGCCCGCCCCGTTCCGCCGCGCGCGCACATGCGCAAAGAACTCCTCGATATCCGCCAGGTAGGCGCGCACGGTGTGCGGCGACGCGCGCCTCTCGCTTTCCAGGTGCTGGCGGAATAGCTCGACGAGTGGTTCCATCTGCGGCGATCCTAGCCCTGACCGGACACCGCCGCCAGAAACCCGCGTCCCGGGAGTCTCTTCACCACAGAGGACACGGAGGACACAGAGGCCGGAGGAGTCTGCTCTTCCGGAGTCGGAGCCAAACCCTTCTTTTCACGGTCCGGCTCTGCGCCCTTCGTGTCCTCTGTGGTTCTTTCCGGCTACGACGCCTGTTCGAGGTCGCTGTCCTCGGAAGCGGCGGTCCAGCCACAGCCCTCGGCGATGCAGCGCAGACGCACGCCGGAACGTGTGACCTTCTGCACGACGAAGGGCGCGCCGCATTTCGGGCAGGGCTTGGGCACGGGCCGATCCCAGGACACGAAGTCGCACTTCGACTTGGTGTAGTTCGAGCAACCATAGAAGACCTTGCCGCGCTTGGAGCGTTTCTCGGTCAGATAGCCACCGCAGCCCTGCCGCGGACAGTCCACGCCGAGCGGCATGGGGCTCGTGGTCTTGCATTCGGGATAGCGCGAGCAGGCCAGAAACTCGCCGAAGCGGCCGCGCCGCACCACCATGGGCGAGTTGCAGGCCGGGCAGATCTGGTCCGACGGCCGCGTGGCGGGCAGGATGGTCAGAGAGCCGTCGGGGTTGCGCGTGTATTCCTTGGTGTTGCGACACCCGGGGTAGCCCGAGCAGGCCAGGAAGTAGCCGTTGCGCCCCCACTTGATGACCATGGGCTTGCCGCACTTATCGCAGATCTCCTCGGTCGGCTCTTCCTCGCGCTTGAGGTCGCGCATCTCGACCTTGGCGCGCACCAGATCGCGCTCGAAGGGCTCGTAGAAGTCGCGCAGAAGCCGCTTCCAGTCGGCCGTGCCCTCCTCGACGAGGTCGAGCCGTTCTTCCATCTGCGCAGTGAAATCGGCGTTGAGGATATCGGGGAAGCTCTTGACGAGAAGGCCGTTGACCACCACGCCCAGCTCGGTCGGTGCCAAGCGGCCCTCGCGTTTCTCGACGTAGCCGCGGTCCTGCACCGTGGAAAGGATAGCGGCGTAGGTCGAAGGCCGGCCGATTCCTTTCTCTTCCAGATCACGTATCAGCGTCGCTTCCGAATAGCGCGGCGGAGGCTGCGTGAAGTGCTGCTCGGGCCTCGCCCCGAGCAGGCGCAGCCTCTCGCCCTCTCTCACCTCGGGCAGGCTGCCGATGCTTTCGTCCTCGGCGACCGTGTCCTCTTGGCTCTCGGCGTACACGTCGAGAAAGCCGGGGAAACGCATGACTTGGCCGCTGGCGCGCAGTCCTACGCGACACGCCGTGATGTCGATCGCGGTTTGCTCGAAAACCGCCGGCGCCATCTGACAAGCCAGAAAACGATTCCAGATGAGCGTGTAGAGCTTGACCAAGTCGTCGATCTCGCGGGCATCGCGGCCGCCGCCGTTGTCCGTGAGCAGGATACGCACGCGCTCCGGATCGTGGTCGAGCAGCGTGGGCCGGATGGCCTCGTGCGCATCCTGCGCGCTCTTCTTCGTCTTGTAGACGTTCGGCTCGGCGGGCAGGTGGGCGGGGGAGAAGCGGCTGCCGATGAGATCGCGCACGGCGGCCACGGCATCCTCCGAGACGCGCGTCGAGTCCGTGCGCATGTAGGTGATGAGGCCGGTCGGCCCCTCGGCTCCCAGCTCGACGCCCTCGTAGAGGCGCTGGGCCAGGGCCATGGTGCGCTTGGGCGAGAAGCGCAGCTTGCTCGACGCCTCTTGCTGCAGGCGCGAGGTGACAAACGGCGGCGGCGGGTTTTTGCGGCGCTCCTTGCGCTCCACCGCCGCCACCTGCAGCGGCGACTGGCGGGCCAGCTCGACGATCTCCTGCGCCTGCCCCTCGTGCACCAGCGTCGGTTTCTCGCCGTCGAGCCGGGTCACCCGCGCCACGAAGGCCGGGGGCCGTTCGCCCTCGACATCGAACTCGACGGTCCAGTATTCCTCGCTACGGAATGCCTTGATCTCTTCCTCACGCTCGGCCAGCAGGCGCACGGCCACCGACTGCACCCGACCCGCGGAAAGGCCACGCCGCACCTTGGCCCACAGAATCGGGCTGATCTGATAGCCCACCAGTCGGTCCAGCACGCGCCGCGCCTGCTGCGAATCGTACTTGTTGCGGTCGAGCTCGACCGGATGGGCGATGGCCTCGAGCACCGCTTTCCTCGTAATCTCGTTGAACAGCACGCGGTGAATGCTGCCGTTGCAGGGTCGGATCTCGTCGGCGATGTGCCAGGCGATGGCCTCGCCTTCGCGATCGGGATCGGGCGCCAGCAGGACTTGCGCCGCCCGCTTGGCCGCTGCCTTGATCTCGGCGATGATCCTCTTCTTGGCATCGATGACGACGTACGCGGGCCGGAAGTCGTGCTTGAGGTCGATGCCGATGGACGCTTTGGGCAGATCCTTGACGTGCCCTATCGAAGCCTTCACCTCGAAACCTTGGCCCAGGTATTTCTTGATTGTGCTCGCCTTAGCCGGCGATTCGACGATGACCAGGATGCCGCGCCCCTTGGGCGAGGCAGTCCGTTTCTTCTGCGCACCGCCACTTCCCGCTCGGGACTTCTCGGCTTCGGGCGTGGCTTTGGCGCGGGTCTTTCTCTTAGCAGGCACTTCCGTTCACCTCGTAGATGTCGCCGCCTTTGCGCTCGACGAAGCCATCGAGCTCGGCCTCGGTCAGGAGGGCCAGCAGCGTGGGCAGGGGCAGCCCCAGCCGCTGGCCGAGCTGCGCCGCCGTGGCCGCGCCAGAGTCGAGGGCCTGCAGCACCGCCGCGAGCGGACCTGACGAGGGCCGGGACGGTGCCGATGGCGAGAGCTCGCCGGCCAGCGCCCGCTCTACGTCCACGGCCGAGGTCACGGGCAAGGCCTGCCCGGCGCGCACAAGCGCATCGGTACCCGAACTGCCCGGGACCGCGAGCAGGACGCGGCCAAGCTCGCGCGCCCGGGATGCCGTGATGAGCGCGCCCGAGCGCTGCGCGGCCTCGACAACGACGACGGCCTCGCCCAGCGCCGCGATGATGCGGTTTCGTGCCGGGAACTGCCCGGCCCGCGGCTTGGTGCCCGGAGGGTATTCCGACAACAGACCACCGCTTCTGCCCACTGCCGAAAAAAGGCCTTTGTGACGATCCGGGTAGACGATGTCCGTGCCACATCCGAGCACTGCGAAGGTCGCGGCCCGCGCGGCTAGGGCACCCTGGTGGGCAGCCGCGTCGATGCCGAAGGCGCCACCCGAAACGATGGCGATGCCGCTGCGCCCGAGATCTGCGGCCAAGGCACGCGCGATCTCGCAGCCCGCGCCGCTAGCCGCGCGCGCCCCCACGATGGCGACCAGCCGCTCCCCCGGCTCGGGCAGGCGTCCGACGACCCACAGGCTCCTTGGTGGCGCGGGAAGACAGCGAAGGCACGCGGGATAGCGTGGGTCGCCCAAGCCGACCGGTGGCGACGCCGGCAGCAATCCGGTCGACGCCACGCCGAGCCGGCAACGCGGTGAGGGAATCGATGATGGAGCCATGCTTGATCTTCTCGGCAAAACCCGTTCTTGGTTTCCGGCCAGCTCCATTGGGTGGGCAAGCTGATAGCGCCTGCCCGCAAGAAGATCAAGGGCTTGTGAAAAAACCCACGTGATCCCGAAGAGTTGGTCCATCCCCTGGGCCGGGAGGGCTGGCCGCGACAGGACCCTAGCCCGCACTATTCACAACGATTGCGTCATCGACGAGGATCGTCGGACAGACTGCCTCATCTCCGGGGAAGGGTGGCGGGCTAGTAGCCCTTGCGCATCTCGGTGATCTCGCCGACCTTCAGCTCCTTGCTGGAGCGCGCGATCCAGGCCACCGATGCGTTGTCGCGCACGTCGACCACCAGGATTTCGGCCACGACTTCCCTGGGCATGCTCGGGTCGTGCTTCTCCCAGGCCTCGAGGGTCGCTCGGTAGCCGTCGCCGCGGCGGATGACGAAAGTCCGGTTGCCGACTTGCACGCCGTCCTTCTTGCCCCGGTTGAGAATCACGAAATGGCCGTGGCCGAGCAGGATGTTGGGCTCGAACGTCGTGATCACCCTGGCCTCCAGGGTCACGTTGCTCGGCCGCGGCTCGATGCGCTTGAACTGGCGAACGAAAGCGCTCACCCGTGCGCCGCGTTCGATGGGCTGGGCAGTGTCGACCAACGTGGCGCGCGCGATGTTGTTCTCCGCGATCTGATTCACGATGAGGTCGCCCTGGATTCTGACCAGGTACCCGTAGGTCTTGCCGCTCGTGGCGTCGATCACCGGATGATCCGTGTCGGTCTCGAACACGGAGTAGCGCTCACCGGCTCGCAGGGGGTGCTTTTCGGGATAGATCAGATAGGCCTGATCCCCGGAGGTCAGCATGATCTTCTCCTCGCGGGAACCACTGATGGTTCCGGCCTGCTCGAGATCGCGGGACTCGATGAACCCCAGCTCGCGCAGCAGAACCGCATTGCCGCGTTCGGCACCGACCCGGTTCACGGAGGTCATGCCGGAGCGAGGCGCCTCGGCCGGTTCGGAGGGCGCCAATGGCATGGCACCGCCGCCTTCGCCAAGCCTGATGACGTCGCCCGGAAAGATCCAGTGCGGATTGGTGATGACGGGATTGGCCGCCCACAGGCGCGGCCAGCGCCACGGATCGCCGAAGTACCTGGAGCAGAGCGACCACAGCGTGTCGCCCTTGGCGACCACGTGCAACTCCGGCACGGGGCCGCCCGTCGGCGCCGCAGTGATGGTTTCCTTGCTCTCGCCCGCTTGCGAGTCCATTCCCAGGACGCCCCCGGGCGCGGACAGGCTCTCGGCCGTGCTCTCGATACGTCTGGCGCTCGGATCCTTCTTGCCACTGCCGAGGGACCTGGACCCGATGACCCTTCCCGGCACGTCGCCCCGCGAGTCGCCCGCCTCGTACATCGAGTCCGGCTGATAGGGATCCGCCTGCGCGCTCTGCAGCGCCCTGACCTCGCGTGGAACTCGGGTAGCGCCGAGGTTGCCGATGCTGACTCCGTCCTGGGCCAAGACCAGACTGGGCGTGGGGCCTAGGATTGCGATTGCGAGCAAGAGCGGGAGCTTTCGGGGTTTCACGGGGCCTCCTCGGAAGCGTGCGCGCCCTTGGCGGCTGGGGCCGCCGCCCTGGCGGAGTCGCCCGCGGAGCGCACGGAGCTCGGGCGATCCATTTCTATCAGACGCGAAGCGGCCAGCACGGCCGCCTCATGGCGCGGATACGAACGTTGCAGTTGCGCGAGGGTCTGCCGGCCGGCCTCCGGACTGCCGAGGGCTAGGTAGCTGAACCCTACCTTGAGCAGGGCGTCGGGAACCTTGTTGCCGTTCGGGTAGTGCTCGATGACCTGGCGAAACTCTCGCACGGCCTGAGCGTAGTCCTTGCGGTCATAGAAACACTCCCCGAGCCAGTACTGCGAGTTGTCCGCCAGGTCGTGGCCGGGGTAGGACTGCAAGAATTCCCTGAACCCTTGCGCAGCCTCCTCATGCTTGCCCACTTGCAGTGCCGCGAGGGCCTCACGATAGAGGGCCAGTATCTCCGGACGGTCTTCCTTGTGCGTGCGCGGCGTCCCTTCCCGGAGGACACGAATGGTCGCTGGGGAGCCCGTGGCTCGCCGCGGCACCGTCAGCTCTCCGGAATCGCCATGTAGGCGTAGCACCGGCCTGCGCTCGCTGTGCTTGGCTGCCTCACCGACGTACTCGACTTCGGGTTCTACGGCGGTTTCTGTCCCCGACGGTATCTGGGAAACCGCGGCTGGCGCTGGCGGTGTCGGGTGCAGGGCCACCGTGGGCAAACGGGGAGCCTCTGTCCTTTCCTCGTTGATCTGCTGGCTTTCGAGCCGGTCGCTCAGGATGAAGATACGGTTCTCCAGCTCCTCCACTTGCTTGGCATAGGAAGCATTCTGCATTCGCAGAGCCTCGATGGAACGATTGAGCTGGTCGATCTCGACCTGGTTGGCCGGGCGATGGGCACACGCCGCCACGCCCACGAGGGCAAGAAGTCCAATGGCGAAGACGCCGGGCCGCATGGTGGCTGAGAATCGATCATAGGATGCATCGGCAGGAAAGCGCAAAAACTGACGAGTCCGATTGCGTCAGGGACCTACCTCAGCGGGTGGCCGCAAGGATCGCCGCAGCCCCGCGCGCCAGCAGGCGATCGGCCAGGGCGACCCCGACCCCCAGTGGATCGTCGGCACGCCCGTTCATGCGGTCGCGGATGATCTCGGAGCCGTCGGGCCGGCCCACGAGCCCAAGCATCGTCATGACGCCGCCTGCGACGCGCGCGTAGCCGGCCACTGGAGTCCGGCAACTCGCTCCCAGGCGAGCCAGGTATGCCCGCTCCGCAGCAACGGCCGTTGCGGTTTCTCTGTCGGTCAGAACCTCGCAAATCCGATGCGCCCACCCGTCGTCGGCCCGCGCCTCCACGGCCAAGGCGCCCTGCCCGACCGCCGGGAGCATGCGTTCGACGGGCAGTCGCTCGGCGATGCGCTCGGCAAGCCCAAGCCGGTCGAGTCCGGCACAAGCCAAGACCGCGGCGTCCACCACGCCGTCTGCGACCTTGCGCAGACGGGTGTCGAGATTGCCGCGCAGAATCTGGATATCGAGATCGGGACGCGCCGCCTTGAGCTGGCAGGCGCGGCGCAGGCTGGTGGTGCCAACGCGGGCCGCTTTGGGCAAGGCGTCGAGCCCTTTGCCGGTGTGGCTGACCACGGCATCCCGCACGTCAGCACGGCCCGGCACAGCGACCAACACGAGGCCAGGCGCCAATTCGCCCGGCACATCCTTCATGCTGTGCACCGCCAGATCGATCTCCCGCGCCAGCAGCGCGGCTTCGATCTCCTTGACCCAGACCCCTTTGCCCCCGGCATTCCACAGGGTGCCGCTGCCAAGCCGATCCCCCTCGGTCACGACGATGCGCTCCTCGACACGCAAGCCGCCGTGGGCCGCGCTCAGAGTCGAGGCCACGTGCGCCGCCTGCCAACGTGCGAGCGGGCTGCCGCGGGTGCCGATGACGACGCGATTCATGGGAGATGGCTCGGCGGCGACGAGTCGACGTCTTGGTGGCGAGCGCCCTCAGTATCCAGCAGCTAGCAGCACGGCTATCAGGGCTTGGCGCGTGCACGCCGAATCAAGAGGCTTGGCGACGAACCCGGCTTCCACCTCGTAGGCCGTCTCACCCAGGATCAAGGAATTCATGTACACCTCGGCGCCCAGCGCGGCAACCGCCGCCTTGCTCTTGACTCGGCCAAGCAACCGGTGGTCTTCGTCCCTCCCACCCGCCACGTGATCGAAGTAGAAGCCAGGCACCAACCGCAAGCTCAGGGAACTGCCACGAAAAACCATGACCTCGCCCGACAACTCGACCTTGTCAGCGGTTATCCAGGAATCAACCACCCCTTGTGGCAGGAAGCACTTGACAGACATCAGTGAACGCGCGCGTTGAACGCAGAAAGAAGCTAGCATTGCCGGCCATCCGGCACAAACTCCGAGTCATTCCATGCTACAACTGCCGCATGGCAAGCCCCAACACTTTCGAGGTCACGGACAGCAACTTTCAAACCGAGGTCGCGAGTGCGACCCTGCCGGTCCTGGTGGATTTCTGGGCGAACTGGTGCGCTCCGTGTCACGCCATCGCACCCCACCTCCAGGCCATCGCGGCCGCCTATGCCGGCAAGCTTCGCGTGGGCAAGTGCGACATCGACCACAACCAGATGGTTCCCACGCAGTTCGGAATCCGTAGCATCCCAACCCTCCTGCTGTTCAAGAACGGGCAGGTCGCCGGCCAGCTCGTGGGTGCAGCACCGCGCACGAGAATCGAAGAGCTGGTCAGCAAGGTCCTCGGCTGAGAGTGTTGGCGACGTAGACGACAACGCAAGTGATGTTGTCGTCGCCGCCCCGCTCGTTCGCGATTTCGACCAGGGCCCGGCCTGCTTCACCATAGAACTGGCCCGCGAGCACGCGTCCGATCTCCTCCACCGAGAAGTAATTGGAAAGCCCATCCGAGCACAGGAGGTAGCAATCGCCGGCCTCGACCGGCATGGTGACCAGATCGGGCGTCACCGTTGGTTCGAACCCCACCGAGCGCGTGATGATGTTGCGAAAGCGCGACACGATGGCGTCGCCCGGCGATAGCAGCCCGGCGCGCACCTGCTCTTGGATCCACGAGTGGTCTTCGGTCAGCTGGCGTGCGCGGCCGTCGCGGACCAGGTAGGCGCGCGAATCGCCCACGTGGCACAGAGTGACGCTCTGATCGTGGAAACACAGACCGGTCAGCGTGGTGCCCATGCCCGCGCGCTCGGGACTGGCTTGGGCGCTTTCGTAGATCTCGCGGGAGGCGAGCATCGTCGCCTCGCGCATGGCCTCCGCGACGGCGTTCGGCTTGGCCCCATCCGTCGTACTCACAAGCCGCCGGGCCATTTCCTTTTCCAGGATCTCGACCGCCATGCGGCTCGCCTGTTCGCCGCCTTGGTGCCCGCCCATCCCGTCGGCGACCGCATAGAGCCCCATGCTGTCACTGCAGAGGAAGCTGTCCTCGTTGTGGTCGCGCTTCAGCCCGACGTCGGTGGCACTCCATCCATGGGTCTTCATGGCTCATGCCCCGCGCGGTCGCGCGCGCTAGGGTGCCTCCTTCTGGGGCGGCTCGTCGGGATCGGCATGCCCTCGGCCGGGGGCTGGGGTGGGCGTCGTTGGCGATGTCTCCGCAGCCGGGATGGCCGGCAGATTCGGCCGGGGCTTGACCCGGCTCTCGATGATGAACTCCACGCGGTTCGGCCCCGCCCCGATACCGACGACCTTCAGGCGTTTGGCATCCATGCCATTCTTGACCAAGCCGTCGCGCACGACTTCGCCGCGTTCCTGGGCGGCCTCCTTGCTCAAGTCCTTGCCGCGAACTTCGATGCGAATCATGGCCACCTCGGTGTGGCCGGAGAGCACGCGCGCGACGAGCGCCACCATCATGTTGCCGTTCATGGTGAGCTGTGGCTTGCCGCCTGCGCCCGTGCGGAAGCGGATGGGCTCCGAGAGATAGACCTTCGCGTCCTTCTTGCCTAAGCGCACCAGCTCGGGCCCCGGGTCGGGACAGCCGTCCTCCTCCCTGTAGTAGTTGATGGTTTCGGGCTGATTGGGGCATCGATCGCGCACATCGGGAATGCCGTCGTAGTCGTTGTCGGGCTCGGGGCACCCATCGGCGTCCTCGAAGCCGTCGGGATCCTCGGGTTGGTCGGGGCAGCTATCGTAGGCGTCCGGGATTCCGTCGCCATCGTTGTCGTAGTCGGGACAGCCATCCCCGTCCTCCCAGCCATCCTTGTCTTCGGGCTCCTCGGGGCACTTGTCCGCAGCATCATGGATCCCGTCGCCATCGCCGTCCTCCGTCGTGCTCGGACAACCATCGGTGGCGCGCTTGCCCTTGCCGTCCTCCTTCTGGTTGGGACAGGCGTCGTAGAGGTCGCGGATGCCGTCGCCGTCGTTGTCCGGCTCCGCGCAACCGTCCTCGTCCTGGAACGTGTCCTTGTCCTCGGGCTCGTTCGGGCAGCGGTCCACGCCATCCGGAATGCCGTCGGCGTCGTTGTCCGGATCCGGGCAGCCGTCCTGATCCTGGAAGCCGTCCCAGTCCTCGGACTCGTCGGGACAGCGATCATCGATGTCCGCGAAGCCATCGCGATCGCGGTCGCGATAGTCCGGCGCCCAGCCCAACCCGACGAAAGCACGCACCATCGGGCTGCCGACACCATGATTGACCCCGAAGCCCGCCCCCATGAGCAGATTCACCCTCGACGGCAGATAGAAGCGCATGGCCGCGTTGATCTCGGCAGGGTTGGTGTCGTGGTACCTCGAGCCGAAGCGGCCGATCGCCTCCCCGAGCACGCCCATTTCCTCGTTCGGCTGCAGCTCAACCGCGGCGCCGTAGAGGAGAGCCGGCCCCTGCGGCGTGCCCAGGAATTGGGATTCCTCGCGCAGCAATCCGCCGGCCATGACGAGGGCGCGCCAACGCTCGCTGGGCTGATATTCGAGCAGAGCCCGGACCCGGCCGGCCACGTTCTTCTCGCCGAGAAAGGCGGTTTCGTCCCCCGTGGGCAAGGTTCCCCCCGCGGACAGGCTGAGCAAGAAATCGCGATCCCGGCCGAAGCCGACGAGCTCGGCCTTGCCCTCGATGCGCACATCGCCGACCGCGAAGGCCGCGGGTGTGCCCCCGGTCCCTCTGCCATAGCTGTCGAAGCCATCGCCACGCCACACCACGACCAAGGGCAAGGCCGCTCCGATCTCGAAGCGATTGCGTATGCCCACCGCGGTCACCAGTTCGGCCGTGGCCAGGTTCTGCACCGGCACCATGGTCACCGGATTGGCGGGAGGCTCGACGTTCTGCAGGGTGTAGGAAAGCAGCTCGTGCGCGTAGTTGGTGACCAAGCCGAAATGCCACATCCGGTGTTCGAGAACCTCGGCGCTGTCTAGCGTCACGTAACTCCGCGCGCCGGTCGCGGGATGGAAGAGCTGCACGTCGAAGGAGCGCTCCATGCGTGGTGCGGCGGGCGTACCCCTGACGACCTGAGCATGCACCGGCGTCCCCGCGCTCAAGAATGAGAGCAGAAGCGCAAGACCGACCCACGAGGCAGAGCGCATAGATTCGAAAGGATGATATCCGCGCTCGACGTGCCTGTCTAATCACTCCGCGGTCGCCCCCTAGGACGGCGCTCGAAAGGTGAAGTCGTAGGTGAGGACGAAATCGACGGGTTGGCCGTCTGCGAGCCGGGCGGGCTTGAATTTGTACTGCCAGATTACCCGTGCCGCTTCTTCGTCCATGCCATGGCCTGCCCTTTCGAGCACGCGCACGGACTTGACGTTGCCCTTCCGGTCGATGCCGACCCTGAGGCGCACCTTGCCCTCGATGCCCATGCGCTGGGCCATTTCGGGATAGTCGGGTTTCGGCTGGACGACGACCTCGGGGAACTCCGCCACGGCCTCCTCCTCGACGGGCTCGAAAACCGGCGGAGGGGGCGGCGCCGCCGGCAGCGGAGGGGGCGGCGCCTCGGCCAAGGTGCGATCCTTGGTCATCAGGGTGTTGCCCACGGGCACGGCCACCGGGCTCTCGCCCGCAACCACGGAATCCTGAGTCACACCGAAGACCGCTTGAACCGGCTCCTCGCTTTTCGGCGCCGTCTCGGGCGCCTGGTTTGGCATGGGTGGTGGCGGCGGCTGCGTGCGGCGGGACGGCGTGCGCTTTGGGGGTGGCGGCGGCTCGGGCGGCGGCTCGGGCGGTGGTGGCGGCTCGGGCGGCATCTCGCGTATCTCCACCGAGATGATGCGTCCTTCCTGCCCGCTGCGGGACGGAACGAGCGCAAGCCCGAAGACCGCCAACATGTGCAGGGAGACGGCCACCACGAACCCCCACAGAGACGCGTGTGGGTGACGGCCAGGCGTGCCCGCGGTGATTGCCACCTCACCTCTCCTTGCGCGGCTCGGAAGGGTCTACCTCGCTCCTGCCGCGCCCACGCTCTGCCCGGCGGCTGCGGCCGCCGCCGTGCTATCCACGTTGATGGCGAACTTGCGCACGCCCGCTCGTTTCACGAAATCGATGATGTGGACCACGGACCCGTGTGGGACGACTTTGTCGGCCGCAATGATGGCCTGGAGATCGGGGTTTCTGGGCAACTCCGCCGCGATCTGCTTGGCCACCTTGGCCTCGTCGGACCGATCGCCGTTGAGGTAGAGCTGCCCATCCTTGGTCAGAGTCAACGCCAGGGTCGTACGCACCTGCTCGGTGCCCGTGACGGCCTTGGGCAGGTCGACCTTGATCGACGGATTCACGATGTACGTCGTCGTGACCATGAAGATGATGAGGAGGACGAGCGTGATGTCGACAAGCGGGGTGACGTTGATGTCCGTGATCATCCGCCCCGAATCGTCGTCCTCGAAATGGCTGGCCGCGCCTGCCATGGCCCTAGGCTCCCTTGCCCGGATCCTTGGCGGCATCGGACGGCAACCCACGCCCCTCGTCGCGCGCGCCGGTCAGGATCAAGTGCGCCATGGCGTCTACGCGCCCCATGGTTCTCCGGATGCGCCCTTGAAAGATGTTGTAGGCGACCACAGCCGGAAGGGCGACGAGCAGGCCAACGGCGGTCGCGACCAAGGCGTCGGCGATGCCCGCCATGACCACGGCGGCACCGCCGCCCTGGTTTCTCGACAGATCCGCGAAGGCCTTGATGATGCCCAGGACCGTGCCAAACAGCCCGATGAAGGGCGCGTTGTTGCCGAGCGTGCCAAGGATGCCCAGATGCTTCTCCAAGGCCAGGCGTTCGCGCGAGCGAGCACTGGCCATGGCCTCGACGGCCGGGGTGATACCACGGCGAATCTGTTCGAGACCGACAAGCGCCACGCGTACCTCGGGCGAACGCGGTTCACCCAGTAGCGCGCGCGCTGCTTTGTGATCATCCGCGGCGATGGCGTCCCGCAGTTTCTCGCTCACACCCTCGAAGTCGACCAGCCGGCCCGACACGGCGATGGCACGCTCGACCATGACCGCGACCGAGAGAATCGACAGGACAAAGAGCAACCATAGGACCCATTCCGATCCGAATAGGGTGAAATTGAGGATGTGTTCGGTGATGTGCATGGCTGATGGGCTCCACTCAACTTGCCGGTTTGCCGATTGAAGCTAGCACAGGTTCGCCGTCCCGCCCCTCCCCGACGCCCAACGCCTCCAACACGACCGTGGCGTAGCTCCCAGCCGGCAACGAAAAGCGCAAACGCAAGCCGTCCGATTCATCGATCGCCGCGGGCACGCCGAGTGTGACCCTGACCACGACCGGCCGCCGTGCGCCGGGTAGGAAGCGGCCAACCTGGCTGAGCTCTTCGGCGCCAAGGCCGAGGCTCGAGAGCGCGCGATCCTCGAGCTCGCGCGCCGCCGTGCCAGAGGCCGGCCTGCGTGCACGGCTGCCCGGCAAGGGTCCGGTGGGCACGATCTCGCCCCTGTCCACGCGCACCTGCTCCACCGCGACGTCCGCACAGACGAACTGTCCGCCCGAGACGACCTTTTCGAGAATGTCGCCGGTGCGCACCGTGAGCAAGCCGCCCTCCGCGGCCCGGAGTTCCAGCACACGGTTGAAAACCGCGGACTGCACGGCAGACAGCAGCAGCTTGCGCCGCCGGCCATCGGGCTCCCGCCGTGCGCCACGCAACACGGCCAGACCGGCGGCCAAGTTGCCTCCACCGCCGCCGAAACGCTGGTGGCCGTAGCGGTTCGGCACACCGTGCACCGCAAGCTCGTTCAGCGCTGCCGTGATGGTCTGCGCTTCGCCCGCGGCCAAGTCCCTGAGCACGACGTTAAAGCGATTGCCGTGCAGATGGCCCACCCGCAGCTTGTTCCCGTGCCGGCTGGCCGCCAGCACGCGCAAGCCGTCCACCAGCGCCTCCTGCGCGCGGATCGTATCCACGCCGAGCACGCTCAACCACTGCCGGGTGGTGGCCCGGCGGTCCTTCATGCCGGCGTAGCCTATGTCGCGCGCGTCGACGCCAAGCGCGCGCGCCAGCCTATTGGCCGCTTCCAACGTCGTCAGGTTCTGCTTCTCGATCCACAAATAGACGTGTTCGCCCTCGCCCGAGGGCAAGTAGGCGGGGATCTCTTCCACCGCGAAGGTTTCAGGGCTGGGCACGAATCTGGCCATGAGCCTGGCAGTCTCGCACGTCTGTCCCCGGCGAGGCGAGCGCCCCCGAAGACTTCACCACAGAGAGCGCAGAGAGCGCACAGGCCGGAAGAGAAACAGAGGGCTCGGATCCAGAGTCCGGAACCATTCCCCTTTCCCGGGGCCCCTCGCCTGATCGGTGCCTTGCCCGAAGGCTTCAGACACTCAACGCGCTGATCTCTCTGCGCCCCCTGCGCTCTCTGTGGCGAAAGACCTGGCTAGCCAGTCGGCTTGTCGACGGGGTTGTCGCCGAAGCGCTGACGAATGAACTCCAGGAAGAGCTCGGCGCGCTTGACCTGCAGGCTGCTGCCAAGCTCGTTCTTGACCCGCGCGAATACCTGCTTGGCCTTGGCGGGCCTCCCCATCTCCAGGTGCGTCTCTCCCAGTGCGAGCATCAGCTCGCCCTCCTGGCCCGAGTCGGGATAG
This sequence comes from Deltaproteobacteria bacterium, assembly GCA_016935975.1. GTDB lineage: Bacteria > Myxococcota_A > Polyangia > Fen-1088 > Fen-1088 > Fen-1118. Next base: position 15,811 of record JAFGPX010000315.1, read on the forward strand.
CGCCGCAGCGCCGTCTCGATGCGTAGGATGGCGGCCTTGGGATGGCCACGATCAAGGTAGAAGCGAGCCACGTAGACCTCGTGCTCGATGAGGCGGCGCAGCACCTCGCGGCGGTAGGCCTCAGCCGGCTTGGCGTATGGGGAATCGGCATACTTGACGCGCGCGCTGTCCAGTTCACGAAGCGCGTCGCGTATGGCGGATTGGTCTTTTTCGTAAGCCGGGGGCAAGAGGAAGAAATCGCTGGGCATCTCCTTCACGAAGCACTCGGCGACGCGATAGGCGACGTAGCCGTCCTCCACCTTTGCGTGCGTCGGGTGTAGCCGGCTGAAACTCTTGTACGAGTCGATGGCCTCTTGGTAGTTGCCCCGGGCGAACTCGGTGTCGGCCAGTGCGAGCTCTGCCAGACTCGCATACTTCGAGAAGGGGAACTTCTGTTTCACGAAGCTGAAGTAGTGCGCCGCCTCGATGTAGTTCTCCTTCTTGACCTCCTCCAGGCCGCGCTCGTAGTTCTGCTTCGCGGAGAGCGAATAGGTCACATGCCTGCCGTCCTCGCTGGAAGCGCAGGCGACGAGGCACGCGGCGGCGAGAAGCACAGTGGCAAAGACGATTCTGTGGGTTGTTCGGAGCACGGGCGGTGTATCCTACGTGCCCGATGGCGGCTCGTCCATGGTCACTACCCCTCGGTGTCGCGTTTCTTCTGTCGGCATGCACGACGTGGAAGGTCGACCACCGCCGCGCCAGTTCGCAGAAGGCCCACGAGCGCGGCCCCGTGGCCTTGCTCGTCGGCAAACGCTGCACCGACGCATCTTGTCGGTGCCGCGTTCATGGCGATGATGCCGAAGACCCACCACCCCTGGCTGGCAAGAAACGCGTCGAGATCAGGATGTCGGCCATGGGCGGCAAGGTGACTCTGGATTCGCCTTCGGCCGGGCATTTCGAGCAGAGTGGACCTCAGGACGCCTGCTTCTACGTCGATCTCGAGGTCGGGCTGTTGCACGACTTCCACCTGGACAGCCAGGAGGACCGCAAAGGCGGTGGAGTCGTGCCGCACGTGCGCGTCGCCGAATACGGGCCCAAGGGGCCGTACTGGTACGATATCCTCGACATCGCCTGCGGCCTGGGTGCGCGTGGTTGCGACCTCGACTCGGCCCGCGAATGGGGCAACAGCTGGCTGGCCAGGCGCAAGCGCGGACGCCTCGACGCTTGCGGGTCGATCGTGGTCAGCGGCCTGCGCTGGACCACCTCGGGCGGTGAGGCGGCGGACAAGGGCGGTCTGCTCCGTGATTTCGAGGTACAGTTTGCCCTCGATGTGAAGACCTTCGCGACCGAATTCCCGCCGGGCGCAACCGAATGCAGCATCGGGCACTAGCAATCCCATGAAACTGCACTTGATTGGTATCGCCGGCACCGGGATGGGCTCTCTGGCTGGGCTGCTACGCGCTGCGGGGCACGACGTCCGCGGCTCCGACGAACATGCCTATCCCCCCATGTCTACCCAGCTCGAGGAGCTGGGCATCCCCGTCGTGATCGGGTTCTCCCCGGAGAACCTGCGCTGGGGGCCGGACCGTGCGGTGGTCGGCAACGTGTGCCGGCGGGACCAGGTCGAAGTGGTGGCGGCGCAGGAGCGCGGCATCCCCCTGGTCTCGTTCCCGGCCCTGCTCTCCGAGCTGTTCTTGGCGGAGCGCAATTCCATCGTGGTCGCCGGCACCCACGGAAAGACCACGACCTCGTCGCTTCTGTCCTTCATCTTGACTGAGGCAGGTCGCGACCCGTCCTTTCTGGTGGGCGGCGTACCGGCCAACTTCGGCCGCTCCTGGCGGCTCGGAAGCGGCTCGGACTTCGTGATCGAAGGCGACGAGTACGACACGGCCTTCTTCGACAAGAAGTCCAAGTTCCTGCACTACCGGCCCAAGCTGGCGATTCTGACCTCGGTCGAGTTCGACCACGCCGACATCTTCCCCGACGAAAACGCGGTCAAGGACGCCTTCCGCGAGTTCGTCGCGCTCCTACCACCTGACGGCAATCTGGTTGTGTGCGCAGCCTCGTCAGGCGCGATGGACGTGGCCAAAGCCGCGCGTTGCAGAATTACGACCTACGGCCGGCCGGGCAGCGACGCACAATGGACCTTCGAAGTGACGGGCCGAAACCTCGGCGGACGCTCCATCCTTCGCCTCGCGTGCGAAGGCAAGGGCTTGCTCTCGCTCGATACCGGCCTAGCCGGCATTTTCAACATAGAGAATCTGGTCGGGGCCATCGCGGCGGCGCACTGCCTCGGCGTCGATCTGCCCAAGACTACACGCGCTGCCCGGCGCTTCGTCGGGGTCAAGCGACGCCAGGAGGTCTGCGGCATCGCCTATGGCGTGACGGTCGTCGACGACTTCGCCCACCACCCCACCGCGATTCGCGAAACCTTGGGTGCCCTCAAAGGTCGCCACGGGCCTGGCAAGCTCATCGCGGCATTCGAGCCACGCTCGGCTACCAGCCGGCGTGCCGTTTTCCAACACGATTTCGTGGACGCGCTGGCGGTAGCGGACGAGGTCGTGCTCGCACCGCTGTATGCGCCGGAAAAGGTGCCGGTGAGCGAGCGACTGGACGTGGAACGACTGGCCACGGACTTGCGCGGATTGGACGTCCCGGCACGTGTCATTGCCGGCGCCGAGGCCACGGCCGAGCACCTGGCGAAGCGCGCGGCACCTGGGGACACGGTGGTCATCATGAGCTCGGGAGACTATGGTGGCTTGCATGACCTCTTGCTGGCACGCCTTGGCGATCCGGTTCGTCCGGCTCGTCCGGGCGACAAAGCGCAGATCGGCCATCTCCTCGCCCGGGCAGGAATTACGCACAGCGGACTCGACAAGGTGTGGTCCGAGTTCCTGGTGATGCCCGCGCCAGAAGACGGCGAGATCGCCGCCTGCGTGGCCATCGAACATGTCGAGGACGACGCCCTGCTGCGCATGCTGGCCGTGACCCCTGAGCGACGCGGGGAAGGCTTGGGCTACTCGCTCGTCGACGCGGCCATGAAGAAGGCGCGCATGGATGGAGCCCTTCACCTGTACCTCGTCACCGACGGTGCGCAAGGGTTGCTCGGCGAGAAGCTTGGGTTCGACGTCATCGACCAGAAGAGCATCGCGCCGGCCATTGCTTCTACGGTCGAGTACCAGATGGCCAGGTCCAAGACCGCCACTTGGATGCGCAAGGAGCTCTGAACCACAGACAGCCCGGAGGGCGAGCGAGCACCGAGAAGAAACCGGGTTCCGGTTCTTGGATCCGGACTCCTTCTCGCTCAGAGTCCTCCGCTTCTTCTGTGCTCTCTGTGGTTCATCCGTCGACGACAATGCGGCGGACGTGCTTCTTGCCGGCGTACAGCAGGGTGCCATCCGCTGCGATCTCGTCCGCCCGCACCACGTCCTCCACCGTCGAGACCTTGCGGTCCCCGAGACGGACCCCGCCCTGTTGGACCAGCCGGCGTGCTGCACTCTTTGAGTTGACCAGACCCGCCGCCGCCAGGAGATCCACCGTCTTGAGCCCGGCTGCGAGGTCGCTGCCGGTCACGACGTGCGTGGGCACGAGCTCGCCGCCACCGCCTCCGAAGGCCGCTCGAGCCGCTTTCTGCGCCGTTTCCGCTGCCGCCTTGCCGTGCACGAGCGCGGTCGCCTCGAAGGCCAGGGCATGCTTCGCCGCGCGCAGCTCGGCCCCTTCAAGCGCCGCCAGACGCCCTATTTCGTCCACGGGCAAGAAGGTGAGCAGCTTGAGAAAACGCCCTACGTCGCGGTCGTCCACGTTGACGAAATACTGGTAGAAGTCGAAGGGACTGGTTCGCTCGCCGGACAGCCACACGGCGCCGGCTGCGGTCTTGCCCATCTTCGCGCCTGCCGCGGTGGTGATGAGCGGGAATGTCAGCGCGTAGGTTTCCACCTGGTGTCGACGGCGGATCAGATCAGTGCCCGCCAGGATGTTGCCCCACTGATCATCACCACCAACTTGCAGCGCACAGCCGTATCTCTGGTGCAGGATGAGGTAGTCGTAGGCCTGCAGGATCTGGTAGTTGAATTCGATGAAGGACAGCCCCTTTTCCAGGCGTTGGCGGTAGGCCTCGGCTGCGAGCATGCGGTTGACGCTGAAGTGGCGGCCGATGTCGCGAAGGAACTCGAGGTAGGGCAACGGCACGAGCCAATCTGCGTTGTCGACCACGACGGCCTTCTCGCCCGCGTCGAGAAGGAAGCGGCGGATTTGCGGTTCGATGGCGCGCCGGTTTTGCTGGATGGTTTCCACCGCCATCATCTGCCTCAGCTCGGTCCTGCCGCTGGGGTCGCCGACCATGGCCGTCCCGCCACCCAAGACCGCAATGGGTCGGTGTCCCCCGCGCGCCAAGTGAGCCATCGCCATCAGCGGAATCATGCTGCCAACGTGGAGGCTGGATGCGGTCGGATCGAAGCCCGCGTAGAACGTGATGGGTCCACGGGACAGCAGCGACGCCAGTGCTGGCTCGTCGCTGACTTGCTGAACGAAGCCGCGTTGCCGCAGCTCGTGAAGGATGTCAGTGGTTGCCGCCATGGCTGCGAGTATAGACGGTGGTCGCCGGTTTCCGCGCCTGCCTTGGAAGAGGCCTCTCGTTTTCCGGGTTTTCGAGTACCCTTGCGCCATGGCTAGCAAGAGGGATACGTCCGTTCAATGCTCCTGCGCTCAGCGCCCGGAGTGGGCAATCATCGAGGACGACGGCGTGATGCGTTGGCAGGCCGTCGACATCGGGGAATGGGAGGAACTGCGGCAGTGTCCACAATGCGGCGCGACCTGGCTCGCTGTCTGGCCCGAAGAAGGCGAGTCACCACCGATACTCTGCCGGCCTCGCCCGCCTGGCACGCGCCGCTTGCGCGACCTCGATCACCCCAGCACCCTGCGCCAGTACTGCCTAGCGCGTCTCGAAGAGCGCCTCGGCGAGATCAGGGAGCGTAAGGCCGCCTGCCGCAAAGTCAACTGCACGCGCCATCGGCTGGCTGGCAGCACGTATTGCCTCGAGCACCTGATTGCCGAGCAGTTTGGACGGCACCTGGCGCGCCTTGGCGGTTCGGACGAAACCCCACCGCCCGAAAAAACAAAAGCGCGGGAAGAAGCGTGAGCCTCTTCCCGCGCGGAAATAATCCCGGCGGCGACCTACTCTCCCACAGAGTCTCCCCTGCAGTACCATGGGCCCTGGAGGACTTAACTTCCGAGTTCGAGATGGGATCGGGTGTGGCCCCTCCGGTATGGCCGCCGGAA
>JAFGPX010000316.1 GCA_016935975.1 Deltaproteobacteria bacterium
GTCATGGCCATCCAGACCAAGAGCCCGGGCCTGGCTCCTTCCGCCTGGCCCATGCTCCGCCACGACAACCGCGGGACCATGTGGCTGACATCGCCGTCCTCCGAATCGCCGGTTGACGGTGGGACACCTGTGACGGACGCCGCGATGAGCGAAGAAGTGGCAGTCGCGGGGCCTTCCGTGGATGGGGCGGTTGATGTCCCATTGCCAAGTCCCTAGGGCAACGCCTATCACGACGCCGTCGTTCCCGAGTTGGTCGGCCGGTCGTTCGAGCTGGCGGCGCGCGTGGCCGCGTTCGTCGGCGGCGCGGGGGAGACGGCCCCGGCACGGTGAAACTCGGCACTGCTACGTCACCGGCGTCGAGCCGTGCCAACCCGGTTCGAGCATGGGGCACTCCGCGCAAGAGACTCGCCTGATGTGGCACTGCCGGATATCGCATTGCACGTTCCGTCCCAGCAAGGCGAGGACGATGCGCTCGAAGTGCTGATCGAGGCGCGCTTTGAGCAGGACCACGTCGCCGGGCGCGAGCACCTCGCGAAGCATCGCCGTTGCTGTCCGCGTGCTTCCTTTTGCATCGAGAAGCGAGGAACGCGGCATGCCGCTGCGCACGGCGCCGGCGGTGTAGCTCCGCCTGCTGCGGTTCCGGGCAACCATGACGGCCAGCGATGCGACGCTCCCGAGCCTGACGCCGATGTCGTGATAGATTTGGCTCTGCTTGCCGGGCGGCTCGGTCACCTCTCCCAGAACCACAAGCCGCCTCCGGGCGGGTATCTGCGCGAGCACGTCGAGAGCGGTATGGACGGTTTCGAGGGCAGCCTTCTGGTCGTCACGAAGGATCCAGATGTCCCTCGCCAGGCAGACCGGTTCGAGGCGTCCGGGCGTAGGCCGCAGTTGCTCGAGTGGGGCCACGATGCGATCGAGCGGTAGGCCTTCGGCGTGCGCCACGGCCACGGCGGCCAACAGGGGGCGGAGCATGTGCTGCCCCAGCAGCCGAACCGCGAGCGTGCGAGTGTGGCCACCCACGTGCAGGCGAAAGCGCATGCCGCGTGGCCAGTCCAGGTGGACGTCGCTGGCGCGAACGTCGTTGCCTTCACCCAGCCCGAAGGTCACGACACGGGCGCGTGTCTGGGACCGCATCCACAGAACGTTCTCGTCGTCGCCGTTGAGCACTGCGATTCCGTGGTCGGGCAGGGCACGCACCATCTCCGCCTTCTCGTGACGGGTCGTCGCCAGCGTGTGGAGGGAACGGTGGTGCTCGCTGGCGATGGATGTGACCACGACGATGTCGGGGCGGACGACCTGGGCGTAGCGGGTCATCTGGCCAGGCTTGTCGATCCCCACCTCGACAACGGCGTAGCGCTGGCCGGGACGCGTGCGCAGGACGGCCAAGGCAACGCCGCTGAAACAGTTGTAGGAGAAGCGCGGGTGCAGGGGCACGGCCAGAGCCGCGGCGACGGCGCGGGTCGTGGTGGACTTGCCAAGACTGCCCACCACGGCAACCGTGCGCGTCTGCCGGACCAGCGTCTGCCGGTACAGGACGGCCAGGCGCGAGAGCACGGGCCAGCTCCGGTAGCGAAGGCCGGCGCGAAGCTGGATGCGCCCGGCGGGGGTTCGCAGCAACGCGGGTATCTGTCTCAGGCGGTAGCGCATGCTGTTCGGCAGGACTGCCCCCCGACATGGCAGCGCACGCGGGCCAGGCACAGTCGCTCTTCTTCCGGCATCGTGACGCGGAAATCTGTTCCCGTCCACAAGCCGGTGGCTGCGCCCAACCCCGACCTGCGTACCTCATGCCGTCGCAGTTCTTGCCAAGACGCGGTTTCGTGCCAAGGTGCCAGTGGCGCACCTCGCGCCAGCTCGCTTGGCCGGCCACCCTCGTGGCGACGGCTACCCGGTGTCCCATGTGCGGAATCGCAGGTATCGCTTTCCAGGACCCTTCGCGACCGGCACGACAGGCGGTGCTGACGCGCATGACGGCGATCATGCGCCATCGTGGCCCGGACGGTGAGGGCTACCACCTGGCACCGGGCATTGGCCTGGGCATGTGTCGCCTGAGCATCATCGACACCATCACGGGCGATCAGCCGATGGCCAACGAAACCGGCAGCGTGGTCGTCATCTGCGATGGGGAGATCTACAACTACCTCGAATTGCGGGAACGGCTGCTGCCCCGGGGGCACCACCTGCGCACCCGTTCCGATGTCGAGGTGATCGCCCACCTCTACGAGGACGATCCCGACGGATTCCTGCGCGAGCTGCGCGGCATGTTCGCTCTTGCGTTGTGGGACGCAAGGATGCGCCGACTGCTCCTGGTGCGCGATCGCCTCGGTATCAAACCATTGCACTACGCGATCACGGCAGAGGGTTTGGTGTTCGGTTCGGAGCTGAAGGCCGTGTTGGCCTCGGGAGCCGTCGCGCCATCGCGCGACGGCCGCGCGCTCAGGGAGTTGTTCGCGCTGGGGTTCGTGCGGGCACCACGAACCATGGTGGCGGAGGTGCGGCGCCTTCTGCCCGGGCAATGGCTGCGTTTCGAGTCCGGCAAGGTGACGACGGGCCGCTACTGGGACGTCACCTTTCCGGCGCGGCGCGACTACGACCGCTCGATCGGCGCGGACGCGTGGGCCGCCTTGCTGCGCGACGGCTTGACCGAGGCGGTGCGGTTGCACCTGCGCAGTGATGTGCCGGTGGGCGCGTGGCTGAGCGGCGGGGTGGATTCGAGCGCGGTGACGGCGCTGGCCAGCCGAGAGCTGGGGCAGCCCCTGCCGACCTTCTCGCTTGGCTTCGACGATCCCGCCGTCGACGAGATGAGCGGCTGCCGGACCCTGGACGTGTTTCCCGAATACCGACTGCAAAGCCATCGCGTGCAATGTGGCGCAGAGCATGCCGAGCTGCTGGGCAAGTCGGTCTGGCACCGCGAGCAACCGTTCGGCCTCGGCGTAGCGATCCCGCGCTTGCTGCTGTCGGCGTTGGCAGCGAAGCACGTCAAGGTGGTGCTGGCCGGCGAGGGCGCCGACGAGATCCTCGGCGGATACCCATGGTACGGCGCCGATAGAGTCCTTTCCTTGCTCGCCGGCTGGCCGGCCCCCGTGCGCGCCCTGGTAGGCCGCGTGCTCGCGCGCCGATGGCCCGGCGCTGGGCGCATCCTGGCCGGCCCCCAGACGCTGGATCTCGAGCGATTCGCGACCTTGATTGGCTCGGCGGGCAGGCAAGTGCCGCAGGACCTGTTCGTGCTCGCGGATGGCGAGCCGGAAGAGCTGAAGCTGCCCGATGTCTTTCGCTCGTGGCACCCATTCGCGCAGCTACAGTACCTCGACATCAAGCTGCGGCTCGCCGACTCGGTGATTCCCCACATCGACCGGCCGTCGATGGCGCACTCGCTGGAGGTGCGCGTGCCGTTCCTCGATCACGTCCTGGTCGAGCTTTGCAGCGCCGTGCCGCCGTGGGTGAAGATGCGCGGTCTGCGGGAGAAGCATGTTCTGCGACGAGCGATGCAGGGGATCCTTCCCGCGGAGATCTGCTGGCGCAAGAAGATCGCCTTGTCCGCGCCGACCCGCGACCTGCTGGCCGGCGCGCGTCTGTGGGAGCGAGAGGCGCGCTCCCATGGCCCCTTCGCTTCCGCCTGCGTGGCACGGCTCGTCGCCCAACATCGGCAAGGACGGGCCGACCACGGCAGGTTGCTGCTGCTCATCGGCACGACGTTGGCATGGGAAGAGCAGTTCCTGAGGATCCCACGCAGCATCGAGCCGTGAGCGCGCGTGGGGCATTCGTCGGGAGGGCAGGTAGGCGGGACGCAGCTTGGTTGCGCGAGGCCGCGAGTTGCCGCATTGTCGAACGAAGTCCGCGATGCAGCACTACCTCGATAACGCCCTGGCCGCGGCCCTGCTGCGCGAGCTTGCCGACACCTGGCGCGAGATCAACGGCAACCACTTCCGCGGCCGCATGCGGCCTGCGGTCATCAGCTTGTCCGAGGTAGGCAGCCGGCTCGGGCAATGGCGCCCGGCCACGCGCACCCTGTCCATCGACCGCACCTTGGTCTTCGAGAAGCCTTGGAGCGTGGTGCGCGAGGTGCTCAAGCACGAGATGGCGCACCAGTTCGTCGACGAGGTGCTGCAGGTGCGCGACCAGACGGCGCACGGTCCGGCCTTCGCGGACGTGTGCCGGCGCTTCGGCATCGACGCCGCGGCCACGGGCATGCCGGCCGCGCTGGCGGGCGGCGACGGCGGCAGCCCGGTCCTGCGCCGGATCGCGCGCCTTCTGGCCCTGGCGCAAAGCCCCAACGTGCACGAGGCCGAAGCGGCCATGAAGGCGGCGCAGCGCTTGATGCTCAAGCACAACATCGACGCGCATGTGGCCGCGGCTCGCGAGGGCTACGCCTTCGTTCACCTGGGCGTGCCGCGCAAGCGGATCGAGGCGGCCGAGCACATCCTGGCCGGGCTTCTGGCCCGCCACTTTTTCGTCGAGGCCATCTGGGTGCCCTCGTATGCGCCCAGGGAGGCCAGGAGCGGCCGCGTGCTGGAGGTGTGCGGCACCCTGTCCAACCTCGAAGTCGCGGCCTACGTGCACGGTTTTCTGCTCGAGACCGCCGAGCGGCTGTGGCGCGAGCACAAGCGCCGGCACCGCCTCGCCGGCGACCAGGAGCGGCGGCGCTTCCAGGCCGGCATGATGAGCGGCTTTAGCGACAAGCTGAAATCCAGCGCCCAGGAAAGCCAGCGCGAGGGCCTGGTGTGGGTCGGAGACGCAGGACTGGATGCCTATCTGCACCAGCGCTACCCGCGGCGCAGCGGCGGCGGCAGCGTGGGCGTGCGCCTGACGCCGGCCTACGAGCACGGTCGCGCCGCCGGCCGCGAGATCGTGCTGCACAAGCCGGTCAAGGAGAGCCGGACCGGCGGCCGGCTCCTGGGGCCGGCGCGGTAGACAGAGGCGCTCGGCCTCAAGGACGTCCTGCAGGCAGATCCCGCAGCCATGATCGCGCCTTCCGCGGTCACGATGGCCGCGCTACTATGCGCGGTATGGCCAAGACCGCCCCCGCGAGACTACCCGTCCAGCCCCATGATCTGCCCGCGCAAGCTCTGGCAACGCGGCGATCGAAGACCTCGCCGGAGCGCGCGTTTCCGTGGATCCTGAGGGGGCCAGCTCTATGTGTTCTGTCCCTTGTGGCAAGCACTGCCTGTACGACGACCGGGACCGGCGGCGCGGGCAACGCGGGCGGCGCGGCTGCCGGCGGCGGCGCCACCGGCGGTAGCGGACAGGTCGCCACCGGGGGAAGCGGCGGCCTTTCGAGCACGACCCAGAGCGTCACAGGCGGCGGCCCCGGAGCTGGCGGCGCCGCTGGCGACAGCTCGGCAACCGGAGCTGCCGGAGGCACGGGCGGCGGCCCCGCCACGGGCGGCGGACGTGGCACGGGCGGCGCGAGCGCCGGTGGCGTCGGGGCCGGCGGCGTGGGCACCGGGGGCAGAAGCTCGGGCGGCGCTGTCACCGGTGGCGGGGGCGGCGCCGGCAGCGGCGGACGCGGCACGGGCGGCGTGGGCACCGGGGGAAAAAGCGCGGGCGGCGCCGCGACCGGCGGCAGGGGCGGCGCCGGGACGGGTGGCGTCGGCGCCGGCGGCGCCGCCGTCGTCGACAGCGTCACCCGCACCGCCTCCACGTTCGCGTTCAAGCACTTCCCAATCCAAACGAATGCCAACGGCGTGTGGAACGGCCCAACGACGCCAGGCACCCAAGTCACCACCACCACGTACGACACGGTGGTTCTGGAGAACGGCTACCTGAAAGTCACGTTGCTGCCGGACTACGGCGGCCGCGTCTTGAGCATCGTGCACAAGCCCACGGGCCGCGAGCTTCTGTACCAGAACCCGATCGGCACCCCGTATCTGATGCTCGAAGGGATCTTCTACTACGACTACCTCGTCATCCTGGGGGGCATCTTCCCCGGCTTCCCCGAGCCCGAGCACGGCAAGTACTGGAACCAGCCCTACGAGCTCAAAGTCGTCAGCGAGAGCAAAGACGCCATCACGGTGCGGATGTCGAGAAAAGACGACCTGAACCTGGCCAGTGGCGTTCCCGCGAAGTACGACGTCGGCCGCACGGACGTCCTCGTCGAGACGGACGTGACGCTGCGAGCAGGCAGCACCAGCCTGGAGCTCGTCACGAAGCTCACCAATACCCAAGCCAAGACCATTTCCAAATTCGAATACTGGACGAACACCACCCTGGCGCCCGGCTCGGCCCCAGGCAAGACCGCCATTCCGCTCAACACGCGAATCTTGGCGGTCATGGACAAGGTCCACCTGCTCGAAAGCGACTGGAGCTGGTTCGGCAGCGCCGAAGAGCGCGTCAGCGGCGAGATCTTCAAGTGGAAGAACCTTGCCTACTTCAAGAACTGGGTGGACCAAGGCATCGCCTACGCGAACCCCGACTATCGCGCCAACTGGTCGGGCTTGATGAACGACGACAACAGCACGGGTGTCATCCGCGTGTCCGACAACGTGAAGACCCCGGGGCTCAAGCTGTGGACGTTCGGCAGAGACAGCGTGAGCGTCGACATCAACGACAGCACCGAGTGGCTTCGCCCCACCATCGAGATGTGGCACGGCGTAACCCCGGAGTTCTGGACTCGCGGCACGATGTCCGCCAACGAAGTCCGGCAATGGAGCGATAGCTACTTCCCGACCCTGGGCATGAAGGAGATCACCGCAGCCAGTGCGCACGGCGCGCTTTGCCTGTCGAGCTCGAAGTCCGGAACGGACACCGTGCTCAACGTGGCCGCGACGCTGACGGTGCCAGACCAGACCGTCAAGGCGATTTTGCGACTCGGCGGCAGCGCCGTCGCAGAGCAGGATGTGGTCGTGGCCGCCGCGGAGGCGACCACCGTCAGCGCGACCGTGGCGAGCAGCAAGGCCTCGTCGGGAACCGTTTTCGAAGCCGAATTCCTGCAGGGCGACAGAAGCCTGCTATCGGGAAAGATCACTTTGCCCTAGCCTTTGTGCCCGAGCCACGGAGATCCAGCGTCCTCCGTCGAAGCAAACCGTGACAATTCGAGCCCTCCTCGCGCAAGCAAAGGGTGGCGAACCTGGTCCTGGCCCCCCCGAGCACGATTCGCTCTCGGGCACGGCGCCGGGCACGCTCGGATCGAGAGGCCATCCATGGAAACAGCAAAGAACACCACACCGCGTGTCGAGTGCCGCACGCCGACCAGTCCCCTGCGTCGACAGGTCATGTCGGAAAGACGGCGGACGGAATTCGGGCGCATCGCTTTGTCGCATTGGCTTTTCGCGTGCTTGCTCGTGACGGCAGCCGCGTGCTCCTCCGGTCCGAGCAGCCAAGGCGGAAGCGGCGGACAGACGGGCACCAGCACGGGTGGCGTGCCGTCCACCGGCGGCACCGGCACTTCCGATACCGGAGGCACGGTGGCAACCGGCGGATCCTCCGCGGGCGGCACGAGCGGCACGGGGGGCAGCGCAGCGACCGGTGGTGCGCCGGCCACGGGCGGCACGAACGCGGGCGGCACCAGCAGCGGCGGAGACTCCGGCACCGGGGGCGGCGCAACGGGCGGATCGCCAAGCACGGGTGGAATCCAGGGCAGAGGTGGCGCGAGCGCTGCCGGCGGCAGAGCCGGGACCGGCGGCCGTTCCGGCACCGGTGGAGCTACTCGCGCGGGCGGCCGCAGTGGCTCGGGCGGCGCGACCGGAGGCAGGCAGGGCACGGGTGGTGCGTCCGCAGCGGGCGGACAGCCCGGCACAGGTGGTGGCAGCGGCGGGCCCGACGGCGGCACCGTCCCGGCGTGCGCGTCGACGCTGCCGGCTATGACGGACTACGCGGCCGCCGGACCGTACGCGACGACCACGGAGAACAACACCGGCCCCGATGGCAAGAGCGTCATCTACCGGCCGCGTACCTTGGGCGAGAACGGCTTTCTACATGCGCCGATCATCTTCGGCCCCGGCATCGGCATGCAGGCGTCCCAGCTCTCGGGCCTGCTTCTGAGCTTCGCCTCCCATGGCTACGTGGTGGTCGGAACCGCGGTCCTCAACGGCGGCCCCAACGATCCGGCCAACAAGGCCACCATGCAGAACGCGCTGACCTGGATCGTCGAGCAGAACGACAAGGCTGGCACCTACCAGGACAAGATCGCCACGAAGTGCGCCATTTCCATGGGCTACTCGGTCGGCGGGACCGCCGCGGTGGAGATCGGCGGCGATCCGGCCGTGGCCACCGTCGTCTCGATCCACGGCCACAAGGCCACCGCCGCCCTGCACGGGACCATGCTGCAGACCTCGGGAACGAACGACACGGTCGGGCTGCCCATGCAGCAATACACGTTCGACAATTCCAAGGTCCAGACCTTCATGGGAACGGTGTCGGGCGCCGATCACGGGTACATCCAGTCGAACAACGGCGGCGCGCAGCGGCCGGCGATCATCGCGTGGATGCGCTACTGGATCAACGGCGATACCGGTGCGAAGAGCTACTTCTACGGCGACGATTGCGTGATGTGCAAGTCGCCCTGGACCAATCCCCAGCGCAAGAACTGGCAGTGAGGCCGAGGTTTCCCTGGAGGCGACGCCGGCACCCTTGGCCTAGGGGTCTCTCTTACCTCTGGCACCCCTGTGTTCTCTGTGGTTCGTCCGAGGTCAATCTGGAATTGTGCTCGTGACTTCGCCGCTTCAGCCTCGCCGGCGCAGGCCGACGAAGGCCAGCGCCAGCCCGAGGAGCAACAGCGTGCCCGAGGGCCGGGCCGCGCCGCCCGTGTGGCAAGAACAGCCGGAGGCAGTGCCGCTGGCGCCGGTGGACGTGGAAGCGCCGCCCGCGCCGCCCTTGCCGCCGCTGGCGGAGCCGCCCGCGCCACCGCTCTGGCCGATGCTCGCGCCACCGCTGCCGCCCGCGCCGCCCGCGGCGCTACCCGCCGCGCCGCCGCTGCCGGCGCCCGCGCCACCGCTGGATCTGCCGCCTGCCCCGCCGCTGCCGCCCGCACCGCTGCCTGAGCTGCCACTCGCACCGCCACTGCCGGCCGCGCCACCGCTGCCGGGGGCTGCGTCGCCGGCCGACGAGCCGCCGCTGCTGCCCGCGTCGCGGCCCGAGCTGCCGCCGCGGCCGCCCGCGCCGCTGCCGCCCGCACCGGCACCACCGCCCGCACCACCACTGCCGCCGGCACCGGTGCCGCCGGTGCCCGGTGCGCCGCCGGTGCCCGGCACGCCGCTTTCGGTCGCCACCCGGAAGGCGGCGTTCACCGGCCGCGCGGCCAGATAGACGTTGAGCAGCTTCTTGCCCGAGTCCCACACGGTTCCGTCCTGACTGGCCGGCAGACTCGGCGCGCTGGCCAGGGTCGCGAGCGCGGTCGTGTTGACGTAGAGCGAGGTCGACGCGGACAGGCCGTGATAGACGATTTGATAGGAACGACTCGTGGCCGCGCCGGCAAACGTCCCCTGCGACGCGCCGACCTCCAACTCCAGATCCTGCTCGGCGTAGCGCAGATCCGTGGTGCGCAGCTCGTTCTTCGTCCTGTATTTCTCGGTCACCCCGTCGTCTTCGTAGAGCCGGAAGGAGCCGTCCGCTCCGGTGTAGACGTGGATCACCAGGACGTCCTTGGGGATAAAGAAGGTGGACTTCGAAAACGGCGCCATGGGAACGATCGCGCCCGCTTTCACGAAGGCGGGCACGACGCCGGTGGCCGCGGAGACGCTCTCCGTCTTGTCGCCGGCGTACTGCTTGTCGTCCCAGAAGTAGTACCAGTTGCCCTTGGGCAGCCACACCGAGACGTTGTTGCCGCCGTCGGAGCAGTTGGGGGCGACCAGCATTTCTTTGCCCCAGAAGTACTGCAGATCCTTCTGCCACGCGGTCGCGTTGCTCTGGTCTTCGAGAAACATCGGCCGCGCCATGGGCATGCCGGTCGACTGCGCGATGTGCGCGTACGAGTAGATGTACGGGATCATCTGGTAGCGCGTGGTGATGAAGGTCTTGGCCGTGCCCTGGCAAGTACTGTTGCGCTGGAGCGGCCAGCGCTTGTGCGACGGCCCGTGCGGCTTCCAGATCGGCGTGAAGCTCCCGAAGCCCATGTCCCACTGGCGATAGAGATTGTCTTCGTTGACGGTAACGTTCAGGTGCCCGCCCGCATCGTGGTTGAAATAGGGGAATCCGGAAAGGCCCGCCGACTGCATGGCCCGCACCTGGTAGGCCATGTCGGTCCAGTTGCCGTCGATGTCGCCGCTCCAGTACGAACCCCAGCGCTGCGCGCCCGCGGTGATGCCGCGGCTCCAGAAGTAGGGCCGCTTGGCCTCGCCGATGGCCGGATCCCAACCTTCCTTGACGCAGGCCTTCTGCAGGTTGAGGTGGTAGTTAATCGATTCCTCCGCCCAGCGCTTGCCGCTGGCCAGCGTGGTCGAGTGGTTGTGGTCCGGGTAGTCGAACTCATCGAGCCATACCGCATCGCCGGGATACTTGAGCGCTGGATTGAACGCCTTGGTGAAGAAGAGATCCCAGATCCATTTCCTGGTCGCGGCATTCGTGAAGTCCGGGCAATCGGTGGTGCCTGGAATGCTGTACTCGTTCTTCCAGCTCGGGTTGAGCGGTATGCCCGGCCGGTTGAGGTCGAGCGTCACCGTGACGCCGTTCTCGTCGCACCACCGCTTGTACGCGGCGGGATCGGGGTAGCGATCCTTGCGGAATTCGAACCAGGAGTTCTTCTGCCCCGAGGTCGCCTCGTTCGAGGCCCGCCAGGCGTTGTCGTTGACCTGGTGGTCGAAGGCGAAGCCGGCATTGCGGTGCTTGGTGATCGCATCCTTCCACCAGGCTTCACCGTTGTTGTTCGGATCGGACTTGTCGGAGAGGTTCAGCCCGAACTGGGAGCGCTGAGGCAGCCGGGGGCGGCCGGTGAGCTGCGTGTAGCGATCGACCACCTGGGGCAGCGCCGGGCCGGCGATGAAGAAGTAGTCCATCTGTCCGCCATGGCCTTCGCCGTCGATGTTCAAGGAATAGGCGTTGTTCTGCCCCAAGGTAATCGTGTGGGTGAACGTCGTGTTGAGGAAGACGCCGTACCCTCGCGACGACAGAAAGAAGGGCACCAGGCATGCGCCCTCGCTCCCGCTCCTCACCTTCAGGCTGGTGCCCCGCCGATCGAGCTTCGCGATCCGCCCGTAGGCTTCGTGGCACAGGCCGGCGAAGTGCTCGTCGCTGGCCGGCGCAGCGAAGGCCTCGGTGATCGTGTTGCCGGACCAGGTGATGCCGTTGTTCTCGCTGAGCACCGGCGTACTTTGGCCCTTGAGCGAGAAGGCCAGGCGCATGGGCTCTTTGGCGACCGCGATCGAGACGCCGTCGGCGGCCTTCGTGGAAAGGGTCAGGGACGAGCCGCCATCGGCAACCTCCAGCGCGCCATCCCAGTCGTGCCTCTCGACGATGTCGTAGCGGTCGTCGGCATAGAAGCTCTCGCCCTTCTTGGCGGCCTGGACGCGCACGATGTAGTCGCCGTAGGGCGTGACGCGGAGGCTCTCGCCAGAGGCCCCGGTGAGCACGACGCTCCGGCCGGAAGCTGCGTGCGAGGCGTAGTTGCCCACTTGCGCATGGGCCCGCACCGGAAGCACCGAAACCAGGAGCGCCATGGTCATCACGAGGGTGGGCAAGGCAGCGCGGATTCTCGTCGGGTGTGAATTCATCGGAGTCCCCTTCTTCGCATCGTCTCCAAGCTCTTATTGTCTCGCGGCAAGACTATTGTCTCAGGGAATCGCCTCGGCGCCCATGCCGGTCTGCGCCACGGGCAGCGCGGCCGAGCGTTGCGAGGTCGCCAGTCCACGGAGTTCTTCGCGCGTGCAATCCGCATTCCCGCTTCGAGGGTGGTCGCACGGCGGGATCTCGGACGCCCGTGGGGTGAGGGCTCAGCGGGCTGGCCTGGTCGGACCACGCATGCCAGGCCTTCGAGGCGATCCTGATTGGGCGCGAACGGGCATCTGGCCTGCCGGAGCGAACCGCCGCAAGCCGGCACGCGGCGCCGCCGCCCGCGCCGCCGTCGGCCGTCGCGATTCCGGGGCTTCGACCGCCGTTCTTCCCCGCACAGGCGCGTGCAGACTGGGAAGGTCTTTTGCGCCTCCGTCACTTCCTGCGCCACGCCTACGTCGTCGCTCTCGACCCGGGGAGGCTGCTGGCCGATCGGGACCGGCTCGACCGCGCTGTGACGGTCACGGGCGCCTGGCTCGGTGCTTTCCGGGCCCGTGGGCGGGTACCAGCAACAACTCGCCGCCATCATCCGATAGACTGGCGTGGTGCAACTGGTGATTGCGGAGAAGCCGTCCGTGGCGCGCGACCTGGCGCGCGTGCTGGCGGTGCGGCCGGCGGGCAAGACCTGCTTCGAGGGCAAAGAGCGGGTCATCACCTGGTGCATCGGCCATCTGGTGGAACTGGACGAGCCCGCGAGCTACGACGGCCGCTGGAAGGCCTGGCGCATGGACACCCTGCCCATGCTGCCGGGCGAGTTCAAGCTGCGGGCCGTGCCGGGAACGCGCGACCAGTTGCGCGCGGTGTGCGGCCTGCTTTCGGACCGGCGCTTTTCCGAGGTCGTCAATGCCTGCGACGCCGGGCGCGAGGGCGAGCTGATCTTTCGCTACGTCTACCAGCTCGCGGGCAGTCGCCTGCCCGTCAAGCGGCTCTGGATCTCCTCGCTTACCGACGAGGCCATCCGGCAAGGCTTCCTGGCCTTGCGGCCAGGGCAGGATCTGGAGGCGCTGGCCGATGCCGCGCGCTGCCGTTCCGAGGCCGACTGGCTGGTGGGGCTCAACGCCACTCGCGCCGTGACCATCCGGCATCGCACGGGCGAAAATTCGACGCTTTTCTCCATCGGCCGGGTGCAGACGCCGACCCTGGCCATCCTGGTCGAGCGCGAGAAGCAGATCCGCGCCTTCGTGCCGCAGGACTACTGGATGGTCAAGGCCGAGTTCGCGACAACGGGCGGGCAGAAGTTCCCGGCCACCTTCACCCTGGGCAAGTGCACGCGCTTCGCCAGCGGCAGCCTGGCCGAAACCGTGCGCGATCGGGATCGCAGCCACGGCGGCGCCGACGATCCGGCGGGCCCCGTCGTGGAAAGCCTCAAGCAGAGCAAGACGCGCGAGCCGCCGCCGCTGCTTTTCGATCTCACGTCGCTGCAGCGCACGGCCAACAAGCGCTTCGGGCTCTCGGCCAAGGCCACTCTGGAGGCGGCGCAGGCCCTCTACGAGCGGCACAAGGTGCTGACCTATCCGCGCACCGATTCGCGCCATCTGTCGAGCGACATGGCCAAGGAGATGGAGCGCATCGTCGGCGGCGTGCAGAAGATCGCGGACTACGCGGGGTTCGCCCGGCCCCTGCTCGCCAACCTGCCGCGGGCCGGCAAGCGCGTGTTCGACGACGGCAAGGTGTCCGACCACCACGCCATCATTCCGACCGGCAAGCCCATCGACCCCGCGACGCTCGGCCGGGACGAGGCGCGCGTCTTCGATCTGGTGGTGCGCCGATTCCTGGGGGTCTTCTACCCGGACGCGGAGTTCGCGCAGACCGAGGTCGTCGTGCGCGTGGGGCCGGGCACGGCCGAGTCTGGCGAGCCGGCCGCGTCGCCCGGGGAGGGGGGCGACATCACGGTTCTGCCGCCGCCGCCGGATCGCTTCGTGGCGCGCGGTCGCGTGCGTCTGGTCGCCGGCTGGCAGGATGTGGCGGGCTTCGGCGACGAGGAAGACAAGGGCGGCGACAGGCCTGGTCGCAAGGGCAAGAAGAAGGACGACGAGGACGACGAGGCCGGCGCCGCGGCGCTGCCGGCGCTGCGCGAGGGCGAGCGTCTGTCGGGCGCGTTCGAGACCCTGGCCAAGAAGACCAAGCCGCCCAGCCGCCACACCGAGGCGACCCTGCTTTCCGCCATGGAGAACGCGGGCAAGATGGTCGAGGACGAAGAGCTGCGCGCCGCCATGAAGGACAGCGGCCTGGGCACGCCGGCCACGCGCGCGGCCATCATCGAAACGCTGCTCAAGCGCGGCTACGTGGTGCGCGAGGGCAAACACCTTTTGCCCACGGGCATGGGCATGGGGCTCATCGAGGCGCTGCCGGTGCACAGCCTGGCCTCGCCGGAGCTGACCGGCAATTGGGAGGCGCGCCTGGCCCGCATCGCGCGCGGCCAGGAGACGCGCCCGGCCTTCATGAACGACATCGCCCGCTACGTGCGCGAGGTGGTCGATGCCATTCGCCAGGCCGCGCCCATGGCGAACGTGCCGCTGCTGGCGCAGCAGCCGGCGGCACGCAGGTCCGGGGGCAAGCCGCGCCAGGGGAAGCCCGCGGCGGCGGCCCGGGCCGCGGCACCGGCCGCGGCGGCTGTGGGCCTCGGCGACCTCGTTTGTCCCGCATGCAAGCAGGGCCACATCATCGCCGGCAAGCGCGGCTGGGGCTGCGACCGTTGGCGCGAAGGCTGCAAGTTCGTGGTCTGGTTCGAGGAAGACGGCCACAAGCGCAGCGAAGCCGACTTGCGCGCCATCATCGCTCGGCGCTGAGGGGCAGCCATTGGGCTTGCTTGGCCGAGACGCGTCTACCTGTCGGCCGCAGGAACCGCGTACGGACCGCGCGGATGGGCGCCTGGGAGCCTGCGCGCCATGGTCGTCGGCCTTCCTTCGCGACTTTGTCCAAGCTTGTCTCGGCATGGTCCGCGACCTCTTCCGCGTTTGTGCGGCGGACACCCGGCGCGAGAAGTCCGCACGCACTCAACACCCGCTTCGAAACCCCCACGCCCCGGTAGTTTGGAGCCACACGCGAGGCCGTATGTCGTCGTCGGAAGTGGACGCAGCGAGAATCCCCCTGAATGCACATGTCTTCGACACCCTACTGGGTCCTATGTCCTGCAAGAACCGGGGGCCGATTGGTCATGGGACTTCGTGTGTCATTGCCGTATCGTCCCATCGGCGGTCGAGTGTCCGACAACCGAGATTGGGCCAACTTGCCCCTATCCTGGAGGGAAGACACGCACGGTCTTGTCCTACGTCCAGCCCATCCCGGGCAGACCTCCCGCTGTCGGCCGTAGTGCCTCCGTCCGACGACCGTGCTGCGTAGCCTCCAGGGGGCACTCCCATCGTTCGGATGGAGTTCTTGCGGCGGACAGCCCCTACGCCTTCGCCGGAGTCCAGGTTTCCAGCGCCTCGACGGCGGGGATGGCCGCCACTTCGGCGAGGAAGTGGCGGTGCTCGCGGTGCAGGTCGCAGTGGCGGATTCGCATCTCGGCCAGACCGTCGGCGCGTTCGGACTCGGCCTCGATGGCGTGCGGGCCCTGGGCGCCATCGACGGCGGCCACGATGAGGGCGCGGCTTCTGCCCCTGTCGGGGCGGTAGACGATGCAGACGCGCGCCGAGGTGCAGCGGCCACCCAGGAACGCCTCGGCCCTGCGGAAGGCGACGAGCACCAGCAGCACGGCCAGGGACAAGCACAAGCTGGCCATGACGTAGCCCGCGCCCGCCACGATGCCGATGGCCGAAACCGTCCAGATGGTCGCCGCCGTGGTCAGGCCGGTGATCTGGTGGCGGTCGCGCAGAATCGAGCCGGCGCCCAGGAAGCCCACGCCGGTCACGATCTGGGCGGCGATGCGCGCCGGCTCCCTGCCGCCCAGGGCCGGCGACATGGACACCACGGTGAAGATGGCCGATCCGACGCAGATGAGGATCTGCGTGCGCAAGCCGGCCGGCTTGTGTCCTTTCTCGCGCTCGAAGCCGACGATGGCGCCACACGCGAAGGCCACGAGGACGGAGAGGGCTTCGCACCCCGGGCTCGGCACCACGTGGTGCAGATCGGCGAAGGCCACGGCCAGGAAATCCACGTCACCACGTTAGGTACAGCGGCCGCCTAGATCAAGAAAAGTGACTGCAGTCGGCCAGGGTATACTTTTCGTACCAGGGCCCTCGACTTCGCACCGGCCAAACAGCAATGCAGCGCCTTCTCCTTCCAACCCTGGCCTTTGTCGTGTCGGCTTTCGTGGCCCGGCCGGCTTTCGCGCAGGACTCCGCCACCGCGGCGCGCGGCCGGCGCACGTCTTTCAACCTCGAGGCCTTCGCGGGCGGGCACTATTTCGCGGAAGGCACCAACCTGGGCGTGGCGTCGGCGCCCGAAGCCTCGGCGGGGGCGCGCGGCAATGCGCTGCTGGGCTTGCGCGCTTCGCTCGGGCTCGGCCCGTGGGTCGCTGCCGAGGTGGAATTCCTCGGCATGATGACGACCGACAGGACCTACGGTCGCAGGGCCGGCATCCTCGGGTATCGGTTGAACGCTCTCGCGTATCTGATGTCCGGCAACCTGCGTCCCTTCCTTGTGGCCGGGGCCGGCGTCGTCGAGGTCGCGGACACGCGCGCCGAGGGCAAGGCCGGACTGGTGCGCGACCGAGACGGCGAGGTCCACGTGGGCGGCGGGCTCGACTACCGTCTTCTCGATCACCTCGCGCTGCGAGGCGACGTCCGGTTCGTGCACATGCCGGGCAAGCAGGCCTGGTCGCTGGCCACCGACTTCGAGGCCACGCTGGGCGTGGTGTTGCTCTTCGGCGCCGGCCCGCGAGCCGCGGGACCGAGCGAGGCGCGGCCTGCCGTGGCCGGTCCGCCGGCATCCGAGACGGCGCGGCCGGCTCCGGCCGCTGCGGCGCAGGCGAGCCCCAAGGCGGCTCCCTCTCCGGTTTCGGCGGTGTCCCCTGCGAAGGCGGCACCCCTTCCCGGATCGGGGGCGCCAGCCCCGAAGACGGAGGAGCCGCCAGCTTCTCCACCGCCGGTGGCTGCTGCCTCGCTCTCTCCAGCGCCCGCCGCGTCGATTCCCGTGTCTCCGACCTCGGCTCCAACTCCCGTGACATCCGCGGCCGTGGCGCCCGCATCGGCCTCCATTGTGCCGACCGCGAAGCCGGCCTTCGCCGGGCCCAAGCCGGCGGCTGCCGGCGCCACCAGGCTGCCCCCGGTCAAGAAGCTGATCGGTCGCGCCAGGGAGATACGATTCGAGGGCAGGACGAGCAAGCTGTCGATCGTCTCTCTTCCGCTTCTCGGGCAACTCGCCGAGGCCCTGGTGAAGGAGCCGGGAATCCGGCTCGAGATCGTGAGCCACACGGCGGGCGGCGGAGACGCGCACAAGGAGCTAGCTCTGTCGAGGCGGCGGGCCGAGGCCGTGAAGAAAGCTCTCATGCAACGGGAAGTGGAGGGCAGCCGGCTCACTACCGTCGGGCGTGGCTCGGAAGTGCCCCTGGCACCCAGCATTACGCGTCGCGGGCGCCAGTTGAACGAGCGCACGGAGCTGCGTCTGGTGGGCGCGGACGACTAGCCGGCACACGACGCTCGACCGGCCTTCCGACCGGCAACGTGCCGCCGCAGTCGTGTCGGGTCGTGGGTTCGGCGCGCGCTGGGCGGGGCATCAGGGCTCGTCGTGCAGACTCTCGCGCAGGGCACGGAGGAGCGCGTGTCCGCGTGGGCCGTCGCCCTGGGCGTGCAGCACGCGGGCACCGCCGTCCTCCACTTCGAGGGTGACGCGGAGAGTGTCCTCGGGCAGCCATTCGGGGAATCGCTCGGCCCATTCGATGGCCGTGGCGGCCCGATCGTACGCCTCTTCCAGCCCCAGCTCCGGCAGCTCGGCCGGACTACGAATACGGTAGAAATCGATGTGAACCAGGTCGATCCGGCCGGGATGCTCGTTGACCAGGGCGAAGCTCGGGCTCGCGACATGCCTTCCGGCGGGAACGCCCAGGCCCAGAGCCAAGCCCTGCACGAAGGTGGTCTTGCCCGCCCCGAGGGTGCCAGTCAGGGCAATCACGTCGCCCACTTGGACGTGCCCTCCCAAATGGGCCGCCAGCCGCCGTGTCTCTTCGGCGCTCGCCAGGCGAATCACTGCCGGCGGAATCGGTTGCTTTGCTTCCATTCTTTGCTGCACTCGTTGCTCGTCCTGCCGCCCGGGCGCCCGACGGAGCTTGGCGCGCAAGACCGGGTTCCCATCTTGCCTAGGTTTGCTGTTCTACGGCTGTCAGGCGGGATCCAATCATGCGCCCCCTTCGGGGCACTGCGAGCAACCATGCCAGCACTCAAACGCGCACGAAAGAGCCAAGAACAGCTTGCCACCAGGGAGGATGTTGCCAGAAGCCCGTCCGTCTTGCCCCGGCTTCTCGACGAAGTCGCGTTGCCGCTCGACGAGATCGTGCAGCTCGGCCAGCGTATGCTCGACGGCTCGGGCGGCAAGCTCTCGCTCGAGCAACGGAAGTGGGCAGAGGCCATCTCCAGCACGGCGGCGCGGTCGGCGCAGCGCCTGCGGGACTATGTCGATTTCATGCTGCTCGAAGCCGGCGAGCTTGTGCTGCGGCCCAAGGTTCACAACCTAGACGCGGATATCGACGAGGCCGTGCGCCAGCTGCGGGAGGCTGCGCGGGCGAGAGGGCTCCATCTGGCGATAGAGCCGGCGGTGCGGCCGCTGCCGGCCGTATGCGCGGATCCGGCGCGCGTGGTGCAGGTGTTGTCGTGTCTTGTCGCCAACGCCATCAAGTTCACGGAGCGCGGTCGGGTCACCGTCTCCACCGAGATCTACGATCGCTCGATTGCGGTTCACGTCGTCGACACGGGGGCCGGCATCGCGGCCACGCAGATACCGAGGCTGGTCGAGGATTTCTTCCAGGGAGAAGGTGCCAAGCTGCGGGATCCGGCGAGCTGCGGTCTGGGCCTGACGCTTGGCCGCCGGCTCGTCAATCGCATCGGCGGCGACCTTTGGGCGACCAGCACCGTGGGGGTTGGCTCCAAGTTCAGTTTCACGGTGCCTCGAGCCCCGGGCGTCGCCGTGCAGTCGCATCTGGCCTCGGTTTGATGGCTCGTGCCGATGCCGGGGATGGGCCCGGCCGCGTGTGCGGACCAGCACCGCGCGTCAGAGGCGGCTCTTCAGGGCAGCTCGCATCGACGAGCGGGGGCGCGTGGCGCTAACGCAGAGGCGCCGGGCCGACTCGCTTCCATTCCTTGGTTTCCACCTCGTCATTCGCCACTTCGGTCTTGCGCGGGTGAACGCAGAAATCCGCCGAGAAGGTATCCATCCGATGGCAGGATGCGCGACTGGTTCATGTCCACTCGCAGCTGCTTGGGGTCTGGGCTACACTTGCTCTAATAACTCGGCGACCAAGGGGGCATCCATGAAATCTAGGGCTCTTCGCGTTACCATGTGCTGCGCAACCATGGGGCTTCTTGCGGCGGGCTGTGACAGCTCGGATTCTGGCGACACGAACTTGGATGGGGGCGGAACCGAGGCGGGGAGATTGGTGGATGCGTCCGATTCGGGCAGGGATGGGACGGCCTCGGGGACAGACGTGGGGACTTTCGAGGCTCGCGCCGACGGCCCTTCCGCCGACAGCCCCGTTGTCGAGCCATCGGTGGATGCGCCAATCGTAGTGCCGACCCTGGATGGGCCGAGTGTCGTGCCTTCCGTGGATGGAGCCGATGTCGGGCCGACCGAGGACGTGCCCCTGGGCGGCCAGACGGAAGCCGGCGCCGTCTCCGGCATCGACGGCCAGCCCGGTGAGGCCGGGAGCTTGCCGCCGCTGGTTTCTCTCGATGGCGGGCTCTCCTGCGGATTGGCGGGAGCGCTCTGCCAGAGCGCGGCCGATTGCTGCGGTCTGGCCTGCGTTGCCAACCGATGCGCGGCGCTCGCCTGCCTTTCCGACGGTACCGTTTGCACTGCGGACGGCGAGTGCTGCAGCACCAAGTGCGGCGCCGGCGGCACCTGCGAGCCGCTCAATGCCACCTGCAAGACGGCGGGCAACGCCTGCACGGGAGGCGCCGAATGCTGTAGCGGTGTGTGCAACGAGAGCAACCAGTGCGCGCAGCCAGGCCAGGTGTCCTACTGCGCCCAAGTGGGCGACATCTGTCGCGCCGACAGTCAGTGCTGCACCGGCGTGTGCAACATCGCGGCGGGCGCCGCGGCCGGGACCTGCGCCATGATCACCACGACGTGCGCGATCAGCGGAGCCGTGTGCAACGGCTGCGGCGAGTGCTGCAGCCATTTCTGCGGGCCCTTCGGCGTGGGCGGCCCGAACATCTGCCAGCCGGCCTCGGGCTGTCACGTGGAAGGCGATTTGTGCCACCAGGACACGGACTGCTGCGGTGGGGATCCGCGCTCGGGATTGCCCGGCGCCGGGCTCGTCAGGTGTGAACCGGACCCGGTCTACGGCTCGCGCATTGGCAAGTGCGGTGGTCCGAAGGCCAGCAATTGCAGCCCCAAGACCGAGGTCTGCAACAACGCCTGCAATCCCGAGGGCAACGTGTGCCACTACAAGGGAACGGCCATTTGTGAGGGCGCCACGACCAGCCAGCGCAACGACTGCTGCGCGTGCATCTCGGGCAAGGATTGCTGTAGGCTCGATCCGGTCGGCATTCCCCGATGCAACGCCTTGGATGCCTGCGTGCCAGCCGGGGGCTTCTGCTCCTTCTCGGGCGAGTGCTGCGACAACCTGCCGTGCGTGCCCGACCCAGTGACCGGCCAACTCGTCTGCGGCGCCTCCTGTGTCCCGCTGGGCGGTCCGTGTACGACCAACGCCGACTGCTGCACCGGCATGGTGTGCGAAGTGCCGCCCGGTTCGCTCGTCGGTGTGTGTACGATTCCCACACCGCCACCGGTCATCGTTCCCGACGGCGGGGTGGTGGTCGAGCCCGATGCCGGGGCGATCGAGCCCGACGCCGGGCAGCCTGATGTACCGGCTCCCCCAGTTTGCGCCTACTTCGGCCAGGCCTGCTCGCCAACCGTCGTCTGTTGCAGCGGCATGACCTGCGTGAACAACAGCTTCTTCGAGTGTACGGCAGCCGATTCCTCCTGTTTCTGCTTCAGCGGGGAGTAGCTCCGACGGGCATCCTGCCCGTCGTCTCATCGCATCTCGGATTTCATTCGCTTGGGATTCTGCCGATGGCTAGGTACACCACAGAAGGTGACGAGGACGGAGAACATACCCATGAGACGTGACGCAGCGATAGGCCAGGGAAGGCGGTTTGGCCGCCTTTGGACCGACGTATTCGTCCCGGGATGGGCGATCTGTGTCTTGGCGGGAAGCGCGGGGTGCGGCGACCCCGGGGTGGTCGAGGCAACGGATGCTCCAGTTTTCGATGGTGGCCTCTACGTGGTGCTCCCCGACGCTTCTCTGCACTCCGACACCGCCGCCCTGGACGGTGCGACATCGGAGTCCGGTGCGGTCTACGGTCCCGATGGCTCATGCGGCACATCGCCCTTCAGCGCATCCAACCGAGCGGTCAGCATCCTGCTCGTGATCGATCGTTCGGGAAGCATGGCGGAACCCTACGGCGCGGATCAGAGCAAGTGGACCGTGCTGCAACTCGCGCTGGCAACTGCCCTCGATGCCGCGAAAAAGAGCATTTCCTTCGGCCTGGAGCTCTTCCCCTACTCGGATGATCCGAACCCGTACGTCTGCGCCCTGGCGCAGGGCAGCGCGAGCATCCAGGTTCCCGTGGGACCGGGTGAGACGACGGTTCCCCAGATCCTTGCACGGCTCCAGAAGGAACCCGCGGGGGGAAC
Organism: Deltaproteobacteria bacterium; assembly: GCA_016935975.1. Classification (GTDB taxonomy): domain Bacteria; phylum Myxococcota_A; class Polyangia; order Fen-1088; family Fen-1088; genus Fen-1118. The sequence goes on from JAFGPX010000316.1 coordinate 21,490, forward strand.
CCCGACGGCGGCGGCGCTCGCCAATGCCTACGATTTCTTCGTGAGCGGAGAGGGCCAGTTCCTCGCCGGCGACAAGTACGTGCTGCTTGCTACCGACGGTGGCCCAAACTGCAACGCCAACCACGCGCCCTGCGATGCGACCACATGCACGACGAACCTCGACGGCCAATGCCCCGCGCCCGACGGGGGCGCACCGCCCAACTGCTGTGAGCTGCCAAACAACCTGGGCGTCATCTTCTGCGTGGACGATCAAGAAACCGCGAACCAGCTCGCCCGCCTGGCGGCGGCCGGGATCAAGACGTTCGTGATTGGCCTGCCGGGTACCGAAGCCTACGCCTCCTACCTCGACGCGTTCGCAGCCGCCGGTGGCGGCGTGAACCCGAACGCTCCACCCCTGTACTTCAAGGTCGACGCCAGCGGCGGCGTCGCCGGCCTGGCGGCGGTCTTCTCATCGATCACCAAGGAGCTCATCACCACCTGCCGTTTCCAGCTCGCCGCCGATCCTCCCGATGTCAACCTGCTCAACGTCGAGATCGATGGCGTTCCGATTCCTCAGCTCGGTCCGGACGGGTGGGTGCTCGACACGAGCACCAGTCCCCCCACCGTCGTCATCAAAGGAGCCACCTGCGAGCAGGTTCAGATCAAAGGCGCCGAATCGGCACAGATCATCTACGGCTGCCCGACCTACTTGATCCCCTGATCCGGAGGTGGCCAGGCCGGGGCCCCTCTGGTCCCGAACAAGACCGCGTGGGCCTTTTTCGCGCTTGGCCAACGCGGGCTAGAACTCCAGGCCGGCCGCCAGCCCGGGGTACATGCGGACGGTGGTCTCGCCGCTCGTCCAGACCCGCTCGGCGAAGCTGACGCCGCGGGGCCGGCGGTCGTCCTCGCCCCATGCCGTGGCCACGTTGAGCGTAGGGCCGGCCACCACGGCGAGTCGCCGGGCGATGGCGTATCCGACCTGCAACCGCAGGCTGCTTACCATGCGTTCGGCGTCGTGGGGATGGGCAAAGGTGGCGAAGCTGGTGTGGGTGGCGTCGATGTCCAGATAGAAGCGCCGCTTGCGCGGAATCGCGTGCACGCCGATGCCGCCGGTCATGGCGCAGTAGCGATCGCCGTTTTGGTCGGTGTCGCGCGTGACGCCCACGGAGAGGTTGACGTACACCCACCGCGTGCCGAGCTTGAAGCCCAGGTTGGCGGCGCTGGTCGAGGTCCAACCCAGGGTCAGGTGGTTCTCTCCATCGAGCACCACGGGGAAGAGGCCGATCGAGACACCGCGGTTCTTGCGGGCGTAGCTGACCAGTCCGATCTGCGCGCCGTCGATTTCGTCGGCGACGTTGACCAGACCGATTTGCACCCCGCGTTGCCTGCGCCCGACGTTGACCAGCCCGATGCTGGCGGCGCTGCGTTCGGCAGCGCCGGTCGTGACGTTGGCCAGGCCAATCTGAGCGCCGCGGGTGGCTTGCTGCGGACGCAGGACGTTGACCAGTCCGATCTGCGCGCCGTCCAGGGAGCCTTTCTCGACACTGACCAGACCGATCTGCGCTCCACGCATCTGGCCGTTGGCCACGTTGACCATGCTGACCTGGGCGCCGCGGGCCGGGCCGCTGGCCACGCTGGCGAAATAGCCGACCTGCGCCCCGTGCAGGCCCCCCATGGCGAGGTTGTAGCCGGCCACCTGCGCGCCGCGGACCGGGCCGTAGCTGAGCGCGACCATTCCGCCGATCTGCGCGCCTACCACCCGGTCGCGCGCGATGTTGCCGGCCACCGACAGTTGCACGCCGCGTACGCTGTCCGAATGCCCGAGCAGGCCCAGCATGAACCCGTGCTCCACCGGTTCGCCGGTGTCGCCCGACATGCGGAAGCCGGGCGCCAGCACGAGGTCGAAACCGACGCGGCGGTAGCGACGGGGCGGGGCGGCCGTGGCGGCAACCGTGGGAGCGACCTCGGGCGGGGGCCCGGCGGCTGGCGGCGGCTCGTCGCCGCGGCGGACGTTGGCCAGGGGCGCGACCGCGGTGAGGCTGGCGGATGCGATCTCGAGGCGCTCGCCGCTCCGCAAATCGAAAGTGCCGCTCGAGATGCTGCCGTCGCGGTCGAGCACGACGCGATACTTGCCGGTGTCGAGCCCCAGCTCGATCGGGTAGGTGGGCTCCTTGCGTAGCTCGACCACCAGACGATCGGCAGCGTCGCGCACGTAGATGCGGCCAGCCAGCTCGCGCACCAGCACCAGGCGCGAGGCCGAGGCGCGCAGGTCGGTCAGCACCACGTCGCCGGTTCCGGCGAGCTGGAAGTCGTAGGACGGATGCTGGGCGCCGGCCCGCGAGGTCTCGGTGCGTTGCAGGGTTTCGTTGTAGGCGAACTGGTAGGCCTCGCCGAGCGTCACGCGCCGATCCCGGTTGGCGTCGGCGGCGCCGCGCAGCCCCGAGAGCAGGTAGTGCGTGAAGAAGGCGGCGCCGATGCGGTCCGACTCCTGCGCGGCCTCGTCGGCCGAGCTGGCCGTGAGGAAGGCGTGGCCACGCGCCTTCGTGGACAGGTCGCGGAGGAACGGCGCACGGTGCACCCCGCCCTTGAGTCGGATGAGCGAGCCCGAGGCGCAGGAATCCAGGATGGCGATGCGCACGTCCGCGCCGGTCGCGTCGATCCACTGGCGCAGCTCGCGGTAGCTCACCCGCTGCCCACCGAGCAGCAGACCTTCCTCGTCCGAGTGCCCGGAGAAATAGACGAAGACCTCGCGCCGCACCTGCGGCCGGCTTTCGCGTCCGAGGCGGGCGCGCAGGTCGGCGAACGCCCGCTGCAGGTCGGCGCGGCTGCTGTCGCGAATCAAGATGAGGTCGCCCTCGCGCACCCCGCCCAGGCTGCCCAGCACGCGCCCGAAGGATTCGCCGTCGGAGTTGGCGAAGCGCAGGGGTGTGCGGCTGGGCCCGCCGTCGTTCGAGGAGGCGACCAAGGCGAAGCGGCGCAGGGCCGGGGCATCGGCCGCCGGCGCAGCGGCTGCAAGCAAGGGCAAGCCTGCGACGAGGAGTGTGGTCGACAAGGTGGCGCGCTTCATGGGGTTTCCTTCCTCAAGGTCAGCTCGAACATGGTGAGCGCCGCGGGCAGCGCGCGCTCCTTTCTCAGGGTCCGGACCACATCGGCGGTGGCAAAGGGGGTGTCGGAGGCCACGAACACGAAGCGCTCGAAGCCGGGCGAGTCGTCCAGCTCGTAGGCATGCGCGAGCGCGTGCTCGCCGCCGCGCTGCAGGGGCGCGGCGGGTCCGGGGGACTCCGGCAGATGCAGGGTCACCGTGCCGCGCGCGTCGATGGAGGCGATGACGCCGAAACGCTTGCCTGCGGCCAGGTAGCCGAGCTGCAGGGTGTCGCCCTTGCGCACCGGGGCACTGGAGGAAAGCGCCTCGGAGCCCGTCTTGGTCTTGCGATGTACGCGCAGCCAGGGCTTTGTGCCCTTGATGCCGATGCACTCGGGGCCGTGGGGGCCCATCGTCAGTCCGCCCGGGCAGTCGGGGCCGCGGTTGGCAAGGAAGACCGCGACGCCGGCCGCGCAGGTCGCGGCCAGCGAGAACGCCAGCAGTGGTCGCATGCGACGGGCTGCGGCTCGGCTTGGCGCCAGCTTCGCTCTCCGTTCGATCTCGGGCACGACCCGCCCGGGCGGCAGCGCGGCCAGAATCTCGGCGTTCGAGGCGGCGAGCGCCGCCAGTCGTGCGCTCTCGCCTTGCGTCTCCAGGCTCGCGCGCAATTCGCGCGCCTGGCCTTCGGACATCTCCCCGGCGGCGAGCCGCTCGAGCAGCCAGTCGGGGGCTTTTCGAGAGTAGGAATCCATCATGCCTCTCCTGTCACGGCGGGCAGGCGCGCTTTCAAGTTGCGCAGCCGCTTGCGTACCCCGGACACCGACATGCCGACCTCGGCGGCGACTTCTTCGAGAGTCAGCCGGTCGACGTAGTGGAGCACGGCGATGAGCCGCGTGGACTCGGGCTGGCCGGCGAAGAGTCGATCGAGGATGCGGCCCGCCAGCGAGCGCGACTCGGCGTCGGTATCGCGGTCCAGGGCAGCGATGCGAAAGAGCATTTCGTCTTCGCGGTCCTCGGGCTTGCGTTGCAGGGTGCGCAGTCGATTGAGACAGACGTGGGTCGCCGTGGTGAGCAAGAGACCGGCCGGCGAAGTCGCCTCGAGGGTGTCCTTCCGCCGCAGCATTTCTACGAACACATCGTGCATGGCATCCACCGCCTTCGCTTCTTCCCGCAGCAGCCGGCGGCATCGGCGCAGGACCATGGGCCCGTGCTTCCTGTAGAGGCTGTCGATGTCTACCGCCATGCGGGCTCTGTCCTAGCAGAACACCGGCCAACCGCAGAAGTGTTACCGAGAGAAGCCATGGGCCCTTGACGCCATCGCGCTCGCGGGGAAGAGTGCCCCAGAGCTTGCTGCCCCCCGATGGACAAATCCTCTGACATCACCCCGGCCCTGGGGGCGGAAGGCCCGCAGAAGGCCTCGGTGATTGCCCATCGGCGCGAGCGCACGGCCATCCGCAACATCACCCTGCTGCTCTTGCTGCGCGGTCTCATCGTGGCCGGCGGGATCGCCTCGGCCGCGCTGGTGCCACGCACCATGGGGCCGGCGACCTACGGCCGCTATGACCTCATCACCATGTTGACCTTCTGGTTCAGCATGCTGGGAAGCCTGGGCATGAGCCAGGTCACGAGCCGGCAAGCGCCGCAGCTCGAGGCCGAAGGCGCCCTGGCCAAGCTGCAGGCTCTATTCGGCAGCTTCCTCGCGCTGCGCGCCTTGAGCAGCGCCGCGGTGGCGATTCTCTACTTCCTCACCACGCGACTGTGGCTGCGCGAGATCGACGGGGTGGTTCTGCTGGTGCTCTCCGTGGCGGTGCTGCTGCGCGGCCCGGGCGCGCTCTGCTATGCCCTCTTCCTGGGGCAGGGCCGCATCGGCCGCTGGGCGCTGCCCGAGGTGGTCAGGCAATGGGGCAGCGTCGCATTCGCCTTGCCTTGCTTCCTGGTAGGGGGGGTGCGCGGGGCCGTGTGCGGCTACCTCGTCTCGGAGACGGTCATCTTCTGCATCGGGATCTTCGGGGCGCGTCGGTCCTTCGCGCGATACGATGTTCGTCTTGCGCTCAGGACGGTGACTCCGCTCCTGCGTCTCGGATTGCTCTTCTATGTCAGCGATCTGGTGCTTTCGGCCATCGACCGCAGTGGCGCCGTGCTGGTTCGTGCCGTGACCAACGACTACGCCCAGGTCGGGATGTTCGGTGTCTCGTATCAGGTCTTCATGGCCGCCTTGCTCAGCACCCATCAAATCGCAAGCTCGTTCGTGCCCTTGCTGACCGTCTTGCGCACGCAACGCGAGAACGCCGAGTTGCAGGCGTGGGTCGGACGACTGGTCAAGTGGCTGACCCTCGTCGCCACCCTGGGCCTGCTCGGCAGCCTGATCCTGGGCCGGGACATCGTGCCGCTGGTGCTCGGGCGGGCCTATGTGCCTGCGTACCGCAACCTGGTGGCTCTGGCGGCGGCCATGCTGCTCGTGCCTCTCGTTCAGACATGTTCCGTGCTAGCCCTGACCCACGACCGGCCGGGGATGCTCATCAAGGCGGCGTCGCTGCGCTTCGTCTGTTTCTGGGGGCTGGGCGTGCCGCTGGTCATGCGCTGGGGCAGCCTGGGGGCCTGCCTTGCGGTGGGCCTGGCCATGGCAGTGCAAGCCGGCTACTTGCTGGCGCGGAACGGCGCGGTGGTCGGCCCCGCGCTTCGTCGTTGGAGCATGGTCGTGGCCGCGGGGGTGGTTTTTGCGCCCGCGTGCTACCTGCGCGCCGGCGTGGGAGCGAACATCGCGCTCTTCTTCGCCGCCGCGGCTGGCTACCTGCTCGTACTGCGGGTCCTTGGCGCGATCTCGGCTCGCGAGCTGCGCGTCGTCTATCGAGCGCTGCGCTTCCCGCAGAGCAAGCCGGATGCGATGCCTGGGGCGCGCCCATGAAGCTCTCGGTCGTGGTGCCGGTACACGATGGCGGCGCGGATCTGCGCGCCTGTCTGGCGGCGCTGGCCGACTCGACCCGCAAGGCCGACGAGATCATCGTGGTCGACGACGGCAGCAGCGACGGTGCGGCGAGCTGCGCGTCCGCGTTCTCGGCCCGGGTCGTTGCGCTGGAGGGCGAGCCGCACGGGCCGGCTGTCGCGCGCAACCGCGGCGCGGCGCGCGCCCAGGGCGACGTGCTGGTCTTCGTGGATGCGGACGTTGAGGTCCATGCGGATACGCTGGAACGCTTGGAGCGCGCGTTCCGCGATGACGACGCGCTCGCCGCGGCTTTTGGGTCCTACGACGATCGGCCTCCGGCGCCGGGGCGGGTAAGCCGCTTCAAGAACCTGCTCCATCATTATATTCACCAGCACGGCGCGCGCGAGGCCGAGACCTTCTGGGCCGGGTGTGGGGCTATCCGCCGCGAGGTCTTCGCCTCGCTGGGAGGCTTCGCCGAGCGCTACCGCCGGCCGAGCATCGAGGACATCGAGTTGGGCGCCCGGCTGCGCGCGGCGGGCTATCGCGTCCGGCTGTGTCCCGAGATCCAGTGTACCCATCGCAAGCGGTGGACACTGGGCTCGCTTCTGCGCACCGACATCCTCGACCGGGCCGTTCCCTGGACGAGGCTCATCCTGCGCCAGGGGCGGCTGCCCTCCGGTCTCAACACCGATGGCAAGAGCCGCTGGTCGGCGCTGCTGGCCTTGCTGCTTCTGGTGGGACTCTTGTTGTGCCCGGCGAGCGCCGCGCTCGGCTGGCAGGCGATGGCTGTCGCGGCGGCAAGCGGCGCTTGCCTGGCCGGTCTGGCCTTGCTGGCGCTCAACCACCGGCTCTACCGTTTCTTCTTTGGCCACGGTGACGTCCGGTTCGGGCTTGGCGCCGTGGCTCTGCATCTGCTCTATCTGGTGTATGCCAGCACCGCCTTCGCTTTCGTGCTCGTCCTCTCGCGGTTGACCGGCGCCCACGACACGGAACCGTTTGCGGGTGGTGCGGCGCACGGGCCGCGACAGCCGCCCGCGCCGCCACCGGCCCCCGGTTCGTAGTCGCTCGATGGGCAGGGGGGCTGTCTAGTCAGCGGCGCTGGGAGGTGCCGGTCATCGCGTCAAGGATATTGTCGACGAGCCGCATGCCCGGGTCGCGCATGCGCGCAACCGCCGCCTCACTCGCGGCCATGATCGCGGCCGGGCCTCCGGCGCCCAGGGCGCTGGTCGCGAAGGCCGAATCCTCCTCGGCCCAGCGGCGCACCATGGCGGCATCGGTTTCGACGTGGAACTGCAGGCCGAAGGCATTGAAGCCGAGGCGGAATGCCTGGTCGGCGCAAGTGTCGCTTTCGGCGAGGCGCACTGCGTTGACGGGAAGCGCGAAGGTGTCGCCGTGCCAGTGGAGCACGGGGAGACGGGCCGGGAGCCCGGCCAGGGCCGGCTCCGCGTCCAGTCCCAGCAGACGGACTTCGCCGAATCCGACCTCGGGTGATGGTCGAAGCAGGCCGTCGGCGTCTCTCCGCTGGTTGGGATAGACGCGGCTGCCCGCGGCGTGGGCCAGGAGCTGGGCGCCGAGGCAGATGCCCAGGATGGGACGCTGCCGGGCCAGGCCAGCGCGCAGCAGCTCGACCTCGGGCGCGAGGAACGGGAAGCGCGGATCTTCCAGCTCGCCGACGCCCATGGGGCCGCCCATCACGACGAGCAAGTCGCCATCGTCGAGTGTGCGCGGAACCCGGACCCCCAGATCCAGGCGCAGGATGTCCGTCGCGAGGCCGCGCGCGCTGCACAGGTCGGCGATGAAACCGGGGCCTTCGCGGTCGAGATGCTGCAGGATGACGGCTCGTCTCATGGTGCTGGGGAGGACGGTTCGGCAAGGATACCCACGTGGGGTAGGTTGCGGTAGCGCTGGTCATGGTCCAGTCCGTAGCCGACCACGAAGTGATCCGCGATTTCGAAGCCGACGAAGTGCACGGGGACTTCGGTGCTCCGGCGGGATGGCTTGCTAAGCAGGGTGCAGACGTGCACGCTCGCTGGGTGGCGAGTGGACAGCAGGTCGAGCAGGTGCCGGATGGTCAGTCCCGTGTCGACGATGTCCTCGACGAGAAGCACCTGCTGGCCGGTGATGGGCAGACCGATATCGTGGGTGATCTCCACGATGCCGGAGCTCTCGGTGGCGGAGCCGTAGCTGCGCACGGCCAGGAAATCGCAGCGGACGTCCCTGGGCATGGCGCGAACGAGATCGGCCGCGAACACGAAGGCGCCGCGCAGCACCGCGATGACGTGAATGGGCCCCGGCGGCAAGGTGGCCGCGATCTCCCGGCCCAGGGCGGCTACCCGCTGCGCGATGTCCTCTGCGGAGATGAGCGGAAGCGGCAGGTCGTTCTCGATGCGGCTAGGATGCGGGCACATGCCGGTCAAGATAGCCCGGAACCCAGCGGCGCGGTGGGTTGTCCGTAGCGACAGAGGGCCACGATGAACATCCGACTTTCCGGGAGAATGCGAACTAGGTTGCAACTTTCGTGGGTTCTTCTTGGCCTGGCGGCTGGCTGCGGCACGAGGGCGGGGCAGGGGACGGGAGCGCCGACTGGGCCGGCCCCCGTGGTTCGTCTCGACATGGAGCCCATGAAGATCGAAGCGACCAGCGACGCCGCCGGAACGCACATCGACGCCTACGATGCGCCCGAGCTGTTCGAGCGCGCGGGCCAGGCGCTCTCCGACAAGCGCTTCGACGCCGCCGGAACGACCTACGCGAAGCTGCTCAAGGAGTTTCCCGAATCGACCTACGTGCGCCCCTCCCTGTACAACCTGGGCCTGGCGCACATCGGCCGCAAGGACTGGGCCTCTGCGGCTGACGCATTCAAGAGCCTGGTCGACAGGTATCCCAGTCATCCCGACGCCAAGGACTCACTCTTTCAACTGGGCGCCTGCTACGCGGAGCAGGGCAACTGGCCGGCCTCGGCCGAGGTCTTCGCGCGGGTGCTTGCGCGCGCGGACCTGAATGCGGATGACCGTATCGAAGCCATCGCACGGCGGGGCTTCGCTCAGTTCAACCTCGGGGATCTGGATGCGGCCGAGAAGGCTTTTCGCGCCGCCATGGTCTTCAAGCAGAAGATCGAAAGCGAGGAGCGGCTCTCCACCGACTTCTACCTGGCGTTCTCGCAGTATCACCTGGGGCAGATCTTCCACGAGCGCTTTCGCAAGACGTCGCTGCGCATGCCCGAGGCCCAACTCGACAAGGATCTGGAAGAAAAAGCGCACTTGCTGCTCACCGCCCAGCGCGCTTACATCGACACCATCAAGTTCGGCAATCCCGCCTGGGCCTCGGCGGCAGGATTCCAGGTGGGTTCGCTCTACGAGGAGCTGTACGACGCTTTCGTGAACGTGCCCATACCGCCGGAGCTCGATGCCGAGGGCCGGGCCATCTACATCGAGGAGCTGCACAGGAAGATCCGCATCCTGCTCGAGAAATCGCTGCGCTGGCAGCGCGAGAACCTTCTCATGATCGAGCGCCTTGGCGTGAGCACGGAGTGGGCGGAGAAGAGCAAGCTGGCGTATGGAAAGCTGCTGCGCCTGCTCGAGCCCAACTCGCCGAGCGAAACCCAAGCCCCTATCGAGCGCAGTCTCGAGCCATCCGGGAAAAGGCCGGCGCCTCCTCCCGTGCCGCGGGCGCCGTTCCGCGGTGGCGAGGATGCCCCGGAACCACCTCCGGCCGACAGTGATGCGATGAGGCGACAGGTCCTGTGATGCGCACAGTTGTCCCGTGACGCGGGATTTCACGGGGGCCAGGGGTTTTCGGCCCGGATTCTGCTTGACAGGCTCCCGATCCCGACATATACGTTCGCGCCTCTGCGTTCTAAGGAGACACTTGTACCCGCAGGGAGGCACCAACTAACTAAGCGAAATCACAGGATATCTGATGAAAACCCGGCGCTGGCGTAGCTCAACGGTAGAGCAGCTGATTTGTAATCAGCAGGCTGCGGGTTCGATTCCCATCGCCA
>JAFGPX010000317.1 GCA_016935975.1 Deltaproteobacteria bacterium
AGAAGGCCCAGTACACGCTTTCCATCACCAAGAGCGGCGGCGGCACGGTCAACGCGACGGACATCGATTTCTCGGTCAGCTTCGGCAACTCGGACCAGTCGCGGTTGTATCCGACCCCGGGCGCCAAGGCGGCCATGATCAAGAGGGCCGACGGCTCGCTTCATCCGACACCGCCTCCGCCAGTCCTGGGAGAGGGCAATTCGGAGGCGGTGAACCTCTACCTCGCCGCAGCCGCAGACTACGGCGATACCGCCGACGGTCTCGACAAGCTGGTCGGGCTCTACTGCGCGGGACGCGGGTCGTGGAGCAGCTCGAGCTCGGGCGTCATCAAGAGCAACTGTCCCGACGCGACCACCACGGTCTGCCCGACCTCGACCCCAGGCAGCGGGTATGGAACGAAGTTCGACTACATGCATCTGTGGGCCGCCGGCGAGCTGGCGGTGCGCAAGTCGGCCTTGGGCAGCCGTGCGGCCGTTCTGCGCGAACGACTCCGGTGCGGCATCAAGGACGACAACACCGGCTTCGCGGGCTTCGCCCTCTTCGTGCTCGGTTACCTGGGCGAGGACGCGGACGCTCGCAGCTTCATCGAGGGCAAGATCGGCGCGGGCGGCGACCTCGGCACCATCGCCAAGGCAGCCCTGTTGCTCATGGGAAACGCCGACGACATGACGAAGTACAAGGCGGACGTCACGGCCGGCGCCAGCTCCTCGTCCGTCTTCGTCAAGGCGGCCTGCGCGGCTGCGCTCGGCATCGTGGCCAAGGACGACGCTGTGGTGTCGAACACCCTGATTCCGCTGTGCAAGTGGATCGAGCCGTCCACCAGCGACAATGGTCAGGCCATCTACTCGGCGCAACTCCTGAACATCGTTGCCTGGGACCGGCGCGGCTGGGCGCCCAGGGCGGGCGACACTGGCGTGGTGACGTTCTACGGAGAAACGGCCTCCGGGGGCGGCGGGGGCCCCGGCTCCGGCGGCGCGACCGGGCGTGGCGGCGCGACCGGGCGTGGTGGCGCGACCGGCTCTGGCGGAGCCGGGGGTGCGGGCGGTGCCTCGGTCGGCCGGGATGCGAGCCTTGGCAGCGGGGGCAGGCAAGGGAGCGGCGGTGCCAGCGGTCCCGGCAGCGGCGGCTCGGCTATTGCCGCCAGCGGTGGCAGGGCGGGTGCTGGCGGCTCGACCGTGAATGCCGGCGGGGCAACCGGGTCGGGCGGTGCGGTCGGCTCGGGCGGCACCACCTTGGGCCCCGCTGGCTCGGGCGGCTCGGCCGGAGTGGCGGCTTCCGGAGGCGTGGTTGGCGCGGGTGGCGCGGCTGGCTCGGGCGGCATCATGGCGTCCGGCGGCTCCGGTGGCAACGCCGGCAGCAGCACGGCTGGCGCTGCTGCCTCCGGTGGTTGCCAGTGCAGGGTCGGTGGTCACGGAGGCTCGCCCGGCTACGCAATCCTGGGCATGCTCATGCTGGCGCTCGTTGGGGGACGCCGACGCAAGCACTGATCTACTACTTCCGAGATTCCTCGTGTGGCGCGACGATCTTCCGGGGGGCGCCTCATGAGGCCTCGCGCTTCGGGCGCCAGGCTTCGGGCGGAAGTGCCGGGTTGCGGGGAAGTGGAGGAGCTGATTGCTGCTCTCTACTGGACGGCCTGAATCGACCGGCTGTCCCTGCTCAAGCCGAGCGGGTCAGCCGGCCTCGTAGAGCCGCCGCACCTGCTGGGCCAGCTCCTGGGAAGTCTCGGTGTTGGCCTCGGCGGCAGCGATGGTGCTCAGCAGGCGGACCTCGACCGGTTCGGCCAGAGCGGCGTCGAAGCTCAGACGACCGGGCGCGAAGAGGTGGTTGGTGCCCGCCACGCGGAGGACGAGGAGGGGTGCCTGCAGAGTGCGCGCGAGATAGAAGGCGCCCTTCTTGAAAGGCGCGAGGCTGCCGTCGCGGCTGCGCGTGCCCTCGGGGAAGATGAGCAGGTTGCCGCCTTCGCGCAGGTGACGGGCCACCCGCTCGACCCAGGCCTGACCCTCGTCGTAGAGATCCGGCCCGAGGAAGCCGGCCCCGCGCAGGAGCCAGCCGAAAATGGGCACGGCGAAGAAGTCCGGCCGCACGATGGTGATGACTCGCGGGAGCAGGGACAGCAGGAGAAGCGGATCGAGGAAGGAAATGTGATTGCATACGACCACGCTACCGCGCGTGCGCCGCAGCGCGCTTCTGTGGGGAACCTGGAGGCGCGAACGTGGCACGAGCAGCCCGAGCAGGGCGAAGAAGCCGCGCGAGTAGCTGCCCAGGCTCCAGGCCAGGCCGCGGCGGGCGAGGACCAGGCCTGCGACCAGGAAGACCAGCCAGTACCCGGCGACGAAGGCGCCGATGAAGTACGTCCACAGAATGGCCGTGGTGACGAGGGAATGCGCGCGCGCGAGGCTCACCTCCCGTTGCTCCTTTCCGAAGAGCAGGGGAACAACCGCAGAGGACACGGAGACGGAAGAGCAAGGGAAGGGTTCGGATCCGGAGAACCCATCCTCCTCCGGCCTCTGTGTCCTCTGTGGTGAATCTTCATGATCGCTGCATTTGCGGCAGGGTCACGCACCTGAGACCGCGCCGCTTCGCCTCGTCCAGAATCGCGGGCAAGGCCGCGATGGAGGCAGGTTCGCGGTCGCCGTGCTCGGCGGCGTCGTGCATGAGAACGATGGCGCCGGGGCGCAGGCCGGAAAGCACGCGGCGGGTGGCGGCCGCGGCGCTCGTGGCGGCAAGACCGTCGCGGCTGCGCACCGACCAGGCCACGAGGGTCAGGCCAAGTCGCTTGGCGGCGGCTGCGGTCCTCGGGCTGACGTGGCCGAGGGGCGGGCGGAAGAGAGAGGGGCGAAAGCCCGTGGCAGCTTCTACGCCGGCCAGGTTGCGCTCTAGGCCTGCGGCGAGGATGTCGGGATGGCGGAGCGAGAGCCGGCGGTCGTGCGTGTCGCCATGGATACCGATGGCGTGGCCCGCAGCGGCCATCTCGCGCAGAACCTGGGGCGCCCGCCGCGCTTTCGCGCCCAGGACGAAAAAGGTGGCGCGCGCATCGGCGGCGGCCAGCGTCGCCAGGATCTTGGGTGTCGTGGTCGGATCGGGCCCGTCGTCGAAGGTCAGCGCGATCTCGGGGCGAAAGCGCGGGCCGCGCCAGACGACGCGCGCGAACATGCCGAGACGGGGATGCATCACACCCGCGACGAGCAGGCCGCAGTAGGCGAGCGGGATGGCCAAGGCGAGCCAGAGCAACGGCGGGCCGGCCAGGACGAGGCCACAGACGGCGGCGGCCGCCGCGAGGGTGGCCGCCACGAAAGGCGGACGGCCGAGGGCGTTCATGTCGGCACCAGTAGGTCCCACAGCGGACCGGTGCGGCCGCGCCGGTACATGCGTTTCATGGCAGCCGCCATTTGCTCGTTGCCCGAGCCGATGACCCAGTGCCGGCGGCCGCGGCTGCGCGTTGCCACCATCTCGGCGATGGCCTCCACCGGCAATCCGGCGGGGCCATAGAAACGCGGAGCGAGCAGATCGTCTTGCGGGGCGACCTGTCCCTGGCGGACGGCGATGCGGTGCAGTTGGGTGCCGGGGTAGATGCGCACTCCACAGAAGAAGAACAGGGCCGCATCCTCGATCCCGTCGCACATGTCGAGCGTTTCCGCCACGGTTTCGCGCGTCTCGCCGGGGCCGCCGAGCAAGATGTAGTGCGCGACGTGCAACCCGGCCCGGCGCGCCTCGCGATGGGCGGCCAACGCGTGCGCGACGGTGAATGGCTTGCGATAGCTGCGCAACATCGCGTCCGAGAAGCTCTCCGTCCCGAACTCGGCGTGGGTCAGGCCGGCCGCGCGCAGCCTGCGGTAGTAGTCGGCCGGCGGGCGCATGGGCAAGAAGAAGGCGTCCCAGGGGATCGAGATCCGACGTCGCACGAGCGCATCCGCAACGTCCAGGTTGTGGCGCGTGTGACTGTTGAAGACCGCGTCCGTAACGAAGAGGAACTTGGCTCCGGCGGCAACCAAGGCCTCCCATTCGCGCGCCACCGCTTCGGGGGCGAACCGTCGCAGGGCCCTCCCTTCGATTGCCGGATAGGTGCAGTAGGTACACAGGAAGGGACAGCCGCGTTTCGTCTGCACGTTGAGCATGCCGCCCCAGCGCAGGTAGTGATCGACGTTTGCCGGCGACGCCACGGCGCGGACGTGCGGGCCGGGCCACGGCGCGGGCGCCTTCGCGGCGCGTTGCTTGATGCATGCGCCGGGAACACTGGCGGCCGCGGCCACGTCGCCGCGCGCCAGAGCGTCGAGAAGCTGCGGCAGCCTTTCTCCTTCGCCGATCAGGCCGTAGTCGGCGCGCAGCGTGGCCATGAGCGTGGAGGGAAAGATGCTGAAGCCAGGGCCGCCGAGGAGCAAGAGGGCGTCGCAGGACCGGCGGATCTCGGCCGCGAGGCGCACGAGGTCGGGGATGAAGCCCTCGGGATTGGACGTCTCGACGCTGTCCACGTTGCGAATCGACAGACCGACGACCTCGGGCTGGAAACCTCGACAAGCGTCCGCGAGCGCTGTGTCGGCGGTCTCCGCCGCCAGGTCGAGCACGCGCAGGTCGTGACGGCCGCCGAGGGCGGTGGCGACGTAGTCCACGCCGATGGGATAGACCGGGAACGGGGTCCGCATGCGGTTGGTGGCGACGAGCAGAATCCTCATGACGTGGCTCGCCCGCGGCTGCGGGCCATCAGGTCGGCCAACGGCTGGCGCCCCGCGATGCTGGCCGCCACGCGCAGCACGCCCATGCTCACGCCCAAGAGGCCCGGCGCAATGGCGTTCTGGCCGACCAAGAACAGGCCAGGCAGGGGGGGGCGGCAGAGCACCAGGAAATCCAGCCCGTCGCGGGCCGAGTGCTTGGCCCCGTAGGTGCAGCCTTCGGGCGCGGCCACCCAGTCGCGCATGGTGAGCGGCGTCCACACGTCGATGATGCGCGGTTGGCGCAGGGGGCCGGTGACTTCCTCGATCTCCCGCAGCGCTTGCGCCGCCCGCCGCGCTTTCTCGGCGCGATACTCGGGCTCGCGGCGGCCGGTGGTGGTGTCGTGCCAACGCGCCCATTCGGCATAGGTGGTTTCGGCGAGCACCGTGAGCCGCGTCTTGCCCGGCAGCCCCGCCGGCCGCAGCTGGCCGTACACGCCCGCCAGACGACGGCTGGGACTGCCGCGCACGCGGTAGAGATTGTGGTCGAGGGGCGGATGGTCCTCTTCGTCGAGCAGCGCCGTGACACAGAGGATGCCGTCGGTCTCCCGCAGTCGCCCGATGCCCTCGCGGTAGCTCGCAGGCAGGGTTTGGGGCCCGAGCAAACCGACCGTGGTTTTGGGGTGGATGGCTGCGGCCACGGTATCGGCTGGGATGGTGCGGCCCGACTGTAGCCGCACGCCGGCCGCACGCCCGTTCTTCACCAGAATCTCGGTTGCCGCGTCCCCGACGATGAGGTCCGTGCCCAGGGCGAGCGCGCGCCGGGTCAGCGCTTCGGCCATCTCCGCGCCGGTGCAGCCCAGCTCCCAGGCCGACATCAGCAGCGAGGCCGTGGCCATGAGCAGGAACGCGGCTGGACAGACCGAGAGATCCACCCCGAGCAGAAAGCCCTGCAAGGCGAGGATGTCCACGAGACGTCGGGGCAGGTTCATCTCCGCCAGCACCTCCGCCGCGGTGCGGGTCATGGGCAGAAGCGGCGGTACGGGTTCCGGGGTGTCGGTGCGCAGGCTGGCCATGGCCGCGCGGCAAACCCTCATGACGAAGGCCACGGCCTCGGGCGCATCCGGGAACCGTGCCATGAGGTTGGCCTCGAAGCGCTCGGCCGTATCCGGCAGTTCGAAGACCTCGTCGTCGAAGAAGAAGCGATCGATCACGCCGCCTTGGCCCATGCGTCGCAGCCTGAGGGCAGACCGGATCTGGAGCACGTCGAAGAAGTCGCCGAGCAGCTCGCCGGGCGCGGCCGAGCCGAAGTAGTGCACTCCGACCGGGCAATCGACGCCCTCGCGCGTGTAGCTGCGCAGCACACCGCCCGCACGGGCCTCGCCCTCGATCAAGGTCACGCGCAAGCCCAGGCGAGCCAGCACGATGGCGGTCGACAGCCCGCCGAAGCCCGCGCCGATCACCGCGACGTTGCCGCTCACGCGAAGACCTCGAAGACCGTGCTGCGCGGGCCGATCTCGACGAGGAGCAGCCGGCGGCGGGCGAGCGAGACGGGCGGGGCGGCTAGCGGCAGCACCCCGGCGGCAACCGCGCGCGCCGCGATTGCCGTTGCGGCGGCGGCGATGCTCGCGTGCTGGCCGAGACGATCGGGGTAGGGGACGATGCGCTCGGGCGACACGGTTCGAGCCAAGCGACTTCGAATCGGTTCGAGCTTGGCTTCCTGTCCCGCCGGGGCCGCTAGCATGACGGCATCGTAGGGCGTGTTCTCGATGATGCGGTCGAGCAGGACCAGGCCGTCCGCCGCCTCTCCCAGCCAGCGCAGGCGCGCGCCCGGAGCATTGTCGTCGGGAACGAGAAGAAAAGCCGCCCCGCCGTCGGAGAGCAGGCGGCTTGCCGCCAGCGCCGGTTCGAAGAGCGGCGACAGCTTGGGCTCGAAGGCCTCGGCCGCGACCACGAGGGCGCTGTCGGCGCCCGAGGCTATCTCCAGGGAACCACAGAGCAGGGCTTGACCGAACGAGCGCTGTCCCGCGGAGCAGGTCAGGTTGGGCGCCTGGCAGCCGAGGAGCAGGGCGATCTGTCCGGCCGGCGCGTTGTGTACCGAGCCGACGAAGTCCATGGGGCTCGAGAACTGGTCGCCGCTCTCGAAGAGCTTGCGCAAGAAGTCCTGTGTTTCGGCCAGCGGCCCCCACGCCGTGCCGGCCACGATCGCGCCGGGCGGGACAGTGCGACCGTTTGCCGATTGCACGGTCTGCGCCAGCGCGAGCATGAGGCGCGGCAGGCGCCGCAGCCGGCGTACGAAGGCCGCGGGCGCGGCCTTGGCGAAGGCCGTGTCGGGAACCAGTCCGACCGGGGATTCGCCGGCCAGGAGCGCCGCCCACGTCTCGTCGAGTCCGCCGCGCGCCGTGAGGCAGGCCGCGGCCGCGATGCGCAGAGCGGGCACCCCCGCGTCCCCAGCAGGACTTCTCCCTCTTTCCACTCCGTGGGCAGGGGGGATGGGCGAGGGGGCCTTCTCGAACACCACGCACGCGTTGTTGCCACCGAAGCCGAAGGAGTTCGACAGCACCGCGGAGACATGGGCCGTCATGGGCACGCGCAGCGGACTGAGGTCGAGAGTCTCGTCGAGGGTCGTCAGACCGATGTTCGCCGGAAGCAGTCCGTCGCGCAGGGCGAGGATGGAGATCACGGCTTCGATGCCGCCGGCAGCGGCCAGGGCGTGACCGGTCAGCCCTTTGGTCGACGAGAGCGGCGGTTGCGCTTCGGCGAAGACCTGCCGCACGGCGCGCGCCTCGGCGGCATCGTTGTCGGGCGTGCCGGTGCCGTGCAGGTTCACGTAGCCGATGGCAGCGGGTTCGAGGCCCGCGTCGGCGAGCGCCCGTCGCATGGCGAGGGCCGCGCCCGTGCCCTCTGGGTGCGGGCGCGTGGCGTGGTGGGCGTCGCAGCTCAGACCCGTGCCGGAAAGCACGGCGAGCGCGGGGCGTTCGTCGGAGCCCAGCTCGAGAACCAGAAATCCCGCACCCTCCCCGACGGTCATGCCCGTGCGGTTCGCGTCCATTGGCATGCAGCCCTCGGGCGCGACGAGCTGCAGTTGGCGGAAGCCGTGGAAGGTGAGCCGGCTCAGGCAATCCGCCCCGCCCGCCAGGACCCGCTTGGCCAGGCCCGCACGCAGGAGCTTGGTCGCGATCGACAGCGCCACCGTGGCGCTGGAGCACGCCGTCGAGACGGTGAGGACCGGTCCGCGCACGGCAAACGCGTCCGCCAGGTGCAGCGCCACGGTATCGAGGCCGTGATGGCGATACGCCTCGGGAGAAACGATGCCCGCTTCCAAGGCCGCCTCGGTGGTTGC
Organism: Deltaproteobacteria bacterium; assembly: GCA_016935975.1. GTDB lineage: Bacteria > Myxococcota_A > Polyangia > Fen-1088 > Fen-1088 > Fen-1118. The sequence goes on from JAFGPX010000317.1 coordinate 7,990, forward strand.
GATGCCCCCCGTGGTCGTGCCGACCACGATGGCGTCGGGTGGCGGGCCGCCCGCGACCGCCTGGCGCGCGGCCAGAAAGGCGAGGTGGTGGGTGCGTGGCAGATCGGGTTTGTCCGTCCCCGCGGGGAGGACGACCTGCGCCGCGGGCAGCTCGCCGCTCGGGTGCTTGACCGGAAAGACCGTCGGGATCTGGAAACGCCCAACCGGATGCGCGAGCTGGCGGCGCAGCTCGCCGACATCGTTCGCGCCGGCGCACACGACGCCGATGCCGGTGACGAAGACGGGCACCGGCTGGCTCATGCAGGCGACGCGGGCCGGCGCTGCCGGATGAAGGCGGCCAGTGCGCCAAGCGACGCAAACGCCTCCACGCCGGCGGCGCGGTTGTCGATCTTGACGCCGTAGTCCTTTTCGATGAGGACCACGAGCTCGAGCATGTCGATGGAATCGATACCTAGACCGGCGCCGACGAGCGGGGCGGCCGGATCCACGGTTTCGGGGTCCAGATCGAGGCCGAGCGCGTCGACCAGCTTGCGGGTTAGCTCGGCGACGAGGGGGTCGGTCTGCGCAGTCACGTTGGCTCCAAGGGCGCTGGGGGTGGGGCGAGGGACGACTTGGTCATCGCATCCCAGGCCCAGTGCCGGTCTGTCAAGAAGTATGCACTGGAAGAAACAGAGGACCAGACCCGGAGAATCAACGATTCTTCGCGACTCTCGTCCATCTCTGCTCCTCCGTTTCTTCCCGTTCTGATCCTAGGCCAGCCGACGGAAGACCAGGCAGGTGTTGGTGCCGCCGAAGCCGAAGGCGTTCTTGAGCACGTATTCCTGGTTTGCGTGCGGCCGCGTGGCGGTCACCACGTCGAGGCGGATCTCGGGGTCGGGCGTGAAGTTGAGCGTGGGCAAGAGCGCGCCCGCGCGCATGCCCTCCAAAGCGAGCATCGATTCGATCACGCTGGCCGCGCCCATGGCGTGGCCGAACTGGGACTTGTTGGCGCTTACGGGCGGCACCTTCTCGCCAAACACGTCGTGCAAGGCCTCGTCCTCGATCTTGTCGCCGACCTTGGTGGACGAAGCGTGGGCGTTGACCGCCGCGATGGCCTCGGGCCGCAGCTCCGCGTCGGCGATGGCCTCCGCGATGCACCTAGCGACGGTGGGGCGATGGGGGGCGACCGGGTGATGGGCGTCCGACGTCAAGGACCAGCCCGCCAGCTCGAAGTCGGCGCGCAAGCCGTGGGCGGCCGCGAACTCGGCGCTCACCATGATCACGCAGCCCGCGCCCTCGGAAATGACGAAGCCGCGACGGTCGAGCGAGAAGGGACGGCTGGCCCTCTGTGGCTGGGTCTCGTCGTCGGCCGTCTTGTGCTTGAAGGCGCCATTCATGGTGGCGAAACCGGCGACGATGGGCTCGACCAGCGGGAAATCCACGGCCCCGGCGATGACCACGTCGGCTCGGCCAGCGTCCATGAGCAGCGCCCCCATGGCCATCGCGGTGCTGCCGGTGGCACAGGCCGTGACGGTGGTGATGCATGGCCCGGTGGCCCCGGAGAGCATGGCGATCTTGCCCGCGATCATGTTCACGCAGGAATTCGGGTTCATGTAGGGCAGGGGCAGGGCGCCCGTGCCGACCAGGGCGCGATCGGCGTCCACCACCGCGTCGATGCCGCCGATGGCGGTGCTGAAGGTGACCGCCACGCGCGGGGCCAGCGCGGGTGTGATCACGATGCCCGCCTTGGCCAGCGCGCGGTGCGCGACCAGCATGCTGTAGCGGAAGACGGGCGACTTCCAGTGTGCCATTTCGCGCGGGCGCAAGCATGGCGGCAAAGGCTCGATGGCGGCGGGATCGAGATCGACCTGGCCGGCGACGCGCACGGGGAAGTCGGGCCGCAGCGGGAAACGCGTGAGCGGCCCGATACCGCTTTGGCCGGCGACCGCCCGCTGCCACGACGTGGCCCAGTCCACGCCCAGCGACGAGACGCCGTCCCATGCCAGAAGCCGTGGTCGAGATTTTGCCATCACCGATTCCCGGCTACCAAGGTATGAATCGGTAGAGCTTGGCGAACATCTCGTAGACCTCGATCCAGTTTTGCAGGTCCCGCGCGGTGCGGATGTGCGCGCGCTTGTTGACCATGACCCAGCTCATGTGCGCTGCCCCGTCCTTGCAGGTGTCGCAGTCGCGCGTCGCGGAGGTGCAGCAGCGGTGCGTGGTCTTGAGATCGGCGGCCCAGCGGCGGAAGCGGATCAGGCGGCGCGGCTGCGGATTGCGAAAATCGTGCGTCTCGGACACCGAGGGGCATTCCATCCAGCCGAAGCGGCGGCCGAGCATGGTGCCGGTGGTCAGAACCTCGTGGTAGTAGCGCGAGGAGATGACCGTGTCGGGGTAGCGGTCGAGCAGGTCGTCCATCTCGCTCCGCACGTCGCGGAGCTGCTCGGGCGACCAGGAGAAACCGTCGGCGCCCTCGTCGTTCGAGAGGAGCTGGAAGTGCACCTTGACCCCGATGTCGCGGATGCGGCGGACCATGTGCTCGATGCGGCCGAGTTGCTGCGCGGTGAGGGTGTAGAGGTAGTAGGTGTCCGGGTCGCCGGCGTAGTTCTTCGAGGAGACGGCGAAGGTGTCCTTGCCGCGCAGCGATCTCTCGGTTTCGCCGTCGCCCCAAAGCGAGATGCCGACCATCATGTCGGGGAAGCGGTCGCGCGGGACCTTGATGAGGCCGTTGGTGGCGCAGAACGAGGGCAGCCGCCTGTAGAAGGCCTCGACGCGATCGAGAAACAGGGTCGGCTCGCCGCCGATGAGGATGGCCAGATTCACGCCGCGCGCCTTCTCGGCGTCGACGAACGCCTCCCAGGCCGCGGTATCCTTCTCTTCGCCGGTCAGATGCTCGTCCGACGAGAAGAAGAAGCAGCCCTTGCAGCGCAGGTTGCACGCGTTGGTGACGTCGTAGATCGAGCTGCGGATGTTGAGGTTGCAGATCTTCAGATAGCGGTCGTACCAGGCGTCGTCGAGCAGCGAGCGGACGGTGATCATCGGGACGTCTGCAGCGCCAGCGACGGCGAAATGGGAACGGTGCCGAGGTTGGGGTGCTTGCCGTAGCCTTGCACCCAGACCGCCAGGTAGGTGTCCACGTAGTCGAGCCAGGCGCGGAACTGGTCGGCGCTTGCGATGTGACGGTTCATGCGCGCGGTGACGATGGCGCTGCCCGCGGCGTAGTGCCGGCAGTCGGCGCAATCGGTGTCGGGGACGCAGCAAGCGGCCTCGCGAATCCAGGTCAGGTCCGAGCGGTACTGGCGGAAAGTGCGACCGAGCCCGAACTGCCCTCGGTTCTGGCGCGGGTAGGGACACGAATAGAGATCGTGCAGAGATAGGGTGTCGGTGTGTGCCGCCGCATTGTAGCGTGAGAAGACAACCTCTTCGGGGTAGGCCTCGAGGAGAGACAGCATGGTTGCGCGCGTCTGGGCGAGCGTTGCGGGGGTGTGCCTGAGCGGGCCGTGGTAGCCGACGGTGGCCGAGAACACGTTGAAGGTCACCTTGCAGCCGTTCCTCGCCAGTCTCTCGACCACGCCGTGGGCTTCGGCGATGTTCTCCCGCGTGAAGGTGTAGACGAAGATGGCGCGCGCATCGCCTTGGTAGATCTCGATTTGGCGCTCCAGCATGCGCTTGGCGCGACGCACGCGCTCGGAGGTCCTGTCGTCGCCCCACACCGAGATGTGAATGCGGTACCCCACGGACGCGGGAATGCGAACGAGGCCGTTCGAGGCGATGGCGCCGAGCGGGATCTCCTCGTAGCAAGCCGCGAGCAGCTCGGGCACCAAGGCGGGTTCGGCGCCGGCCAGCACCACGAAGGTGATGCCGCGGGCCTTCTCCGCCTGAAAGAGAGTGCGCCAGGCTGCGGGATCGACGTTGTCTTGGGTGTTCTGCTTGTCGCCCTCGTAGTAGTAGCACCCGTCGCAGCGCAAGTTGCACCGGCGGGTCATGTCGTAGGTCGACTCGCGCAGGTAGAAGTACTTGCGCACCTGCGCGAAGCGCTCGGCGATGTCCGGACGCTTCAAGATCTCCGGCAAGGTGACGGGAGCGGGTTCGGCCAGCGGTTTGTCCGGGGCCGCGGCCTTCGCGTCGAGGTCCATGTGCGTGCCTGGCCCCCTTCGCCGCAGCTAGCTGACGGTGCTTTGCAGTTGCCGGATCTGGTCCGCGATGGCGCGCACGGTGGTCAGCGACGGGTAGGTGTCCTCGTCGAACTTGACCTTGTATTCGCCCTGGAGCACCAGCACCACCGTGGTCAGGTCCATGCTGTCGATGCCCAGCTCCTTGACCAGGTCCGTGTTCACGTCGAAGGTGTCCGGCGTGACGTTTTCTAGCTTCAGTTCCTGGATCAGGATCTCGGCAATGCGCCGTTCCATCAAGCCAATCTCCATCTCTGGCGTCTGGTTTCGATCACCCCGAAAAACTGCACCCGCGTTTAGCACGCCGGTTTATGGGCAGTCAAGGCACGCCCGGGCAGCGGGGACGAGGTGGACCGTCGCTGACGGCGCACGAGTTCCGTTTTTCGGCGCACGCAATCGGCGCGACACCGCATTGCGCCTGGGCCTGTCCCGATCCACCATGGTTCATGCTCGCAAGACGGCGCGTCGGGGTCTGGCTGGTTGCCTTGGCCGGCGCAGCTTGCGGGCGGAGCGGTCTCGAGAGCGCGAGCCAGGTCGAGACGAGCCACGCCCATCCTCGCCAGGCGGCGTTGTCGCCGGGCAGCGAGCACTACGGCTACTACGAAGGGATCTCGGGACGCAACGGCTGCGCGTACGACCAAGACTGCGTGATCTCGGGCTGCTCGAACTCGACCTGCGCGGCCGAGGCCATCGCGATCGCGGACGAACAGTTCTGCGAGAATCTGCTGCGCACCTCTGTGGTGGAGCCGCCGTTTTCACGGTGTGGCTGCCTCGCCGGCGAGTGCCGCTGGTACTTCGAGACCGACTACGACCGGCCCTGC
>JAFGPX010000040.1 GCA_016935975.1 Deltaproteobacteria bacterium
AGGGTCAGGTGCGGGATCTCTTCGCTTGCGACGGGCTGGTGCTCGCGCACGAGCAGCCAGGTGCCGAGTCGCCACAGGATCTCGCCGAGCGGATTCGATTCCTCCTTGCCGCGCCCACGAACGGTCAGCAGATCGGAAAGCGCCGAGGTGGCCAGAAGGCCGATATCGAGCTCGCGCAGGGCGCGGAAGGTGACCTTGCGCTCGCCCGTGGTCTCGTCGCCCGTGCTTTCGAGCACGTCCATGGCCATGGCCGCGACCTGCAGAGCGGCCTCGGTCGCGGGCCCGGGATCCCGCCCCTCGGCGAAGGCTTGCAGGGCGTCGCCGAGGTGCAAACGCAGCGACGTCTGCGCCCGCTCGGCGCCCATGTCCAAGTCGTCGATGAGCGCCCCGATCAAAGCCACCGTACCGTCGTCGGCCGAGGACTTGCTGCTGCGCAGGCGCTCGATGGCCACGAACGCGGCCTGCGCGCCGATGGGGTGCCCCGCGACCTCCTCGCGCAGATCGGCCAGGGCCTCGATGGCTTCGATGCCGCCGCAAGGCACGAGCTTGGCCAGTAGCTCGTCGGCGGCTTCGGGCTCGTGCTCGACCACGCGGGACAGGCCGTAGACCATGGCCGAGGCGATGCCGTTGTCGCGCTGCTGCAGGTTGCTGTCGAGAAGCTCCAGGCACAATGGCAGGGCGGTACCGGGATCGTGGGCCACCGTCGCCGCCAGCGAGGTGGCGGCGCGGCGCCATTCGCTCGGTCCCAGGCGCGGCGATAGGTCGCGCTGGATCTCGGTCGCGCGCAGGGGCGCCGCGACCGCCAAGAGCCCGCGCGCCACCGCCACGTGGCGCCACACCAGCGATTCGCGATCCGTGATGAGGCGGCCCCAGGCCGTGCGCACCGAGGGTCGCTCGAACACCCGCATCCCGCTGTCGTCGCCTTCCTTGGCCCGGCGGGTGGCCTCGCGCGCCGCCCGTTCGAGCAGGCGGGCGGCCAGGCGCCGCGCCGGCAACGAGCCGATGGAGTGCGCCGACAGCCACTCGCGCTCCAATTCGGGGCGCGACACCAGCGCCAAGGCCAGCCCATCCACGCGCGCCCCGGTCGAAAGCGGCAAACGCAAGCAGAGCGCGACACGCGCGCGGATCTCGGCCCCGCCCAGGGCGCGCGGCGAGGACAAGGCCAGCGCGATGGCCAGGGTGACGAAGGTGGCGGCGTCGCCTTGGTGCAAGTCGACCAGCACGCGGCGGCCGAACTCACGCTTCTCGGGGCTCGGCGGCAAGGCGCCGGCTAGCTCGAACAGCGCGGCGGCGGCGTCCGGCCGCGAGAGAAACGACAGGTCGTCGACCAGCCCGGTGCTCAGGGCAACGCGCGCGCTGGCCAGCAGTTGCTCGGCGGCCAGGCCTTCGAGCGGGGTGGGTTGCTGGTCCGCGGCGGCGGCCGCCAGGCTGGCCATGCCCTGCCGCCACAGCGAGCGGCGATCGTCGAGGCTCTCGCGCGTGTGAATCTGCGCGAGCCCAGCGAGGTAGTCTTCACCGCCGTGCATACGGGTTCCCTTGACGCCCGGCCGCCCATCCGCTCCGGGCCAGCCGGTGCGTTCCCGGAAATCTATCATCCCGGTGGAATTCCGCGAGGCCGGCCCGTGCGACAAGCCCTTCACGGCATATACTGCCGGCGGAAGGAACGATGCGAAGATCCCTGCCCGCGCCGAACCTGACCGCCGTGCTCGCCCTGGCCGCGCTCGCGGAGCTCGTCCTCTACCGCATCACGAGCCCCATCTTCCTACCCACCCAAGACGGGAGCACGGCCGAACGCTGGCTGGCCGGCACGGCGGTCTTCGTCTCGTATCTTTCGAGCATCTTGGCGCTGGTGCTGGCGGTGGTCGCGCTCCTGCACGCGTTGGGCTCGGACAAGGTCTTCCCGCGCTCGATGCGCATCACGGTCAGCACCATCGGCCTCTTTTTCTGCTCTCTGGCCGGCATCGGCGTGCTGTGGAGCCTGGCGCCGCAATACAGCACTCACCTGCGCATCAGCCACGGGTTCTTGGCCTTCTTCCTCGCGCTCGGCATGTGGCGAGGCCCGCAGCCCTGGCGGTTCAAGGTGGGCATCACCCTGTTTGCCGTCCCCTTCGTATTGCAGGCGTTTGCCATCTTCGCGCTGCGCATGTCCTGGTCGCACCCCGACCCCAGGGGCATTGCCCGGTTGGGGCACGCGATGTCCCTCGCCGCCATGGTTGCGGCGCCGGCCCTGCTCACCCCGCGACCCTGGAAGGTTTCGGGGATCGCCGTGGCGCTCGGCACGGGGCTGGTGGCAGCCGCGGGCCTAGGCGCGGCCATCCTGCTGCGCTTCGACCTGGTCCAGGCGGCGCTGTTCTACGGACTGCACATCGACCTGACCGGCCTGGCCTCGACGGTAGAACAGGTCTACTCGGGCGCCCTTGTCGCCGCCTTCGCTTGCCTGGTCGCGGGGATCACGGGCTGCCTCGTGGGCGCGGGCCGAGCGCGCCTGGCCGGGTGGGGGCTTCTGCTCATCGCTGTCGCCGGCGCGGAGATCACCTCGCCCAAAGCCGCGCTCTTCGCCTTGTGTGGGCTTCTGGCTCTGGCGGTTGCCGGAGCGGCGCAGGCACAAGCCAACCCGCGGGCGATCCCCGAGGGGGCACCTCCCGCCGCATGAGGAGCAGTCTGGGCGAGAGAAGCCGCGCCTATCTGGCGCCTTGCGAGCGTAGCTCTTGTTCGGCGCGCAGCCAGTGCTCTTGGTCTTTGCCGTCTGGGCAGCCTTCGCTGACGTAGATCTCGAAGGCCCTGATGCCGATTTCCTCTGGCGTCGGCTCGTTGCGGGTCGATGCCCTGGCCGGCTTGACCGCGGGCGTTGGTGCTGGCTTGACGCTCTTCATCTTGTTTGTCTTGAAATTGGTGGCCATTGGAATGCCGCTAGGTTGAACCCAACTTGAAAAGTGTCAAGTAGTCGCCGGACACACACTGCGTCGCGCGAGCCACGCCAGGTTCTTGCCGGGGATCGAAAGAAATCGGGCATAGTAGGCGCTCGACGGCCCATGGAATCGCCAACTAGGATCGAGGCAGCGCTCGAGCAAACCGTGTCCCGTGCCACGGCCGCCCCCTGCCCGGCGCGCCTGGCGGAGGCCATTCGCTATGCCGTGTTTCCCAGCGGCGGCAGGGTTCGTCCCGGTTTGTGTCTATCCGTGGCCCGGGCCTGCGGCGATCCCGACCCCGCCATCGCGGACGCGGCCGCCGTCGCGCTCGAGCTGCTCCACTGCGCCTCGCTGGTCCAGGACGACTTGCCTTGTTTCGACGACGCGGCGGTGCGACGGGGGAGGCCCTCGCTGCACAAGCGCTTCGGCGAGGAGATCGCCATCTTGGTCGGCGACGCTCTCATCGTCGCCGCCTTTCGCGCGGTGACCAGCCTGATTCCCGCCAACCCGGCCAAATGCACGGCGATTCTCTCGGTGCTGACCGCGGCGGCGGGCGCGCCCTCGGGCATCGCCGCCGGGCAAGCCTGGGAAAGCGAGCCGAGCGTGGACGTGGCCGCCTACCATCACGCGAAGACGGCGGCCTTGTTCGAGGCGGCGGCCATGGCCGGCGCGCTGGCCGGCGGCGCCGAGCCCGCGGCCTGGCGCCAGGCCGGCGGGCTGCTGGGCGAGGCCTACCAGGTCGCCGACGATCTGGCCGACGCCCTCGGCGAGGCCCCGCGCCTGGGCAAGCCCATCCACAAGGACGGTGACAAGCGCCGCCCGTCCGTGGTGGCCAAGCTCGGCATCGAGAGCGCGAGACACAGGCTCGACGAACTGCTCGACCAGGCCATGCGCTCCGTCCCCGACTGCGCGGGCCGCGCGGATGTGGAGGCCTTCTTGGCCCAAACCGCCGAGCGCCTCTGTCCCCCCGCCCTGCGCGTGGCGAGGTAGGAATGCTCTTTCACCACAGAGAGCACAGAGGACGGAGAGACCACGGAGCCGGAGGGGAATGGGCTTCCGGATCCGGGTCCGAAACCCTTCTCCCTCCAATCCGTCTCGGTGTCCTCCCTGTCCTCTGTGTTCTCTGTGGTTTCTTCCCTCGGACGTGATGGCAGCGCCGGTGCGCAGTGAGGAGGAGCGGCGGGCGGACGTCCGCGCTTGTCACGCCATCCTGGAACGCGGCTCGAAGAGCTTCGTCGCTGCATCGCGCATGCTCCCCAAACGACTGCGCGATCGCACCGCCGCGCTCTACGCCTTCTGTCGCGTGGCCGACGACGCCGTGGATCTGACAACCGACGCGCGCCAAGGCCTGGCGCGCCTGCATGAACGCCTGGACCGCATCTACGCCGGCGGGCCCGATCCCGACCCGGTGGACCGCGCCTTCTGCGACCTCGTGCACGAGTTGGCGATCCCCAAGCCGATCCCGGCGGCCCTTCTCGAAGGCTTCGCCTGGGACGCCGAACGCCGGCGCTACGCCGATGCGCCAGAGCTAGAGGCCTACTGCGCGCGCGTGGCCTCGACCGTGGGCGTGATGATGACCCTGATCTTCGGCGAGCGCTCGCCGGCGCTGCTGGCGCGCGCGTGCGATCTGGGCCTGGCCATGCAGCTCACCAACATCTGCCGCGACGTGGGCGAGGACGCGCGGGCCGGCCGCGTGTACCTGCCGCTCGAGTGGCTGGCCGAGGCCGGCCTCGACCCGGACGGCCTCGTGGCGCGGCCCGAGCCGAGCCCCGCCCTGGCCTCGGTCGTCAAACGCACGCTGGCGCTGGCGGATGAGTTCTACCGCCGGGCCGACGGTGGCATGGCGCTCTACCCGCGCGACTGCCGGCTCGGCATCAGAGCCGCCCGCCTCATCTATGCCGAGATCGGCCGCGTGATCGCCAGGAACGGCTACGACTCCGTGACGATCCGCGCCTACACCGGCAAGGCGCGCAAGCTGCTCCTGCTCGGCCGCGCCCTGACCGTCCTGCTGTGGCCCGGCCGCCCCAGCGACGCCCCGCCGGCACCCGCCGTCAAGTTCCTGGTCGACGCGGTCGCGCAGCCCTAGAAAAACATGAAGCGCACGCCGGCTTCGAGGTTGGGGAACACCTTGGCGCCTTGGTCGATGGTGTCCACGCCGTCGGTCGCCTTGATCTCGCCCACGTAGCACACGCCGCCGCCCACGAGGATGCCCATGCCGAAGCTCCATTTCCATTCGTAGCCGGCATTGATGAAGAGCCCGCTGGCCCAGCCCGTTACCCCCGAGAGATAGAGCTTCGCGTAGACGTAGCCGACCCCGACGTAGGGGGTGGAAACGCCCGGCGGCCGGATATCGAAGTGCAGGGCCGGCGCGAGCCCGAAGCCGGTGGCCGTGCCGGACGCCATGTCGGCGCTCAAGCGACTGAGCTGCAGATCGATTGCGACGTGCGGCAGCGGCGAAACGATGATGTCACCGCCCACGAAGCCGAGGCCGTTTCCGATCTTGTAGCCGGCGCCCAGGTGCGTGGCCGCGGCCGGCAGAGCGGGCGGTGGCGGTTCTTCGACGTGCGGCGCGGGATAGGCCGGGTACGGGCCGGGCGGCGCATAGGTGCCCGCCGGATACCCTCCGGGCGCCGGGGCGTAGGTGCCTGGTGGATACGCGCCGGGCGATGGCGCATAGGAAGCGGGCGGCGGATACGGAGCGGGAGCGGCGCCCTGGGCCCGCGCCGGGCTCGCCTCCGCGGCAATTGCAGCCAGCGCTAGAAACGAGAGCGTGCGCGACAAGGCCAAGCGAGTCTGCATCGAGGCAGCATAGCCCACGCGAGGCCCAAGCGGGGCGCCATGGATTCCGCGAGCCCCGCCGCAAGCCCCCGGCGACTGGCCATCTCCAACGGCTCTCAACGGGGCCGAGGGAGCACGGGCGGCCGCGGCAAATCGAGTGCCTTCGCCCTTCGCCAAGGATTTCCCATCCTCGATGAATCCGGTGTCAGGATAACGCAGCACACTCGCTCAAGACTAGGCAGGCGTGAGGCGGCACATAGCTTTTCGCATCAATTGCTCGATCCCACGGGGCCTATGCCCCATATCTGCAGTATGGAAATCCGCCCTTCATTTGTTTCTCGGAGGTATTCGATGCTCTCAATGAACGCCCGCGCAACACGCCATGAACAGGGCATGTCGGGCCATACCCGGACACAACACCCGTTGGCTTGCCGCGTCTTTTTGGCAGGAGGCCTGTCCATCGCGCTCGTGGCCTGCGCGCCGGCGACCGTCACGTCGAACGTGGGCACCGGGGGCAGCGACAGCGGCGGCTCGGGCGGCAGTAGCAGCGGCTCGGGCGGCAGCAGCGGCGGCTCGGGCGGCAACAACGGCGGCTCCGGCGGCAGCTCGGCCAAGGGCGGCAGCGGCGGCGGCAGCGGCGGCGGCTCCGGCGGCAGCTCGGCCAGGGGCGGCAGCGGCGGCTCCGGCGGCAGCTCCGCCAGGGGCGGCAGCGGCGGCGGGGCTGGCGGTATCGCCGGCAGCGGCGGCACGACCGGCAGCGGCGGCACCACCAGCAGCGGCGGCACCACCGGCGGCGGCGACCGGCCAGCCGGTTACTTCTACACGGCGGACTGGAACGTCACCAAGGTGGACTGGCACGGCTGTGTGTGGACCGGCAAGGACTGTGCGAGCAACTGCCCGGAGGGCGTAGATCCTGTCCCCGGCAGCACCACGACCGTCACGCCCTCCGACTTCACGAGCGGGACGCCGAATGGCGGGCCGTACCAGATAAAAGGCACCGTGCACAATGCCTACGAGGCCGTGGCGCTCCTAGGGTTCAACATCAACGAGTCCATCGATAGCACCAAGGGCACCGCCCAGTGCAAGTATGATCCAGCCCTCAAGGACGGCCCGCCCACCGGGACCATACCTAGCGGCGCGACTGGAATCGCGGTCAACTGGAGCGCGACGACGCTGCCCGTCACTTTCCGCATCCAGATCCAAGGCGTCAAGGGTGCCACGGACGCCAACGACCGCTGGTGCGCGACCATCAAAGACACCAAGGGTCCCAGCTTCATCCCGTTCACCGCCTTCAACACCAAGTGCTGGGACGACAGTGGCAACAAGTACAACAACGAGCCCATCGATGCCGTGGCCTTCCTGGTCCCGGGCACGACCTCCGCGAAGTCGCCCTTCGACATCACAGTCGTCGGTTTCGCGCCGGGCACCAGTGCGGCGGACGCGCCTGGTCCGACGGCCGCGTGTGGCACGAGGACCGGCACGGTCGGCCAATCCGCGCTTCAAGGTGATGCCACGAAGGACGAGGACGCCTCGACCCAGCGTGCTGTGACCGAAGGCAAGGACTGCAAGAAATACATCGTCAACAACAACAACTGGGGCCAGCCCACGAGCAGCTATCAGAAGCTCAGCTTCGCGGGCAACAGCTTCACGGTCGATACCATGAACGGCACCGGCAGCAGCGCGCCCGCGTCGTTCCCGTCCCTATACGTTGGCGGCAACGGCCAGACCCTGAACGGCACCTTCGTCACCTGGGACGACACGTTCCCGAGCAAGCAGCCGACGACGATCAGCTCCATCGGCAGCGCCCAGAGCACGTTCAAGTGGAGCGGAAAGTCGAGCGGAGACTTCAACGCTTCCTACGACATCTGGTTCTCGAAGAGCATTCCCACCGCCGGCAGCTACGACGACGCCATTTCGGGCTTCATCATGCTCTGGCTCTACAAGCCCGGCAGCCGCCAGCCGATCGGCAGCGTGGTGCGCCAGGCGAACATCGCCGGCACGGACTGGGACGTCTGGGCTGGTCCCCGCGGCAACACCAGCACGGGAACCGACCCCGCTGGCCGACCCGTCATCTCCTATGTCGCCAAGAGCACCATGACGAGCTTCTCGGGCGACCTCAAGGCGTTCTTCAACGACGCCGTGAGCAAGGCGGATAACCAGAACGGGATCACGCAAACGTTCTCCAGCTCTTGGTACCTGACCGACGTCTTCGCCGGCTTCGAGATCTGGAGCGGGGGCAGCGGGCTCAAGTGCGACGAATTCAGCGTCGCAATCAAGTAGCGCTCGCGCACGAAAGCTAGCAGCCCCGCGCTCGTCGCGCCGCCACGAGATGAAGGAGACGTCTCTTTTGTCAACTTCGATGCAATTGTGTCTGCTCGACGAGAGGAGCGACCCGAGCGGCACCGAGAAAGACAGGAGGGAACCAGCGGTAGCGGTCGGCTTTTCGCACGACGAAGCCAACACCCGCTGGGTGCAGACGGATGTCGTGGCCTTGGCCGTGGCCGTGGCCGCGGCCGAGCAGCGCGACTTCGCCGTGGAACACGGCCTTCGGCCAGGCGCCCCGCGGCTTCGCTGCGCTTGCCGCGGGAATACGGGCTCTCTCGCGGGCTTGTGCGCTGGAAGACATGCGGGCTAGTGTTCACCGACTTGTCTCCCCCAACCCTCGCCCACCTCCGCGCCGACCTTCTCGCCATGCAGCCGCGCTGGCTGCGGCGTCTGTCGCGGCCGCAGCGCAAGGCCTTGCTGTTCACGCTGGTCTCCTGCCTCGGCTGGTCCCTGTGGAACGGCTTTCGCACCTACGAGCAGCCGTGGGGCGATCTGTCGAAGGGCAAGTTCACCGACCACTTCTCGCACATGAACGCCGCCCGCCTGTTTCCGCACATAGGGCTCGACATCTGGCGCGTGCCCATCGCGAAGAAGTACCGCCAGCTCACGTACGCGGAGCTCGAGGCGGTGCCCCCCGAGGCGCAGCCCGGCGGCGGCCTCTTCGGCGGGGTCTTCTACGTGCCGGGCTGGCCGAAGGACAAGCCGCTGGCCATCGGCTGGCCGGACAAGACGCGCATGTATCCGCCGGGCGACATGCTGCTGGTGGCGCCCATCGCCGTCCTCTACCACTACACCAGCCTGTCGCTGTCGGGCGCCTGCCGCATGCTGCTCGGCTGGTTCATCGTGCTGGCCCACCTGGGCCTCTTCTTCTTCTTCCTCAACTTCTTCGAAAGCAAGGGCAGCGGCCTCGATTGGCTCATCGGCTTTCTCGTCTATTCGCACGTGATGTACTGGACGCTGGAGGGTTTCTACGACGCGGTGGCCATCGTGCCCCTGATGGTCTGCGCCCGCTACCTGGCCCGGCGGCGCGGGCTGGCCGCGGGCGTCGCGTTCTGCGTGGGATCGCTTCTGCACTTTCGCGTGTTCTTCCACGTGCCCTGGGCCTTCTGGGCCGTCGGTATTCTGATCAAGGATCGCTTCTGGCGCCGCCTGCGCCCGCTGCACGTCGCCGCCATCCTGTTCGCGGTGGTCTGCGCCGCGGTCACGCTGCTCGTCTTCTGGCTCGACTGGGAATCCCTCAAGAGCGTCTATGTCAACAACCCGCTGCGCCTGGCGGCCACCCCGCACGACAAGGCCATGATCTGGAACTTCAAGGTCGTCCTCGCCGTGTGCGCGCTGGGCTTCCTGGTTTCGCGCGCCTGGCTGGATCTGCTCTCGCTCGCCTGGCTCGGGTTCGTCGCCTTTTCGCTGCGCGAGTTCTACTACTGGCACCTCCTGATCTCGACCGCGTGGGTCGCGGCGCCGGCCAGATGCTCGCTGGTGCGCGCCGTCCGTTTGGCCTTCATACTCTCCACCATCGCCATTCTCTTCCGCGATCCCTTCGCCCCCGAGTGGCTGTGGATGATGGTCGAGGGCAAGTAGCCGTCTTGTCGTTGTCCGGCGCGCTCCACGCCTGGGCGGGCGAGCAGCGCACCATCGGCCTGGGCGAGCGCGAAAACCGGTACGCCCACGGCGCCTGCTCGTTCTTGGCGCAAATGGGAATGCCCGAGCGCATCGTGGCCTACAACCTGGGCCAGGCCGCGGTGTGCATCGCGCACACGGCGCCGGCCAGCAAGCAGTTGATGGATTCCCGCCTGGAGGTGAACCGGCAGGAAACCTTCCAGCGCTATTTGTCCGGGATGCGTCTGCTGTGGCGGAACGAGCCCGGCTGGGAAGCGCCGCTCGCAATCGACTACGAGCGACCGGCCGAGCGGCCGGCCCTGCTGTTCGAGCGCGGGGTGCTGGGCCGCGCCGCGGAGAGTCTGGCACGCGATCCGCGCTGGCGGCGGGTCTACGCCGACCGGGTGGCCACCGTCTTCGTCGCGGCCCAGCCGGCGGAGACGGCCGGGCTAGGGGAGGCGGGGCCGTAGACGAAGCCTATTCGGTCGTCATGGTTGCCGCCGTGAAATCGATGCTGCCGGAGCCGCCCCCGGCTTCCGCGAGGATCTTGGCCTCGTACATCTTGCCGAGCGGCATGCCCAGACTGGCCCATTGCTTGAAGTGCTCCGTAACGGATATGCGCCCGCACTGGCGCAGCGTCTGCCTGACGCTGAAATACTGCTGGAAGGTTGCCGTGCCATGGATGGATGGTGCGTTGTTGCGCGTGGCCGTGTAGACCTTGTAGGTTCCCCCATCGAGTTCGAACGAGCCCTTGAGAGAACCCGGGCCGGGGGGGCGCGAGCCGAATACGTCGTCGACGATGTAGAACTCGACGAGCGGGTTGTTCGACCATCCATAGATGCCTATGTAGGAGTAACCGCCGCCGCTTCCCGTTTTCGTGTACGCGTAGTCCGCGGTGATGTTTCCGTATTGGTCGTAGGTCTTGGTCTCGTTCCACTGATAGCCCATGCGGGCCAGGAAATCTCCGGAGTTGTTCCACGTCGCCTTGAACGCACAGCCAACCCCGTAGGGCGTGATGCATCCCCCGCTTCCACTCGACCAGATGACCCAGGAGAAGTCGCTGATGGTGCCCGAGGAGTTGGACGAGCAGCGCTGCGTGCCGCCGGTCAAGGGAGTGGTCTGCGCGCAGACATCGGGCAAGGTGCTGGTCGACGTGCTGCCGCCGCCCCCGCCCGTGCCACCCGTGCCCGGCCCGCCATCCGTCGTTACTCCGCCCGTTCGTGCGGGCGAATCGCGGCCGGCATCTCGGCCCGCGGCGCCGCCGGTCGCACCGCCCGTGCCCGTCCGGCCACCGATGCGAGTCGTCCCGCCGGATGCGGTCGCGCCACCGGACGCCGTGGCTCCCCCGTCCGAGGTCGCGCCGCCGGCAGCCGTGGCTCCCCCGTCCGAGGTCGCTCCCCCCGTGCCTTGGCTGCCGCCCGATCTGGTGGTGCCGCCGCTCGCGCTCGTACCGCCGCTCGAGATCGTGCCGCCCGTGGCCGTGGTTCCACCCGTTCTGGTGGTGCCGCCGGTTTCCGTCGTGCCACCGCTGCCGCCACCGCTGCCGCCGGTTTGCTGCTGCCCGCCGGACGAAGTCGTGCTCGGGGTGCCGCCGGTCTGCGAAGCTGTGCCCGTGTCGCCGCCCCCGCAACCCGCCAGGGCCAAGAACCCCGCCAGACCCGAGAATAGAAACATCGCTCTCATGGGACTTGCTCCTTCGGAGGGGTGAGGCATTCGACGACCCACTGCCCGGGCGCGACCTTCGGACCGCAGCAGCGAGAATGGCCTAATGCGGTACAACTGGTCCAAGGTAAGACTTCTGCAATTACTATGAGTTAGTTGCCCCGGCCCGGTCGTTGTTGTCACACGCGCGTGCGCATACTGCCCTCACCGTCACAGCTCGTCCCTTCGGGGGCCTCGGAACTTGCACCGCCGCCCCTCAGCGACGAGCGGGGCGAGGCGCAAGATGGGGCTATTTCGCGCAGCGGAAACCGAGGAACTGACCGCGGCTTCCGGGGGCCAGCCGGAAACGGTTGGTGGCTCGCTCGGTGCGGGGGTCGCCGCCTCCCCAGCTACCCCCGCGCAGCACGCGCTTGGCCTCGCGGCTCTTGCCGTCGTAGGTCGCGTAGAGGGTCGCCGTCCATTCCCAAACATTGCCGGCCAGATCCAGTACCCCATGCTTGGACGCGCCCGCGGGAAAGCTCCCGACCGGCGCCGTCTCGGGCCAGGCGTCCTTGGCCTCGTGCATGGGCGAAACTGCGGCAAAGCGCTTGGCCAGCAGGTTCCCCGGGCATTCGCCGCCGCAGGCGCTAAGGAGCGTCGAGTCCGGCGCCTGGTTGCCCCAAGGATACTTGCGGCCTTCCGAGCCGCCGCGCGCGGCGTACTCCCACTCCTCCTCGCTGGGCAAGCGCTTGCCAAGCCACGCGCAATAGGCGGTCGCCTGCGCGAAGTCCACGCAGTTGATGGGATGTTCCAGCCGCTTGTCGGGGTGGCGCCAGTTGCAGCAAGAGCGGAAACTGCCGCGCTCGTTCAGATAGGCTTCGGGCTCGCTGCATTTCTTGGCGGCAACGCAGGCAGCGTAGTCCGCGACCGTGACCTCGGTCTTGTCGAGGCGGAAAGTCGCCACCTGGACCGTGTGCACCGACTGCTCGTTGGCGTTGGCATCGGCGTCCGCGCTGCCCATGGCGAAGCTGCCACCCGGGATCTCGACCATGTCCTCCTTCGGCCGTGCCCGGCTCCCGCACTCGCCAATGCCCGCACACGCAGCCAGTAGCGCGACGAGCGGTACCCACCCCCGGCAGAAACAGCGAACGATCAGCACCGACCGACGATAGCAAGGGAATGAACCACAGAGAACACAGAGGACACGGAGGCCGGAGGAAAGGGGTTTCCGGGTCCGGATCCTTTCTTCCCTTCCGTCTCTGTGTCCTCCGTGTCCTCTGTGGTGAAACCTCTCGGCAACCGGCGTGACCGCTGTCACGCCCGATCGAGGCATGGCAGCCATCGCTGGCGGCCGGCGCAGGTAGCGATTGACGGGAGGTGGAAGAGATAGAATATTTCGTTGCCATGAGTCCTTCGCCCGACGAGGCAACGAGCAAGACCGGCGTCGCCGCGCCCGACGAGGCGGGAGCGCCGCGCGCGGCCGAGACTGCGGCGCCAGGTGCCGAGGACGGCAACGCCGCGCGGCCCCCGACCGCCGGAACGAGCGAGGCGGAAGTCGCGCCGGCGAGCGAGCCGGCTCCAGCCGCGCCCACCACCGAAGAGAGCAAGCCCGCCGCGGTCGCCAAGCCGGCCGAGCCCCAGGAGGTGGACGACCGCGAGCCGCTGCCCAGGAACGTGCTCTTGTACACCGTCTTCGGGCTCTTGTGCATCGGCATTGCGCTCTGGCTGGTGCTGGCCTGGAGCGGCTACAAGGACAAGTACTCGCAGCAGACCGAGGGTTGGCGTCTGGGCAGCACCAAGATGCTGGAGATCACCCTCATCCGCGAGGACAAGAAGAACCTGGCTTGCGCCTCGGACAAGACCTTCGGCGACATCCACTGCGGTTACTACCGGAACGGCTCGCCGTTCGGGGCCAAGCCCGAGGACGATCCGCACATCCTGCAGCCGTTCAACACCGTCAAGAACGAGCTGTTCCTGGCCGCGGGCCTGTGGCACGCGCCGGTTCTGCGCGGCACGCTGCCCGCCGAGCGCTTCACCGTCGTGTGCAACTACCACATCGTCGGAGTGCTCAAGGCCGTTGCCCTGCGCTGGTCGCCCACGGGCAATTTCGGCCCGGTCGACCAGAGCGTTGCGGTCGGCACGCTTTCCGACTGCACCATCCCCCAATGAAGCTCTCCATCACGAAGGACGTCCGGCAAGGCCTGCGCACGCGTCTGGCCCATACCCGGCAGGCGTGGGCGGCCATGACGGTCGCCGAGCGCCTGGTGACGGTCTTCGTGGCCATCATGATCGTGGGCGGGGTGGTGATTCGCATCCAGGGCGTGCCCTGGCCCAACTGGTTCACCTTCGACGAAGAGCCCTTCGTCAAGAACGCCCACAACTACGCGCTCGGCATCCCGGACAGCAACGATCACCCGCCGTTCGGCAAGCTGATCATTTCGCTGGGCATGCTGATCTTCGGCTACAACTCGCTCGGCTGGCGCTTCGGACCGCTGCTCTTCGGCCTGCAAACCGTGCTGCTCTCGTACTGGCTCGGCCGCCTGGTCTTCGGCAACAAGCGCGCGGGCTACATGGCCGCCGCCTTCGTCGCGGCCGACGGCTTCTTCATTTCCTATTCGCGCTCGGGCCTGCTCGACGGCACCATGATCTCCTTCATGCTGTGGGCCATGGTGGCCGCCGCCAGCGCGCGGACCTGGAAGGGCGTGATCGCCACTGGCGTCCTCATCGGGCTGGCGACCTCGATCAAGTGGAGCGGCGCCATGACGGCCGTTCCCGCCGCGGTCACGCTGCTCATGATGCGCCGGGTGTCGGTCTACTCCATCCTGTGGCTGGGCCTTGTCCCCATCGTGCACACCCTGGTGTGGATGGGCGCCCTGACTCTGACCGGCAAGCCGAACAGCCCCGTCGCCACTTGGAAGGTGATCGTCGATCTCTACAAGCACCACTTGAATCTCGGCCACTACAAGAACGATCTGTCCTCGCCCTGGTATGGCTGGCCGGTCCTTCTGCACCCCATCGTGATCAAGATGTCGACCTCGGGCCTGAAGTCGCGCTACTCGTCGAGCGTCGGCAATCTGATGTTGTGGGCGCCGTCGACCCTGCTGGTCGTCGCGCTGCCCATCACCACGGCCGTGATCGCCATCCGCGCGCGCTTCCGGCGCTACTGGCTCGGGATGCTGGGCTCGCACACCACGCGCGGCGTCCTGCTCATGCTGGTCGGCTGGTTCTCGTTCATGGCGCCGTGGCTCGCCACGCGCAGCACGCGCGGCAACTACACCTTCAGCCACTACTACCTGCCCTGCTACGCCTACCTGCTCGTCATGCTGGCCGGCATGGCCGAGCGCCTCGAGCGCAAGCACGGCAAGGCGATCGCGATCTACGTCGGCCTGGTGCTGGCCATGGCCATCTGGTTCGCGCCGGTGTGGGGCGAACTCTCCATCTCCACCGTGACCGCCAACTACCGCCTGTGGTTCCCCGGCTGGCGGCCCTAGCAGCCCGTGGTGGAGATTTCCGCGTCGCGGTTCTGGCGGCGCCAAGCTACAAGCTCGTGTAGTCGAGGAAGTTCGCCGTCATCATCAGCAGCGACAAGCCCCCCCACGACTCGTCGTAGTAGGTGCCGCCGACGAGTGCGTCGCCTTTGACGAGCACGCCGTAGGCTTCGTTGACGAAGGTCTGGTGGATAGGGCTGCTCATGGCGCCGACACCGGCCGGCCCGACGAAGGCCATCGACTGGGTCTGCGCCTTCGCGTCCTTCTGATACTGCGGCTGCGGCGTTCCGTTGAGCGCGTAGCCGTCGACGATCTTCGTCGCGCCGCCGACCGTGTCGCCGAAGAAGCTGCTCGTCTTGGCCACGTAGTCCTTGGCGCGCGCGTCGCCGAACCAGCAATAGTCGAGCCCGATACGGAACGGGGTCCGGCACGAGTCGTACTGGTAGTTGGTCGGCGAAGCCCCGCCCGTCGGGCCGAAAGCGTCCCCCTTCGGCGTGCCGTTGGCGTCGCACCACGCGGGAACCAGCCCGTTGCTGCCGTTGCCGCTCGAGGAGTTGAGCGACTTGGCCAGCACGTCGTACATCGTGTCGGTGACCGTCTTCCAGCCGTTGGCATTGGCCGTGTCGACCTTGGCGAAGATCTTGTAGTAGGCGGGCGCGAAGTACGAAAGGTTGACGGCCGGCAGCGACGAGGCCGGCCACGGCATCAGGTACTTGCCCGAGTTGATCTCATGATTCCAGACCTTGGTGATGGTCTCCTTGGCCCAGTCGAGATAGGTTCGGGCGAGCTTGCCCTTGCCGCCCCACTGCTTGTCGGCCATCACGAGGGCGAAGGCCATGTCCTCGTCGGCATCCGTGGCGGGCCCGGCTCCCGAGGGATTTGCCCCCACGCCCGAGCCATCGGCCTTGATGTACCAGTTCATGAGGTACGTGTTGCCGTCGAGGAATTGCTGCTCGTACATCCACAGATCGTCGAAGAGGTCCTGGTCGTCCATGTAGACCGCTAGGATCATTCCATAGGCGATCCCTTCGGAAACCGTCGAGTTCGGCTCCAGGGTCGGCTCGTTTGGCCGCTTCACCCGCCGGTAGCCCTTGGCTCCGTCCGAGGTCACGGTATCCATCTTCCACTTTTCATAGGCGGCCTGCACGTCCTCGTTGCGGTAGAGCGCCGGGAAGACACAGCCCCCCATCTTGCTTTCGCGGTTCTGCGGGAATGGGTAGTTGTGCCCCGGCGCAGGCGGCGTCGGCCCGCGCGAGGGCGGCGGTCCCGCGTCCGGGACGGTGCTGGCGCCGCCGCTACCGCCGCTGCCACCCGAACCGTCGCTGCCGCCCGACCCGCCGCTGCCGCCCGACCCGCCGCCGACTGCCGTGGTGCCGCCGCTGCCGCCGCTTTCCCCCAAGCCACCGCTGCCGCCTACGCCGCTGCCGCCGCTCGCCACCGTGCTGCCGCTGCCGCCACCCGAAACCGCGCCGCCCGTGCTCACGCCGCCTGCGCCGCCGCCGAGGCCACCGGTCGCCACCGTGCCGCCGCTGCCGCCACCGCCCGACCCGTTGCCGCCCGAGCCCGCGCCACCTTGCCCGCCAGAGCTCGAGGGATTGCGATCTTGAAGCTGGGGACGACAGGACACCGCGCCGCAGAAACCCAGCAGAGCCAGCGCAAGAACGAGGCCACGGGGCCGCAGGATTCGACGAGCAAAATACATTCCGTTCAATCCTTGGGGTCGAGGTGGACAGAGGGCTGGTTTCGATGGTGACAACACCCAACCCTGCCTGATCGCGCAGCGGAGAATCCACGCGGCCCCGGATGCCTCGCCGCCTCGTGCTATCTTGCGTGCCTTCCGTGAGGCCCGAAGCCAGGAACAAAGGTGCGGCAAGGCTGCGGAGCGCGTTGCTTGCGTTCTACCGTGGGCATGGCCGCGCGCTGCCGTGGCGCGAGACGCGCGCCCCCTATGGAATCTGGATCGCCGAGGTCATGCTCCAGCAGACACGGGTCGAAACCGTGGTGCCGCGGTTCCCCGTGTTCCTGCGTCGGTTTCCCGACATTTTCGCGCTGGCCGCGGCCAAGGAAGCGTCCGTGTGCCAAGCCTGGGCCGGCCTCGGCTACTACGGTCGCGCCCGCAACCTGCATCGGGCCGCGGCCATGATCGTCCGCCAGCTCGACGGCCGCCTGCCGAGCGACGCCAGCGCCTGGCGCCGCCTGCCCGGAGTCGGCGAGTACACGGCGGCGGCCATTGCCTCGATCGCGTTCGGCGAGCGAGCCGCGGCGGTGGACGGCAACGTTGTGCGCGTGCTCGCGCGCGTCTTCGCCCTGCCCGGCCGCGCCTCGGACCCGGGCTTGCTGCGTGCCGTGCGCGCCAAGGCCCAGGGGCTTGTTGCCTGCGAGCATCCCGGCGACATCAACCAGGCGCTCATGGATGTGGGCGCGACGCTGTGTCGGCCCGCAACGCCAGCTTGCGCCGCCTGTCCGTTGCGCAGCCTGTGCCGCGCCCGTCGCGAGGGAAATGCCGCCGCCTACCCCGGAAAGAAAGCGAGGGCGCCACGCCGGATCCTGCGCATCGCCTTCGCCTTCGTCGAGATCGGCTCCGCCCTGCTGCTCGAACGGCGCCCCCTCGACGGACTGTGGGCCGGGCTATGGGAGCTGCCGAGCGCGAGTGGCCCTTCCGCCAAACGGAATCTCGGCCGGCGCCTCGGACACGCGCCCGGGCCGCTGCTCGCACGCGTCGGGCACGACCTTTCGCACCGGCGCGTGCTGGCCAGCGTGTACCGGGCCCAGGCCACGCGGGGATCTCGCCAGAAGTGGTGGCGCGACCCGCTCGCCGCCCCCCTGTCCGCGCTCGCGCGCAAGGCTATCGTGGCCGCGCGCGGGGGCTAGCCGTCGCCCCGGCTGCCATTTGCGCGGCCTCCTGCTATAGACAACCTCCATGGCACTCGCATCGCTCGTCGAAGAGCTGCGCGCGTTCGTGTCCGAACGCGACTGGGGACAGTTCCACGACCCGAAGAACCTGGCCATGTTGCTGGCCTCCGAGGCTGGCGAGCTGCTCGCCGAATACCGCTGGATCCCGAACCATCGGGCGGACGCGTTTTCGCGCGAGCCCGAGGCGCGGCAGCGCATTGCCAACGAGATTGGCGACGTCGCCATCGCGCTGCTCCTGCTCTGCGATCGTACCGGCATCGATCTGGAAGCCGCCGCGCAAGAGAAGCTGGCGCGAAATCGCCAGCGCTATCCCGTGGAGCTGGCCAAAGGCCGCGCCGCGCGACCGCTTGGCTAGAATCGCCGCAGGAAGGTGGCACCGTTCTTGAAAACTCGGAGTATGCTTTCCACCAACTGCAAGGAGCTGCAAATGAGGTCATTCAAGGTGACTCGCGGGTTTGGCGCTTTCTCGGTTCTGACGCTCGCTGGCTGGGCCGTGCTGGTTTTTCACACTGCCGCGCTCGCGCAACAGGCGACGCCTGAGGCCAAGGACGGCAACACGGCAAGCCCCGAGCAGAAGACGCCACCTGAACAGAAGGCGCCCCCTGAGCAGAAGGCGACACCCGAACCCGCGGCTGCGCCCCAAGCCAAGCCAACGCCGCCGGCCCAGGAGATGCCGCCCGACTACGGCCCACCACCAGGCTACGGCCAGCCGCCCTCGCCACCGCACCCATACCCGCCGCCCGGCTACGGCCCCTACCACGACTACTACTATGGCCCAGGCTACGCGCCACCGCGCTACTACCGGCGGCGCCCCTACTACGCGCCGGCCCCGGTCCGCTACTATCCCGAACCGATTGCCTACCGCTCCTTCTCGTTCGGCGTCGGGCTCGGCGTGGGCGGGGTGGCGCTGTTTCCCGACGCGGGCGGTGGCGAGAATTCCTCCCGGCCGGGCATGTCCTACAACCTGCACTTCGGCTTCGGGGTTTATCCCCGCTGGTCGATCGTGCTGTCGGGCGACGGCTCCTTCGCGTACTTCGACGGCTACGACATCGATCAGAGCGTGTGGAGCATCGGTCCCCAGGTCTTCCTCACGCGCCATCTTTACGCCCGCGCCGGTATCGGCGTGGCCACCAAGTCGGTCGACGAGAATGCGGACTACTATTACGACTACGGCTACGGCTACAGCGGCTACTCCGACTCGGGCATGGGCTGGACCGCGGCCATCGGCTGGGAATTCATGCAGAGCTACCACGTCGCCTTGGGTCTCGAGCTGGCCGCGACCTACGGCCACTACCAGAGTCACGACGACCTTACCTGGAGCAAGAACCAGGGCACGATCGGCGTCAACTTCATGCTGAATCTGTTCTAGTGTAGGCAGGTGCCGCAGCCACGCATCTCGGCCTACCTGCTCGGCCCGCTCGCCCTCGCCCTGGGGGCCTGCGCCGCGCCCGCGCCCGTCCCTGAGGGCTGCGGTTCGGACAAGGACTGCAAGCTCGACCGAGTTTGTGAAGCCAACCGCTGCGTATGGCCGCAACCTCCGGCGCAGGACGCCGCGGCCCCGTCGCCGCGGGCCGTGCCCCACGAGAAGACCCCGGCCGGACCGCCGGCCCAGGGCATGTTCCGCTTCGATCCCCACCACCGCGGGCGCTCGCCTTTCCCCTTGCCCAAGCAGAAACCCGACATCCTGTGGACGGTGGAAACCTCGGCGCCCATCACCTCGTCGCCGACCGTCTCGGCCGAGGGGCTCGTCGTGGTGGGCGGCCACAGCCGCAAGGTCATTGCCGTGAGTCGCGACGGCAAGCCGCGTTGGGGCTTCGTCACCTCCGATCTGGTGTGGAGCACGCCCGCCATTGCCGCCAACGGCACGGTCTACGTCGGTTCGGACGACGACAACCTGTACGCCCTCGATGGCAAATCGGGCAAGCTCTTGTGGAAGCTGCGCGTGGGCGCGTGCGCACAGACGGTGGGCATCGGCCCCGAAGCCACTCGCTGCGACGTGGACGCCGGCCCGACCATCGGCCCCGATGGCACCATCTACACCGGCGGCGACGCCGTGCACGCCATCACTCCGGACGGCAAGCTGCGCTGGCGCTTCGCCACGGGTGGCCACGTGGCCAGCGCGCCGGCCCTCTCCGCCGACGGCACGGTGTACGCCGGCAGCCGGGACAACAGCATCTACGCCATCGCGCCCGACGGCAGACGGCAGTGGGAATTCCGCGCGCGCGACGACGTCGAATCGAGCCCGGCCGTCGAGGAAGACGGCACCGTCTACGTGGGCTCCGACGACAACCGCCTCTACGCCCTGAGCCCGCAGGGGCAGCTCCAGTGGGCCTTCACCACGGGCGACGACGTGCGCGCCTCGGCCGCCATCGGCCGCGACGGCACGGTGTACATCGGCTCCTTCGACGGTCTGCTCTACGCCATTCGCCGCGATGGCACCCTGCTGTGGGCGTTCCGCGCCGGTGACCGCATCCTCTCTTCCGCCCTGGTCGACGCCGGCGGGGCCATCCTGGTCGGCTCCCAGGATGACCGCCTGTGGGCCATCGAGCCCGACGGCAAGCCGCGCTGGTCGGTCGAGCTTGGCGGCGACGTGGACAGCTCGCCCGTCATCGGGCCGGACGGCACCATCTACGTCGGCTCGGACGACGGCAGGCTCTACGCCCTGCGCGCGCCGTAGACGCCCTTGCCCAGCCGGGTGGACTTTGCGGGACGGAAACGGGGCGACCTATGCCCCTACACGACCAGGAGTGTAGACTTCGGCCGGACGGAGGCTGCCATGGGCCCAATCGCAACCGTTGCGCAACAAAGGATCGTTGGCTTGACTCTCGGCTGCGCCCTGCTCGCCGCCGCGTGCGGAGGCCAGGGCTCGAGCCAGCAGCCGCCTGGAACCGGAGGCGCCGGTATGGGAGGCGTGTCCGGGACCGGCGGCACGAGCTCGGTGCAGCCCGATGCCGCAATGGTTGGCGGAAGCGGCGGCGCCCAGGACACGGGTGGAACCACCGGCACGGCTGTTCCGGACGCGGCCAGGCCGGGTAGCGGGGGTCGCGCCGGAACCGGCGGGAGCTCGGCCGGCGGCGCGGGCGGCACGCGGATCGGTTCGGGCGGCGCGACGGCCGCCAGCGGCGGCAGCGCGGGACGGCCCGCGACCGGGGGAAGGTCCGGAATCGGTGGCAGCCCGGCGACCGGCGGCCGCGCCGGCAGCGGCGGTGCGGCGGGTGGCGGCGCGACCGGCGCGCGCACGGGTGGCGCTGGCGGAGGGGGCGGCGCCAGCGGCGGCATGACCGGAACGTCGACGACCGCCGTGCCGAGCGAAGGCTGCGGCAAACCCCCGCCCGCGGACGGTCGCCAGAACATTGACGTCGGCGGAACCTCGCGGGAGTTCATCCTCAAGATCCCCGACGACTACGACAACAACCATCCCTATCGGTTGATCTTCGGGTTCCACGGCGCCAAGTACAACGACGACTGGGTGGCCACGGGCGTGGCCGGCGCCAGCGGCACGAACCTGTCCGGCCCCTGGTTCGGGCTCGAGGCGGCCTCCAGTGGCAGCGCGGTCTTCGTGGCGCCACAAGCCAGCGGCAGCGGTTGGGGCGAAAACGATCTCCCCTTCGTCGACGCCATGGTCAAGCAGTTCGAGGCCGAGCTTTGCATCGACAAGAGCCGCATCTTCTCGACCGGTTTCAGCATGGGCGCCATCATGACCCTCACCCTCGGCTGCAACCGCGCCGACGTGTTCCGCGGCATCGCGCCCATGTCCGGCCGCTTGCCCACGAGCTGCCCGAACACCCAGCCCCTCGCCTACTGGTCTTCGCACGGCACGAGCGACACCACCATTCGCCCAGCGGACGGAGAAGCCGCACGCGACGCGTACGTGAAACGCAACCACTGCACCAGCCAGACCTCGACTCCGAACGACAACAACTGCGTGACCTACCAGGGCTGCGATGCCGGCTACCCGGTCACATGGTGCACGTTCCCCGGGGTGCACGATCCCGCCCCCTTCGCCGGACCCGAGATCTGGAGCTTCCTCGCCCCGCTCTGAGAGCCCGGCCGCGCGAATTCGCGAGCGGCGCCGCGCCTCGACCGCCGAGGCACCCAAGCGCCGACTGCCTTTGGGATCGCCGGGGGGGAAAAAGCGGCCCACCGCACTGGACGAGACGGGACAATCGCGCCACGATCATAGGATCTTGCCGACGGGAACGAAAATGAAGAAGACGACGATTCTGTCCGGATTCGTGGCCCTGGTGGCCTGTGCCTGCGCGGGAAACGAGCAAAAGGGCGACGCCGCGGCTTCGCCCGATGCCGCCGAAGGCAGGGAGGCCGGCGCCGAGCGGGCGCAACAGCCGGACCTCGCCCAAGTCCCGGACGGCGCCATGGATGTCGCGCTCGCCGACACGCCGGCTGCGAGCGGCTTTGACGTGGCCGCCGCCCTCGACGTCGCCACTGCCGTCGACGCGGGGGCCGCCGTCGACATGCCGGCTGCCGTCGATGCGACCGGCGCGGTCGATGTCGCCGGCGGCACCGACGTGCCTGGTGCGGTCGACGCAGCAGGGACGAGCAGTCCGGTCTGCAACACCTTCAAGTCCGAGGACGGAAGCCAGCTCTATCTGGACAACCTGCAGATGCTCTCGCCTTCGCTGGGCTACGGCGTCAAGGCGCAGAACGGCGGGCTGGTCGACATCCACCGCACGACCGACGGCGGACGAAACTGGACGAAACTGACCACGCTGGACACCGGCAACAGCGGGTCGGGAGCATCCTGGGCCATCGGCTTCTATCCCGACGAGCTATGGCTGAGCACGTACTTCTCGGGCATCGGCACAAACGGCACGCTCTTGCGCTCGCTCGACGGCGTCGCCTGGGAGCGCATGGAGTCGGGCATCCGCGCCCTGTGGAACGACCTGGCCGAGCCCATCGGCACCATCGCCAAGGTGCTGTCCACGCAAGACCTGTTCGTGGTCGCCGGCGACGGCCGCAAGGCGCTCGCCGTGACGGCGAATCACGGGGCCACCTGGCGTCGCCTGGACCTGCCCGTGCAGAGCGCCAGCGTCGCCGCAACCAAGAGCCACCTGTTCCTGCGCGCCAACACCTCGAGCTCGTCGAACGACTGGAGTCTCTACCGCCTGGTGTCCGATAGCCTGCAAGAGCTGAAGGGCCGCTTGCCCGCCGATTTCTGGCTGACCAGGTGGGCGGTGGCCGTGCAGGACGACGTCGTCACCCTGGTCGACGACGAGGCATCGCACACGCCGGGGTTCGGGCTCGTGGCCAGCAGCGACGGCGGCGCCACCTTCGCCACGTTGTTGCAGCATGGTGCAAGCGGCGATGCCGACGGCTACCTGCTCCGCCGCGGGATCTCCTTGGGAAACACCGCCTTCGCCAGCCTCGGCCGTTCGGGAGTCAGGGTCCGCATCACGCGCACCCGCGACGGCGGTGCGACTTGGACGACGCTTCTGGAGGAATCGACCAGCAACGACCACTACTACGGGTTCCACACCGATTTCCAGGGCAACGCCTACGCGGTCCAGAACGCGTACTACAGCACCGCGGTTTGCTTGCTGGAAAGATAGGCAGACCCGAACAGCCCCCAGTTGACACACGGGGAAATATCGGACACCTTGACCTGCCGTACGGCGACACAGAGAGACGTCTAATACTCCCCGGCGCAGAGATCCGTAGTGACTGAAGCACTGATTACCCATATCGAAGCGGTGGCAGCCCATGCGCCGGTCTGGGGCCTCATCATCGTGGTCCTGCTCATGACCATCGAGAGCTCGTTCGTCCCTTTCCCGAGCGAGGTCGTCATGATCCCCGCCGGCTTCTTGGCCGCGCGCGGCTCGCTGACCCTGGGCTCGCCGCTGGCCGACGCCGTCCTGGCCATCCTCTCTGGCGTGGCCGGCTCGCTCGCGGGCGCCTACATCAACTACTTCCTTTCGCTGAAAGTGGGCGCGCCTTTCCTCGAACGCTACGGGCGTTTCTTCTTCCTGCCCAAGCCGAAGCTCGAGCGCGCCGAGGAGATCTTCCGCGCCTACGGCGCCGGCGCCACCTTCGTGTGCCGTTTGCTGCCGGGCATTCGCCAGCTCATCAGCATCCCCGCCGGCATCGCGCGCATGCCGCTTGCCGGCTTCACCCTGTGGACCGGGCTGGGCGCCGGTATCTGGGTCACCATTCTCACCTTCCTCGGCTACTCGCTCGGCGCGCACACCGCCGCCATGACCTACGCCGAGATCGTGCACTCGGGGAAGGCCACGCTTTCGCACAACCTGCCCTGGATCCTCCTCGGGTGCGGCGTGGTCTTCGCGGCCTACGTGCTCGTGCAGAGGCGCGTGATGCGGCGGTCTGCGCCCACCACCTGACGATCCCAACGCTCGTTCGCCGACGCCGGCTTCGCCCCCACGGCTTCCTGTGGCTGGCGCCACCCGTAGTGGCGCGAACTACACCTTCTGCTGCTGACGAACCAGCAGCGAGGCCAGCGCGGCTAGCGCCAGGGTACCGAACACGACCGCGAGGGAGAGCGCAACCGGTATGTGTACCCAGGGCTGGATCACGATCTTCACGCCGATGAAGGCCAGCACCAGGGAGATACCGTAGTTCAGGTACACGAGCTTGAGGGCCAAGCCCGAGATCAAGAAGAAGAGCGAGCGAAGGCCCAGGATGGCGAACACGTTCGAGGTCAGGACGATGAAGACGTCCGTGGTCACGCCGAAGATGGCCGGAATGGAATCGACGGCGAAGGTCACGTCCACCGTCTCGATGACGATGAGCACCGCGAGCGAGGGCGTGGCCCAGAGCTTGCCGTCGCGCCGGACCACGAAGTGCGCGCCGCTCTCGTCCTCGGCCACGCGCACCAGCCTGCGGAACAAGCGCAACACGGGGTTTTTCCCCGGATCGATCTTCTCGTCTTGGTGCAGCAGGAGCTTGATCGCGAGGTAGATCAGGAAGACGCCGAGGACGTAGAGAATCCAGTGGAAGCGCTGAATCATGGCGGCCCCGACGCCGATGAAGAAGCCCCTGGTCAGGACCGCGCCCACGATGCCCCAGAAGAGGATGCGGTGCTGGAAGGCCCGCGGCACGGAGAAATACGAGAAGATGATCAAGAAGACGAACAGGTTGTCGGTCGAGAGCGCGAGCTCGAGCAGATACCCCTGGGTGAACTCCAGTCCCTTGGAGAGGCCATAGACGTAGATGACGTAGCCGTTGAAAAGGGCGGCCAGCGTGACCCACATCGTCACCCACAGGCTGGCCTCGCGCAGGCTGGGCTCGTGCGCCTTCCGGTTTAGAACCCCCAGGTCCAAAGCCAGCGCCGCCACCACCAGCACGGAGAAGATCACCCAGGCGATGGGACCGCTCATGAGGACCGCCTCCCGCCGTCCGGAACGGCGCTCGGGCGCGGAAGCTCGTCGTCACGATCCGGGTCGGAGATGCATTCGCCACTCATGGCTGGGAGACACTCCCCGCGAAATGCCGCTGGCGCAAGCAAATCTTCCCCTGGCCGCGATATTCGTCCCCATCGGGTGCGCCGCCGACGTCGAGACAGGCGCCAACTACGTGCGTGCTGCGGACGAGCACCCCAGGCACCGCCCAGAGGGGCTCGCTTCCTACGCGAGTATCTTGTAGAGCATCAGGGCCGCCAGGTACATCGTCGCGATGCCGATCCACTTCTTGAACGAGCGCTCCGGCATGATACTGACCGTCTTGGCGGCGATGGGAACGGAAAGGATCGCTCCGCCGACCAGCGGCACGACCAACTCCCAAGGCGGCAGGCCCTTGACGACCACGTAGGCGATGAAGCCGGCCAGGCACATCGTGCCTTCCGCCAGCGAGGTGATACCGATGGCGTTCTTGGCGGAGACCCCCGACAGGACTTGACCGCCGGTGACCAGCGGGCCGTAGCCGCCGCCGGAAATACCCTTGTTGAAGGCCGCGACCAGCCCGATGACCAGAAGCTTGAACCACGAGAAGGCCCCTTCCTTTTTCAGGATCGAGCTGACGATGATGTAGATGCCGATGCCGAGGATCATCAGGCCGATGTAGAGCGTCACCCAGAATTTCGGCAGCGTGACAGCCAAGGCCACCGCGACGAGCGTTCCCGCCAACGAACAGGAGGCGAGGACCAACATGATGCGGAAGGCCTTGGAGCGGTAGTGCAGATCGACATTGCCGATGTTGTGGTGACTGAGGGCGCCGAAGAAGCCGCAGATCATCTGCGACAGAAGCACCGTCGGCACGATCTGCAAGGGCTTGAAGCCGAGGATGATCAGCGCGGGAGTCAGCGTGGTGCCGTAGCCCATTCCGATGGAGGAGTCGACGTATTCGGCGAAGAACGCCATCAGTCCCAGTACCAGCAGCACGACGCCCAGGTGGTCGGCCATCATCTGATCCATGGAGTAGCGCTTGACCGTCAGGAGCAGTGCGCCGCTTGCGACCACGATCATGCAGGCCACCCAGAAGGCCCGCAGCCCGCGGCTCGTCAGCGCGTGGTGAACCGTGTTGTCGAGGACCGCGCCGTCCCCCGGCTTCGCTTGTAGGGTTTCGCTTGCCATTTGCTCCTCCTGAGAATGAATGCTTCCCGACGTGCTTGAACGGGACGCCGAGTCAGATCAACTGGTCAGATTGCTGCACGACCTGTGCCTGGTCGAAAGACAGGGAAAGACTAGGCAGAACGACGAGTTGCAGTGCCTGCCCGTCGATTCGCAGCCCAGGCTCCCGTGATATTCGCGGGGAGCACCTGTTAAATATCGCGGCCACCGTGATATTTGGCGGTCCGGCGGCTTGGCACTCTCCGGATCGGAAGGCACGGAACCCCTCCCAGGCCTACCCTCCCGGGTCAAGCCTTTCAAGGTCTTGGACAGGGGCGCCGCAACAGGTTGCCCAACTGGGACCCACTTTCGTCACGGACGAGCCTCCCTCGGCCGACGACCGAAGATGCGGAGATGAACAGGGAGGAGCAGAGGAACAGAGACAGAACGGTTTGGGTCCAGCGACACTTGCACCGACCTCCGCCTTGGGCGAACCCCTTGGTTTGTCTGCTCCTCCGTTCCTCTTCGTTCTTCCTTCCGCTCAGGGTCGAACACCTTGAAAGGGCCGCCCTCCCAGGGTCTCCATGTCGACGAGTTGGCGAGGGGCACGCTGCATGAAGAACGCGCGGATAGCCGTGTTGGTGGCTCGCCCGCCTGCCAACCACGAGAGAGCCTCGGGATACGGCGCCCCTCCGGGCCTGGCATGGAGCTTGCTGACCGCAGAGACGACCGCACTCTGCCCTTGGGAAGGAGAACCGCCCATGAAGATCCGTTCGCTAGCGCTCGCACTCGTCACTGCCTCGCCGCTGCTCGCGCTGGAGTTCGGCCCGGCCACGGCCGCCGAGAATGCCCCGGCCGCAACAGCCGCGCTGCCCGCGCTCGCAACGGAGGAAACCGACTCGCGCTTGCGCGAGTTGGACGAACGAGCCACGGCGCTCGAAGCCAGGCTGCGGGCGCACGAGCAAGAGGCGAGCAGGGCGAAAAAGGCGGCCGTCGGAACGGCCGGCGAGAAGGGCTTCGCGCTCAAGAGCGCGGACGGCGCATTCGCGGTCAAGCTGCGCGGCCTCCTGCATGCCGATGGCCGCCAGTTCATCGAGAACGAGGCCCTGCGACCCAATGCCACGTTCGTCGCGCGACGTGCGCGTCCGATCCTGCAGGCCACCTTTTTCGACGTGGCCGACTTCCGCCTGATGCCCGACTTCGGCAACGGCAACGCCGTGGTGCAGGACGCCTACGGCGACCTGCGCCCGTTCCCCTGGCTCAAGCTGCGCGTCGGCAAGTTCAAGCCTCCGGTGGGACTCGAACGCCTGCAGAGCACGAGCGCGATTGTCTTCACCGAGCTCGCGCTGCCGACCATGCTGGTGCCCAACCGCGACGCGGGTGTCCAGCTCCACGGCGACATCGCGGGCGGCATCGTCAGCTACGCGGCCGGCGTGTTCAACGGCGTCGTCGATGGCAGCAGTGGTGACCTGGACAACAACTTCGCCAAGGACGTCGCGGGCCGCGTCTTCGTGAGACCGTGGAAGACGCAACCGGCGTCTCTGCTGTCCGGCCTCGGCCTCGGCTTCGCCGCTTCATCCGGCAATCGACGTGGCAAAGCCGCCGTGCTGTCGACCTCGGGCAGCACCGTCACGGTGACCACGGCCTCGTCTCCCTCCCTGCCCTCGTTCAAGACCGCGGGCCAACAGAAGGTGTTTTCCTACATCGTCGACGACAAGAACGATGCTACCGTGCTCGCGGAAGGGCGCCACACGCGCCTGGCGCCGCAGGCCTGCTTCTACGTGGGCCCCTTCGGCCTGCTGGGCGAGTACGTCCGCTCCACCCACAGCGTGCTCAAGGGGGCCGAGTCGGCCAAGCTCGACCACAGCGCCTGGCAAGTCGCGGCCACCTTCCTCTTCGGCGAGGGCAAGAACGCCTACGAGGGCGTCCAGGTGGCCCATCCCGTCGACCGCAGCCTGGACAAGCTCGGCGTGCTGGAGCTCGCCCTCCGGTACAACGAGCTGCGCATCGACGAGGCCGCCTTCCCGCTGTACGCGGATCCAGCCAAGTCCATCAAGGTCGCGCGCGGTTGGGCCGCGGCCGCCAACTGGCACTGGAGCGGCAACGTCAAGCTCGGCACGACCTACGAGGAAACCTACTTCGAGGGCGGGGCGGCGGCGGGCGGCGATCGCGCGACCGAACGCGTGCTTTCCGGTCGCTTGCAGATGGCGTTCTGACCTGCAACCTACCCGCGTGCAGCGTCCGTCTCCGCAAGCTTGCGTGCGGCGCGGGCAATGGTGGCGCGGAGATCGTCGAGCTTGAACGGCTTGGCGATGAAGTCGAAAGCGCCCAGGGTCAGCGCCTCGCGCGCGGCATCGACCGTCGCGAACCCGGTGATCATGATGACCAGTGTGCGCGCAGACCGCGCCCGAGCCCGCCGCAGGACCTCCATGCCATCCACCCCTTCCATGCGGATGTCGCTCACCACGATGTCATAGACTCGCCCCTCGATGCGTTGGATGGCCTCGCTGCCGCTCGCGACCACATCGACCTCGTGGCCCAACTTGCCGAGGGCCGGCCTGATGCGCTTGCCCACGATGGCCTCGTCGTCGAGTACCAGGATGCTCAGCTTTGCCATGCCTAGTCTCCCTTGTCCGGATCGACAGTGTACTCCCCACGCAGGAAAGCCTCGACATAGCGCATGGCCAGGTCCTCGCTGTCCATCAGGGCGTCGACCTGCCGGGTGAATCCGATCAACCTGCCCAGGGCGCGCAGACGGTCTTCGGTCTGCTCGCGCGGGAGCCTACGCGCGTTGGCGATCACCAGATCGCGGCTCTGCCGCACGGCGAAGTCGAGACGATCGAGGATCTCGCGCACCATCGTCGCGCGACGCACGCGGCGTTCCAGGTCGGAGGCTCCGCCCACGAACCGGAAGTAGATCTGGTTCGCGCTGCGCGCGTCGGCGACATAGGCGTCAACCATGGTGTAGTGGTACCCGAGGTTCAGGCTCAAGTTGACATAGGCGTCCGAGAGCACGGCGAGATTCCGGCCCGCGCTCTCGGACGAATGCCACGACATCGCGCTTGCCATGAACGTCCGAAAGCCCACCCCCACCGGTCTTGTGCTCCACACGCCCGGGGTTGTGAGGCCCTGCCAGAGAGCGCACATGGGCAGCGAGCGGAGGGCCTGGGGCGTGACCGGCGCGTTGGGGGAGACCCCGGCGAGGACGGGATCCAGACCTCCGCCGATGTCGATGATGCGCAAGCCGAGCGGCAGCTCCGAGTCGAGGAGCCTGGCCCCCTCGATACCCACAACCCCGCTGGTGACGTTGAGATTGATGATCTCTTCCACGGCCTTCTCGTGCGCGAAGCGGATCACATCGTGCGCGGTTCGGCAGCGTTCGGCGCGAAACGCATCGGACTGCGGGTCGATAAGGCCCAGGGGGGTGATCCGCCGGAGCAAACGACGGAGCACGCGGTACTCGGCCGAGTCCTCGAAGCCGTTCTCGGCCACCAGTTGATACTGGAGAAGAGCATCGACCCGGCCTTCGTAGACGAGGTTCTCGTCGGCGTCGACCGTGACCTCCTGCCCGGGCCGAAGCCGCGCGACCGCGGCGCCGCAATCCACGATGGTTGGAATGCGAAACTCCCTCGCCAGGGCGGCCATGTGCCCGGTAGGGCTGCCGACCTCGGTGATGATAGCCGCCACCCGCGGCATCGCGCTCGCCAAGTGCGGCGATGCCCGCCGGGTGACGAGCACCGCGCCCGAGGGCAAGTCGGCCAGCTCGCGCTCGTCGCGCAGCCGGCACACCCGTCCGTGGGCAATGCCCCGGCAAGCAACCAGACCGCAGTGGTCGAGCAGCAGCGGGTAGTGGCCGAGCTGGGCCGCGAGGTTGGTCGGGAGAGCGGCCGGCTGTCTGACCTGAAGCCCGCGAGCCTGAAGAATGTAGAGACTCCCCTCGGGATCGCGCGCCCACTCGATGTCCTGCGCTTGCCTGGAATAGTGCTCGATACGAAGCGCATACTCGCAGAGACGCTGGATCTGCTCGGGGCTCAGCTCACGTCGGTCCGCTTGGGCACCTTCGCTCGTCAGGGTGCGAATGCCCCCGGCTTCGCGTCCAACCACCACCTCGGCCGAGGGGGACGGCCGGTAGCTCAGGATCTGGTGTGGGCTCTCACGTGAAATCTCGAAGAAGGCCATGCTCTGCTCCCCGGCCACGGCGCGGCTGCCCAGACCCCAAGTTGCACCGACAAGCATCTTGCCGACGCCTTCCGGCCGGTTGGGATCCAGCGTGTAGAGAACCCCGCTCGCCTCGGCTGGCACCATCCGCATGCAGGCCACCGCCATCAGTCCCCGTAGCGGCAGGCCGACGGCGCGACGGTAGGTGAGCGCATCGTTCGAATACAGGCTGGCCAAAACCTCGCGGTAGGCGTCGAAGACGTCCTCGGGCTTCACCTGCAGAACGGTGCAGTATTGGCCGGCGAGGGACAGATCATCGTCCTCGCCGAAAGCGCTCGACCGAACCGCGAGATAGAGGGGCTTGCCCTGCCGTTCCATCTGCCCGAACGCCCGTTTGATGGCTCGGCACAGGTCCGAGGGTAGCCGCGCCTCGCGCAACCGCCGGCAGACCTCTTCGCAGGCCGATCTCTGCCCGGCAGCAAAGAGTTCGATCCCGCGGTCGATGACCTTGTCGAGTTTGTTCTCTGCGAGGACGCGCAGATAGGCATAGGTCGTGATGGTGAAACCCGGCGGGATGGGGATCTGCAGGCGACTGGCAATCTCGCCCAAATGGGCGCTCTTGCTGCCCACCAGATTGACTTGGCTCTCGTCGATCTGGTGGAACCCTATGCAGAAGTCCGCCTGAGGCACCACGGGTTGGCCGGCCAGGTCCCCATGGGCTTCGGCCCGCAGGCGATCGACGAGCGCATAGAGAGAGGCGTACTTCTGATTCGCGATGCTGTTGAGGTCGTAGACGATCTTGCCGACCAGATCGAAGATCCTGGTGACCCAACCCGTGACGTAGGTGCGATCGAAGACGTATTCGCCGCCCTGTTTTTCGGCAGCGTCGGCGAAGAGCTCGAGGACCTCGGTGTTGTTGTCGAGAAGCTGGCGGAACCGAGCGAAGAGAAGCTTGAAAGGGAGCGGTTCCCGCTTGCCGAATCGCAGCCACCGAAAGAGGGTCATGATGCCCGCATGCTCCTCGAAGCGGCCTAGTGTCCGACGGCTCCCTTCCTCTTGAAGACCAGGCCCATGAGAAGCCCGACCGAGAGAGCCACCGACACCGACAAGAGGCCGTAGAGAAAGCTCTGCTCGAAAGCCATGCGGTCGACGAAGCGTGGGAAGCCGACCAGCTCGACGACAAGCTGTGCGGACTCGATGCGGATGCCGCCGTCCTTGTGCAGGTGGAAGATGACCACCCCATACTCTCCGGGTGGGGCCATGTCGGGCCAGGGGATTTGCGCCTCGAAAGCCGTTCCGTCCATCCGGACGCCGTTCTGCAGCTCGGCGAACATCCCCTTGCTCTTCTTGAGCTTGACATACTCGGCCCGCATGGCCGAAGCCTCGGCGCCCGCCGGCGCGATGCGGGCCCGGCGGGCCAGCGCGTCGAGATCGAGAAGGTGCCGCTGGACCAGATCCCGATCGCGGACGGCCTGGGCGTTGCCCGCGATCAGATGCAGGCGCGGAACCCCCGATACGGCGAGCTTGCCCAGGTTGGCCCACAGCGGCCCGACGCGCCCCTTGCGGTCGAATCTCTCCTCGGTGTCGCTGCCGGTGACGATGACGATGACCTCGCTGCCAGGGTCCGTGACACCCCTGACCCGAACCGTGGTGCCACGGTAGAAGGCCGAGACACGAACGGGGTTGGGCTCGACCGTGACAGCGCGTGCGGGCGCAGCAACCAAGAGAGCCAACAGCGCAGCAACGACTGAGCGCCTCACGCGTACCCCCTAGTGCCCGCCGGCGGGCGACAGCAAGAGCGTCGGCGTGGCGACCAGGCCGTAGGCCATCTTGACCGCAACCAGGAGCACGATGCAGGCGAGTATGATCCGGAGCTGTTCGCCGCGCAGCCGGCGCGCGATCCGCGCTCCCACCTGGGCGCCGACGGCGGAGCCGAGGGCCAATGCGATGGCCAGGACGACATCCACGGTATGATTGACTGCGGCCTGCATGAAGGTCACGCCAGTCGAGGTGAAGAGGATCTGGAAGAGATCGGTCCCCACGGCTACGTGCATCGGCATGCGCAGCAGGTACACCATGGCCGGAATCATGATGAACCCGCCGCCGACGCCCATGATCGCGGCGAGGATCCCGACCAACATGCACAGAAAGATCGGCACGAACACCGAATGGCGAATGCCGGACTTGGGGAAGCTGACCACAAGGGGCAGCGCCCCGAGGAATGCGCCGGTGCGCGAGCGGCGCTGCGTCCGCACCGACGTCCGCCTCGTCCCGCGCAAGGCGCCCAGGCTCTCCCGGAACATGTAGCCCCCGATGAGGCTGAGCACCACCACGTAGGTGACCATGATGACGAAGTCGGCGTTTCCCATCCCACGCAGCACCCTGATGATCTGGACGCCGATGGCGCCGCCGACGACGCCGCCCACGAGCATCAGACCGCCCAGCTTGTAGTCGACGTTGCCCATGCGCGCGTGCGCGTAGCTCCCCGAGGCTGCCGCCGCAGCGATCTGGCAAGAGTCGGTCGCCGCCGCCACGGTCGGCGGGATCCCCACCATCATCAGGAGCGGCGTCATCAGAAAACCACCCCCCACCCCGAACATCCCGGAGAGAAGCCCGACCAAGCCCCCGAGGCCGAACGGAGTGAAGAGAAAGACGCTTCTCCCCGCAATGGGCAAGAGGATGTGCAGTTCCACTGGGCTGAGGCCCAGCCTACTGCCGACATCGGTCCCCGGTCAATGCTGTGGAAAGCTCCGCGGGCCGGATCAGCGCAGGTACCCGACGACATAGGAGAGCGCGAGTCCGGTGGTCGCCAGGGCCAGGACGGCCTCGATGGCGCGCGCGGGAAGGCGGCGCTGGAGGCGGGCGCCAGAGTACATCCCGAGCAGACCGCCGATGCCCAGGCTGAGGCCGAGCCACCAGTCGGGCATCAACGCCGGCTGGGCCAGCAGGCCGGCCGAGAAGGCGAAGAAGGAAATGCCGGAGAGCGAGGTCAAGAAAGTGGCCAGCAGGGTGGCACCCGCGATGCTGTGGATCGGCAGATGCCCCATCGACACCAGGATGGGCGCCATGATGGCGCCGCCACCAACCCCGTAGATCCCGCCGACGACCCCAACCGCCACTGCGAGCAACGCCAGCTTGGCGGTCGGAATCGAGTGCCGCACGCCCTGGAACTCGTACTCCAGCCGCCGCAGACCCAGCCGGGCCGCTCGCACCAGGAACGAGTCCGTAGCCGATCCGGGCGCCGGGCGGCCCCCGAGCACGGAAAGGCCCAGACGCACGCCCAGGAGAAGAAGCACGATGCCCACGAAGAGCTTGAAATTGCGGGGATCGGGCAGAAGGGTGATACGCACCAGAGCGCCGAGCACCACGCCGGGCACGGTCCCGACCGCGATCACGATCGCCAGCGGCCAGACCATGCGCCCCTCGCGCAGGTAGCGGTAGATCCCCGAGGGGGCGGCAACCACGTTGAACAGGAGGTTGGTGGGGGTGACCGCCGGCCCGACGAGCCCGAGCACGCTCACCTGAAAAGGCAGAAGCAGAAACGCCCCCGACACGCCGGCCGTGGAGGTCACCAGCGATACACAGTAGGCAACCAGACATGCGAAGAAGTACGACATCCTCTAACCCTGCCGGCGGTCACCTGGGGAGCATCCACAGGGAGAAACAGAAGCACAGAGCCGGAAGAGTCGTTGCATTCCGCCATTCCCATCCGTTTCCGCTTCTTCGTTCTTCCCCGTCTTTCCCTTGGGCGATTCGCGTTGCTCATGGGCCACATCGTTCACCACGATGGCTTTTCCGCCGACCACCTTCATACAGACCATGTCCGGTCCGGGGAAGGGTGGTGGGCTAGACGCCCTCACC
Organism: Deltaproteobacteria bacterium; assembly: GCA_016935975.1. Classification (GTDB taxonomy): domain Bacteria; phylum Myxococcota_A; class Polyangia; order Fen-1088; family Fen-1088; genus Fen-1118. The sequence goes on from JAFGPX010000040.1 coordinate 34,189, forward strand.
GCTCAGCATGACCCGCGTGCCATAGCGAACATCGCCCACGCCCTCGACCTTGCGGGCGGTATCGAGCACGGCCTGGACCCAGCGTGGGTCAGGCAGCTTGCCCTCGATCTCGACTCGGTTGCCGGAGGCGCGCACCTCGACATCCGCGTAGGCCGTCTGGGAATCGGCGGCCAACGCCGCCCGCACGCGGCTCGCAAGGTGCAGGTCCGCGAACGCCTGGCGGCTCCTCTGGTCCGGCTCGAATTCTGGCCGGCTGACGATGGCCACGACGCTCGCGCAGGCCGCTTCGAGATCGAGATGCTCGAGATTGATGACCAGGTCGTAGAGGGTGGGATCATGCCAGTTCGCACCGTAGAGCCACTGCGTCCATTTCTCCCTGTCGTGATCGATCCGGGCGAGGTAACTCTCCGCCTCCTCGCGCCCCATGCCCTGACGCTGCTCGACCTGCCGCACGCGGTACTCGAGCGGAGCGATGAGACGCACACGCAGCACGTGCCGGACGCCGGTCAGGAGCAGGTGCCCGGCGTTGCCGTGGTACACGATCCGATCGTGACTTGCCAGATCGCACAGCGCGCACTGGACGAAGGCGAGGTAGCGCCTCCGGTCGTGCAGGAAGCGGTCCCATAGCCCCGGAGCTTTGCGCATCGCTTCGGCGAGCTTGCTCTCGGAGACTCCGTACCTCACCGCCGCCTCGGCCAGTACTTCGCGACTCACCACCTCGTAGCCGAGGCGTTCGCCCAGCAACTTCGCAAGCTCCTCGCCACCGCTGAACGTTCCTCGCGAAACCGTAATGATACTCATCGATCTTCTCCGGATCCTTGTCTTGTCGGCGCGATCGTTCCCCTCGCCGGCCGCTCTGGCGGAGCAAGACTATATCCGCGCCCTCGCTTTCTCTACCCCCGATCGAGAACAGCTCCTATCGTTCCCCTGCCGTGAGGACGAGCGCGGCGGCGGCGACCGGCCGTGTAGCCGAACGCGCGCACCGGCCAGTCGATCTTGGGTCCCGCCAGCATGCCGTGCAGAAGTCGGCTATGGACGGGCCGGCAGGAAAACGGAAAAGGTGGTGCCCTGGCCAACGCGGCTGCTCGCCAAGATGCTGCCCCCATGCTTGGCGATGATGCCGTAGCTGACCGAGAGCCCCAGGCCGGTCCCCTTGGCTCCCTTGGTGGAGAAGAAAGGGTCGAAGACGTAGGGAAGCGCCTCCTCCGGGATCCCGGTGCCGCTGTCCGTCACGTCGATGCGCACGAAGCCCTGGCGGTCGGCGGCAAGGGCGGCCGTGACTTCGAGCAGACCGCCGCCCGACATCGCATCAATGGCGTTCAGGTAGAGGTTGACGAACACCTGGGAAAGCTGCTGTCGGTCCCCGTGAACCGGCGGTAGCCCATCCGCGATGCGCAGCTCGACCTTGACCTGGGACATGGCCATCTGGTTGCGCACCAGCTTCGTGGTGTTGCCGAGGAGCGGCTCGATGTGGAGGGGCTCCATGTTGACCTCCCGCTGCCGCGAGAAGTCGAGGAGGTTCCGGACCACCCCCTGCGCGCGTTCGGCCTGGCTCAGCAGATCGCGGTACATCTCGACGCGCTCCTCGTCGCTCAGGGTGACGTTGTCCTCGAGCAGCGCCTCGACGGTCAGCGAGATGTTGTTGATGGGGTTGTTGAGCTCGTGGGCGATTCCCGCCGTCAACGTGCCGATGGCGCGCAGCTTCTGCGCCTCGGCCAGCATTTCCTGCCGCCTATTCAGCTCCGAAACCATATGGTTGATGGCCAAGAACAGGCTGGTGAACTCATCTCGGTATTTCCTCTGCGGCAGAAGCGGGCTGAAGTCGCCCTGGGCGATGCGGCCGGTTGCCGTCACCAGGCGTCCGATCGGCCGCATGAGCTGCCTGGCCAAGAAGACGGTGATGTAGAGAATCAGCAGCAGAAGCACCCCGAGCGCTGCGACCGGCATCGACTTCGACACCTTCAGCAAACGGAGCACGCTCTGCCGCTCGGCCTCTGCCACCCGGAACGCCGCCTCGACCATCTGGGCGCCATGCTCGCGAAGCTCGGGCTCGACGGCGAGCTTGGCACGCTTCGCCGCGTTCTCGCCGCCCGACGCCGCGTGCAAGCGACCCAAGAGCTGCTCGTAGCGCTCGAGGTGCGCGAGCATTTCCTCGAAGGTACGACGGCCGACCGCCCTGGAGGTTTCGGCGGGTGCTTTGGCGAAGATGCGATGCGCGGTGCGGATGTGGTTGAGCGCGACTTCGAGATCCGTACCGTAGAGAAAGAAGTTCTTCTCGTACCGACGAGCTTGCTGCACCTCGGCGGTGTAGCGATCGGCGAGCTCGAGAAAGTAGAGCTTGCTCTCGATCCGCACCAGGATGCCGTACGAAAAGAAGGTGACGCCACCGATAACCAGAAAGCAAAGGAGAAAGGACAGCGCAATCTTCTTGCGCAGCGTGAAGCTCGGCCGGTGAAGAAGCGCGGAGTCCGCCGCCGACGCGGCGGCGTCTGGATGGCTGCCCGCAGCCACGACCTGCGGCTTGTGCATGGAACTCACCGGGTCTACCCGCTCGTCATGAGGCTGGGGCATCCGCACGGAATCCTCGCTTCCGGTGGCCCCCCGGTCAAGCATCTGGCCAAGCAACTCGCTCGACCGCGATGGGCGCAGAAGGTTCGCGGAAGGCTTTCGTTGCGCAGCAACGAAGCTTGAGGCTCCTCACGGCAACGTGGCTCATCGTCTCGCGGACCACGGTGAGGTACTCGGAGCCCTTGCCGCCAGCATGGGCACTCAGTCGGCCTGCCGGAAGCGCTGCCAACGCACGCCGAGCTTCCGCATGCGCGAACGCAGGGTGTGCGGGTTGATACCGAGCATCTCGGCGGCGCCGCGGGGGCCTTCGATTCTGCCGCGACTGCGATCGAGCGCGGCCTCGATGTGTCTCACGATGGCGGCGTCCAGCGTCGGGAACTGCGCGGGGTCCGAACCGGTAGGCGGAGTCGGTCCCAAGCGGCCGCGCTCGGCGCGCGAACACAGAGCGCTGACGATGTCGAGACGCTTGCCATTGCCGAGAATGACCGCACGTTCGATGACGGCAGCGAGCTCGCGAACATTGCCGGGCCAGTCGTAGGCAATCAGAAGATCGACGTCGCTGGCGGACAAGGCCAGCGGAGACCCGCCGATACGCTTGCCGGCGCTGCGCGCGAAGTGGGAGGCGAGAGCCGGGATGTCCTCGCGCCGCTCGCGCAGCGGCGGAATGGCGATCGGAAACACGTTGATTCGATACCAGAGATCCTCGCGAAACGATCCCGACTGGACCATCTTCTCGAGATGACGGTGGGTTGCGGCTACCAGACGCACGTCGACGTGGAGGCTGCGCTGTCCACCCACTCGCTCGATGACGGACTCCTGCAGCACGCGCAGCAGCCGAACCTGTGCGGCGAGCGGCAACTCGCCGACCTCGTCGAGGAAGAGCGTGCCGCCATCGGCGCGCTCGAACCACCCGGCCCGCGCCGCGAGAGCTCCCGTGAAACTCCCGCGCTCGTGTCCGAACAACTCGGAATCGACGAGCCCCGGAGGAATAGCACCGCAGTTCACGCGTAGCATGGGGCCGTTACGGCGCGCCGAGGCATCGTGGATGGCGCGAGCCACGACCTCCTTGCCAGTCCCGGTCTCCCCGAGCAGGAGCACGGGCACGTCCGTGGCCGCGACCTGCGCGACCCGATCCATGACTTCCTTGAATCCAGCGTCGGAGCCCACAATCGACTCGACGATTTTCTGACGATCCAATCTGGAGAGCAGAGCCCGGTTGTCGGCTTCGACAACCTCCCGCAAGCGTTCGAGCTCGTGCAGCCGGCGATCAGCGCTGAGCGCGGCGCCGAACGGCTCCAAGAGGCCCGCGGCAGTCCCATCTCGCTTCCCGTCCAGCATGCCGCTGGCCGCCAACAGCAGCAGCACGCCAATCGGCCCCCGCTCCTCGTCCAGAAGCGGCCCCGCCAGCACGTCCACGTCCTGCCCGGTATCCACCAGAAGGGACAGCAGCTCGTCCGTCCCCGCCTTCCCGCGCCGGGGCTGGCCGCCGCGAAGCCAGGGCAGCAGCGCCCGCAGCTGCGCATCCGAGAGCGTCCGGCGCGCGGTCGGCGAGACCGACCAGCCAGAAGCCCGATCCTCGGCCACGACGACCAGAGAACGCTGTTGCAGGTCGATGCTCTGAACCACCAACGAAGCGATGCCTAGTTCCTCGCGCAGGCGAGGACCCACTGCGGCCACGGCCTGGCCTAGATCCGGGTGCCGAAACAGGTGTCTCCAGACGTCGGCGACCACAACAGGCCAGCTCATAGCACAGGTCCGCGGTCATTCCCAGGGCACGGCACGGACCGGGGGCCACGTGGCCCGGCGAAAGAATCCAGATCCCCGACAAGGCACCTATCCGATTCCTTCGTTGGGCCGATGCTGCGGCTTCACACGCGGGGGCCAACCGGGCACCGGGGTGACGGCGCCGGGCGCGGTCTGCGCCGACCACCCCCGCGGGATTCCGGTGGGTTGCTTGTCAACGCTCCGGAACAGCATGGCGCCAAGCGCGGCCCGAAGGCCGCGTTCCAGAGAAGCGCCTCCCGTCTCGATTCGTGGCCGGGAGCCTCTCAGCCGCCCAGCGCCTCCTTGCGGCCGCCTTCTTGGGCCCACTTCTCCAGCATCTCGGTGGTCACGGACTTGGGACGCTCGATGGCGTATCCCAGGCCGCGATCCCAAACGATGTTGGCGAGCACGCCCATGGCCCGTCCGATGCCGAACAGCACGGTGTAGAAGTCCCACTCGCGGACGCCGTAGTACCACTGGATGACGCCCGAATGCGCGTCGACGTTCGGCCAGGGATTCTTGGTCTTGCCGTGCTTGGTGAGCACGCCCGGCGCTACTTCGTAGATCATGTTGACGAGCTGGAAGAGAGGGTCGTTCGGCAGGTGCTTCTTGGCGTACTCGTTCTGGGCCACATAGCGTGGATCGGTCTTGCGCAAGACCGCGTGGCCGTAGCCCGGGATGACCTGACCGGCGTTGAGCGTGTCCCACAAGAACTTCTCGAGCTCCTCCTTGGTCGGCAGCTTGTTGTTCAGCTTCTTCATCACGTTCTGGATCCAGCCGAGCACCTCCTGGTTGGCGAGCCCGTGCAGAGGGCCGGCCAAGCCGTTGAGACCGGCGGAGAGCGCGTAGTAGGCGTCCGAGAGGGCGGAGGCGACCAGATGGGTCGTGTGGGCCGAGACGTTCCCGGACTCGTGATCCGAGTGGAGAATGAAGTACATGCGCGCCACCTCGTCGTAGGGCGCCGCGACCCCCATCATGTGCGCGAAGTTGCCGCCCCAGTCGAGCTTGGCATCCGCCGGGATGAGGGTGTCGCCCTTGTACTTCATCCGATAGATCGCGGCGGCGATGGGCGGCAGCTTGGCCAGCAGGTTCATCGCGTCCTCGTACATGGGATCCCACATGTCGGCCTTCTTCAGGCCGCCTTCGCCGTAGCGCTTGGCGAAGAGCGACTCGCGCTGCATCGCAAGCACCGCCGCCGAAAACATCGTCATCGGGTGCGTGTCGCGCGGCATGGCCCGCAGGACGTCGAACACGTACTGAGGCACCGCCGAGCGCGATCTCCAGTCCTCGACCACGTCCTGCGTCTCCCGCATCGTCGGGATGTCGCCCGTCAACAGGAAATGGAAGAAGCCCTCGACGAAGGGCTGCTCCTTGCCGGGGACTTTCGGCAGCGCCGCGAACGTCTCGGGGATGGTCTTGCCGCGAAAGCGAATGCCTTCGAGGGGGTCGAGGTACGAGATATCGGTAACCAGGCAACGAACGTCTCGCGCTCCGCCGATCGCCTGACCGATGTTCACCTTGTCGATAACGAGGTTGGCTAGCTCTTTGGTGAGCTTCTGGGTGCGCGGCCGGAATGCTTCTATCTTCTGCCGTAGCTTCTGCTTGAGGGCTGTCTCCATCGAGTGACTCCTAGACCAGCAGGGGGTTGCGGACCAGCGTGGGGGCACGCAGGTCCAATAGGTTGGCGGGAAAGCATGGAAAAAGAAGTTGGCGATCGCCGCCGGGGCAATACGGCGTGGCTAGACGCCCGGCACCTCGGTCAGCATCTCGTACATATTGCGAGCGCGCTGATCCTGCGGATCGCGCTCGATCGCCCCCCGGAACACGCCTATCGCCTCGGGTATCTTTCCCGCGCTGTAGTAGGCCATGCCCAGGTGATAGGCCGCGGCATGGTCGGTCGGGCAAACATCGAGCACGCGCCGGAAATTGGCGATGGCCTCCTCGTAGCGACCGACCGAGGCGTAGCTGAGGCCCAGCTGATAATTGGCGATGACTGCGGCGGGATTGAGCGACAGCATGTGCTTGAAAGCGGCGATGGCCTCCAGCTCCTTGCCGGCGTGGTAGTAGGTGACGCCCAGCCAGTAATAGGCGGCCAAAAAATCCCGATCGAGCTCGACGCACTTCTCCAGCGACTTGATGGCCAACATGGTTCGGCCGGTCCGGTAGTACGTCAGCGCGAGGTCGTAGTGCCCCTCGGGGTAGCCCGGCTGCAACGTGGTAGCCTTGAGAAACGCCTCGATCGACTCCTCGAACGCGCCCGCGCGATAGAGCAAAGTGCCCAGGTTGTGGAGCATATGGGCATCGTCGGGCGCAATCGTGCATGCCTTCTCCATGGTCTTGATGGATTGCGCGAGGTCTTCGCCCTGCAAACGCGACATCATCGCCTGGCGTGCCCAAAACCGGGCATCCTTGTCCTTGTCAAACGGCTCGGAACAAACTGGACAGTACTTGTAGTCGCTTGGGAAATCCTTCGAGCACCTCAGGCAGGACTGCATGTCTTCACCCCTATGTGCCGGTTCCACGGGACGGCCGGCTACTGCGCCGCCCCTCCTAGGCAGTATCTCCACGCGGCGAACGTCTGGCTACAAGAAAAACCGCAGCCATTCGGTCTCGATTCATCCGGGCGATGACGCTCAGGTTAATCTCCTTGGGGCACACCGCGGCGCATTCCGTCACGTTGGTGCAAGGCCCGAACCCTTCCCGATCCATCGCGGCCACCATGGCTTCGGCGCGCATCCACCGCTCGGGCTGTCCTTGCGGCAGAAGCCCGAGGTGCGAGATCTTCGCGCCCACGAACAACATGGCTGCCGCGTTGGGGCAGGCGGCGACGCAAGCGCCGCAACCGATGCACGCCGCGGCGTCCATGGCGGCCTCCGCCTTGGGCTTGGCCACCGGTATGGCATTGCCGTCGGGGGCCGAACCAGTCGAGGCGCTGACGAACCCGCCCGCCGCCGTGATGCGGTCGAGCGCGCTACGGTCCACGACAAGATCGCGCAACACCGGGAAAGGCTTGGCCCGGTAGGGCTCGATGACGATGGTCTGCCCATCGTGGAACTCGCGCATGTGCAACTGGCAGGTGGTGGTGCCCCGCCGTGGCCCGTGCGCGGTGCCGTTGATGACCACGCCGCAGGAGCCGCAGATGCCTTCGCGGCAGTCGTGATCGAAGGCGATGGGCCGCTCGCCCGCGAGAATCAGCCGTTCGTTGACCACGTCCAGCATCTCCAAGAAAGACATCTCCGAACTGATGTCCTTGGCTTCGATGCGCTGCAGTCTCCCGGCCGTGTCCCGGTTCTCCTGCCGCCAGACCATGAGCACGACGTTCATTTGTAGCTCCGTTGTGCCAAGTGCACGTTCTCGAAAGTCAACGGCTCAGTATGGCGTCTCTCCGCCTGGCCAGGCCCCCGATATTCCCAGACCGCCACATGGGCGAACTCCGCGTCGTTGCGCTTGGCCTCACCTTCCTCGGTCTGGAACTCCTCCCGGTAATGGCAGCCGCAGGACTCGCTGCGCTCAAGGGCGTCCAGACACATGATCTCCCCGAATTCCATGAAATCGGCGACCCGGCCAGCGTATTCGAGGGCCTGATTGAGATCACTCCCGCTCCCCGGCACGATGACCTGACTCCAGAACTCTTCGCGCAGCTCCGGGATGCGCGCCGCCGTCGCCCGGAGCCCGGCCGCATTGCGGGCCATGCCGCAGTTCTCCCAGAGCAGCTTCCCCAGTTCCCTGTGCAAAGACATGGCGGTGCGCTTGCCCTTGTTGCCCAGCAGACGTTTCGTCCGTTCGTTCACCTCGACCTCGGCGCGCTTGAAATCCTGGCCTTCTCGATCGACCTTCGCGAGCTTGGTCGAAGCCAGGTAGCCGCCAATGGTGTAGGGAATGACGAAGTAGCCGTCGGCCAAGCCCTGCATGAGCGCCGAAGCCCCGAGCCGGTTGGCGCCGTGGTCGGAGAAGTTGGCCTCGCCCAAGACGAAGAGACCCGGAATCGTGCTCATCAGGTTGTAGTCGACCCACAGCCCACCCATCGCGTAGTGGACGGCCGGATAGATGCGCATCGGGCCTTTGTATGGATCCTCGGCGGTGATGCGCTCGTACATGTCGAACAGATTGCCGTAGCGCTCGCGCACGCCACCCTCGCCCAGACGCTTGATGGCGTCCGCGAAATCCAGGTACACGCTCCGGCCCCCTGGCCCCACGCCCTTGCCCTCATCGCACACCGCTTTGGCGGCCCGGCTGGCCACATCACGCGGCACGAGATTGCCGAAGGCCGGATAGCGACGCTCGAGGTAGTAGTCGCGGTCGCCCTCGGCGATGTCCCTCGGTTTGCGATTGTCTCCAGCCTTGGTGGGCACCCACACGCGGCCGTCGTTGCGCAGGGACTCGCTCATGAGCGTCAGCTTCGACTGATAGTCGCCGCTCACCGGGATGCACGTGGGGTGGATTTGCGTGAAGCAGGGATTGGCGAACCCCGCGCCCAGCTTGTGCGCCCGCCAAATCGCCGTGACGTTGCTGCCCTTGGCGTTGGTGGACAGGAAGAAGACGTTGCCGTAGCCCCCGGTGGCCAGGATGACCGCGTCCCCAGCGTGGGATTCGACCTTGCCCGAGACCAAGTCGCGGGTCACGATGCCGCGCGCCTTGCCGTCCACGAGGACCAGGTCCAGCATCTCGGTGCGCGGGTACATGGTCACCTTGCCCGCCGCGATCTGCCGCGACAGCGCCTGGTAGGCACCCAGCAAGAGCTGCTGCCCCGTCTGTCCGCGCGCGTAGAAGGTACGCGACACCTGCGCTCCACCGAACGAGCGGTTGGCGAGGTAGCCGCTGTACTCGCGCGCAAACGGCACCCCCTGCGCCACGCACTGGTCGATGATGTTGCCCGAAACCTCGGCGAGGCGGTAGACGTTGGCCTCGCGTGCCCGGAAATCCCCGCCCTTGACGGTGTCATAGAACAGACGGAAGACGCTATCGCCGTCGTTTGCGTAGTTCTTGGCGGCGTTGATCCCGCCCTGCGCGCCGATGCTGTGGGCCCGGCGCGGACTGTCCTGGTAGCAGAAACAGCGCACCTCGTAGCCGAGCTCGGCCAGCGAAGCCGCGGCCGAGGCGCCCGCCAAGCCCGAGCCCACGACGATGAGGTTGTACTTGCGCTTGTTGGCCGGGCTCACCAGCTTCATCTCGAACTTGTGCCGAGACCACGCGGTATCGATGGGTCCGGAGGGGACATTGGCTTTGAGATCCATGGTGGTTAGCCCCCCGCAAGCTTGAAGAGGATGGCGCAGGGAAGAGCAACGAACCCCACGGTGACGGCAACGGCAAAGCCGCCCGTCACCGTGCGAATCAATCCGTCGAAGCGCGGATGCCGAACCCCCAACGACTCGAACAGACTGTGGCCGCCGTGGATGAAGTGAAACCCCACGAGGAGAACGGCCACCACATAGACGACCGCCACCCAGGTGTGCTGGAAGCTGGCGACCACGTTCGCGTAGACGTCGCCCTCGACGAAGGGCGCTGGGGTCACCTGCCACCCCAATGTGAAGTGGGCCAGATGGAAGAGCACGAAGACAAGGACCAGTGGCCCCGTGTATTTCATGGTCCGCGCGGCGTACGAGAAAGTCCGCGATCGCGTGCGCCGATAGCCCACGGGCCGCGCCGCCCGCTGGCGCAGGTAAAGAACCAGTGCCGTGGTGGCATGGAAACCGGCGGCGAGGATCATGACCGAACGCGCGGTCCAGAGGAAGAGCTGCGAGGCGTGCAGCAGCTCGGCGTAACCGTTGAGCAGGTCGGGACCTAGGAAGAACAGCAAGTTGCCGATCATGTGCTCGACCAGGAAACCGAACAGGAAGAAACCCGAAACCGCCATCACCACCTTGAGCCCGATCGTAGATCGCAGGAAGTACCAGATGGCCGCCATGGGATGTCTCTTATATCACACGTCATGCCCGGGAGTCAGGCTCCCGCGGGAACCGGGAGCGCAGCCATCCTTTTTTTGACGATCTCGCCCATTCTTGCGCAAGGCTGCTGCCAACTCGCCGGGCCTGTGCTAGAAACTCCCTTAGTCGGCCACCGCGAGGGATTCATGGGTGACTCCACCACCGCTTCACGGCCCGGTAAGGGCACAGTGTTCGTCCGGTCGGAAATCTGCAAGGGCTGCTCCTTCTGCGTCGACTTCTGCCCCACGGACTGCCTGTCGTTTTCCACGGAATTCAACCCCAAGGGGTACCATTTTCCCGTCTTGAGCGCGCCGGAGGCCTGTACCGGATGCGATCTGTGCGGGCTCTACTGCCCGGACTTTGCCATCTACGGCGAGCGCTGGAAAGACATCGACGAGCGCAAGGCCAAGGGCCGGCCGCAACCGGTGCCCGAACCGGCGGCGCCGGCCCCGGTCAAACCGGCTTGGGGAACCCTGGTGCCTACCGACCCCCGGGGCGTGCTGACAGGGTTGCATTTCATGGACGGCGACCACGCCACGTGCGAAGGCGCTATCGCTGCCGGTTGTCGCTTCGCCGCCGGCTACCCCATCACGCCGTCGACGGAAGTTGTCGAGCGCTTCGCCGCTCGCATTCCCGTGGTCGGCGGCCTGTTCATCCAGATGGAGGATGAACTCGCTTCCAGCATCGCCGTGCAAGGCGCGGCCTGGGGCGGCAAGAAGACCTTGAGCGTGACCAGCGGCCCGGGCTTCTCGCTCATGATGGAGCACATCGGGCTCGCTGCCGTCACCGAGACTCCGGGTGTGTGGGTGAACGTGCAGCGTGGCGGTCCCTCGACGGGATTGCCCACCCTGCCCGGCCAAGCCGACATGATGCAGGCCAAGTGGGGCAGCCACGGCGACTACGAGATCATCGCTCTCGTGCCCAATTCTCCCCAGGAATGCTTCGACCTCATGATCAAGGCCTTCAATCTGTCCGAGGTCTACCGTTGTCCGGTCATGTTCATGATGGACGAGGTTGTGGGGCACATGGTCGAGCGGGTCGAGATTCCACCGGCCGAGCGCATCCAAGTAGTTCCCCGCAGGCTCACCACCAAGCCCAAAGGCGAGTACCTGCCGTTCGCCACCACCAGCGAGGATCTGGTTCCCGAGATGACGGTAGCTGGCGCAGGCCATCGCATTCACGTCACCGGCCTCACCCACGATGAGCGCGGGTACCCGGCAATGAACGCCGCCGCACAGGACAAGATGGTCACCCGCCTGGTGCGCAAGATTCGCGATCACGCCGATGCTCTGGTGGACGTGCGAGAGCACTACCTGGACGACGCGGAAATCGTCGTGGTGTCCTACGGCATCACCTCGCGCATCGCCAAGAGCGCCGTCGACGATGCACGGGCGCGCGGGCTGCGAGTCGGCCACCTTCGTCTGCGCATCGTGTGGCCCTTCCCCGCCGCGCGCATTCGCGCGCTCTGCCAGCACGCCAAGGCCTTCCTCGTGCCCGAACTCAACATGGGCCAAGTGGTGCTGGAGATCGAGCGCGTGGTCGCAGGCCAGGCCAAGGTCATCGGCATTCCCCACGCCGGCGGCTCGGTGCACGAGCCCGACGCGATCCTCAAGAAGATCATCGAGGCGACCCAATGACCACGCCCAACACCGCCGAAAACCTTTTCCGGGATATCGACACGGTCAACCCGGTGATGCCCTACCTGCGGCAAGACCGCATCCCCCACATCTGGTGCCCGGGCTGCGGCATCGGCACCACCGTCAATTGCTTCACCCGCGCGCTCACCGAGTCGGGGATGGATCTCGACCAGATCGTCGTGGTGTCCGGCATCGGTTGCACGGGCCGCGTGGCCGGCTACTTGAACCTCGATTCCTTCCACACCACGCACGGCCGCGCCATTCCCTTCGCCACCGGGCTCAAACTGGCCAACCCCAAGCTCAAAGTCGTGGTCTATTCCGGCGACGGCGATCTGGCCGCCATCGGCGGCAACCACCTCGTGCATGCCGCCCGCCGCAACATGGATCTGATGGTGATCTGCGTGAACAACTTCACCTACGGAATGACCGGCGGCCAGGTCGCGCCCACCACGCCGCTCGGCGCCCGGCTGAGCACCATGCCGTACGGCAACTACGACCCGCCTTTCAACCTGCCGTTCCTTGCCGACGCTTGCGGCGCCGCATACGTGGCGCGCTGGACCGTTTTCCACGTGCGCCAGCTGGCCAAGTCCATGCTCGAAGGCCTCCGCAAGAAGGGCTTCGTGTTCATCGAAGCACTCTCGCCTTGCCCCACGCTGTATCTGCGGCGCAACAAGCGTGGGGAAGGCGTCGACGAGCTCAAATACTACAAGCAGAACAGCATCATCAAGCACGGCGCGGACACCAAGGAGGTCGGCCTCACCTTCGACGGCAAGATCGTGGTCGGCAAGTTCATCGACCGCGAACGCCCAACCTGGCTCAACGCCATGAACGAGCATCTCACCCAACAGCTCGGCGGCAAATACACCCCGTACGGAGGCTAACGTGACCAAAACCGAGATTCGCGTCGGTGGGTTGGGCGGCCAAGGCATCATCCTGTGCGGCTCCATCATCGGCAAGGCGGCCGCCATCTACGCCGGCAAGCATGCGACCATGATCCAGGCCTTCGGACCCGAGGCACGCGGCAGCGCCTGCAGCGCCCAGATCATCGTCTCCGACGAAGCCATCGGCTATCCCTACGTGCGGCGGCCCGACGTGCTGGTCCTAATGTCGCAGGACGCGTTGATTCAGTTCGCGCCGCAGATCAAGCCGGACGGATTGGTGCTCCACGAAGAGGAGCTGGTGCAGACCGCGGGCAAGCTGCCATCCACGGTGCGCGCCCTGGCCATCCCGGCCACGCGCTTCGCCGAGGAGCTCGGCCGCCGTCTCGTCCTCAACATCGTGATGGTCGGTTTCTTCGCCGGCGCCACCGGACTTCTGCCCCAAGAGGCCGTCGAGAAAGCGGTGCTCGATTCGGTGCCCAAGGGCACCGAGAGCCTCAACCTGCAAGCCCTGGGCAAGGGCTACGACTACGGCCGCGCGCTGCTGGCCTAGGGGCGCGGAGGAAGGGTTCAAGATGAAGAACACGGAATTGCCCTGCATCGCCCGCCTGCGCAACGGCAAGAGCGCGACCCTGGCCCTGGCCGAGGCCAGCGACGGGGCTTTGCTACTTGAGTTCTACCGCTCGATGTCCGAGGAAGATCGACTCGTCCTCAAAGACGACGTCACCACCGCCGAGTGGCTGGACAGGTTCCTGGCTGCGCTGCACAGAGGCGAAGCCCTCAGCGTGGTCGGCAAGCTCGACGGCGAGATCCGGGGCGAAGCGACGCTGTATCGCACGCTGCACGGCTGGGCCCGCCACGTCGGCGAAATCCGCCTCAACGTCGACCGCTCGGCGCGCGGGCAGGGTCTCGGGCTAGAGCTCGCCCGCCACATCGTCAAGCTCGCCATCGACCGCGGCATCGACAAGCTGGTGGCCCACATGGTGGACAGTCAGATTGCGGCCAAACGCACCTTCGAGAAGCTCGGCTTTCACAAGGAGGCCGAGCTCCCGGGACACGTGAAGGACATCCTCGGCAAGAAGTACGACCTGCTCGTCTACGCCAACGACGTATCGTACATCTGGTCGGCGATGGAATCGATGCTCGGCGACTTCCGCCCCGACCGGGCGACACGGTAGCGTCACGTGGGCGTCGCCCAGTCCACCGAGCTTCGCTCGATCTCCCCTCCCGGCCCTCCGTGCTTTCGGCGGCTACAGGTTCGCGATGATGCGAGTGCCGAATTCGGAACAGGAGACCTCGGTGGCGCCCTCGGTGAGGCGGGCGAAATCGTAGGTTACCGTCTTCTGAGCGATGGTCTTCTCCAGCGCGGCGACGATGCGGTTGGCGGCGCCAGTCCAGCCCAGGTGCTCGAGCATCATCACACCCGAGAGAATCACCGAGCCCGGATTGACCTTGTCGAGGTTCGCGTACTTGGGCGCCGTGCCGTGCGTGGCCTCGAATACCGCGTGCCCCGTGATGTAGTTGATGTTGCCGCCCGGCGCGATGCCGATGCCGCCAACCTGCGCAGCCAGCGCGTCCGACACGTAGTCGCCGTTCAGATTCATGGTTGCGATCACGTCGAACTCGTCCGGTCGGGTCAGCACCTGTTGCAGGGTGATGTCCGCGATGGAGTCCTTGAGCAGGATCTGGCCGGCCGGCGGCTTGCCACCACAGTCGTCCCAGCCGATGACCCTGCCGGCGTACTCCCGCTTGGCCAGGGCATACCCCCAGTCGCGGAAGGCCCCCTCCGTGAACTTCATGATGTTTCCCTTGTGCACCATGTTCACGCTCTTGCGCCCGTGGCGGATGGCGTAGTCGAAGGCCGAGCGCAGCAGGCGCTCGGAGCCCTCGCGCGACACCGGCTTGATGCCGATGCCCGAGGTGTCCGGGAAGCGGATTTTCTTCACCCCAAGCTCCTTCTGCAAGAAGGCGATGAGCTTCTTGGCCTCGGGCGACTCGGCCTGCCACTCGACCCCGGCGTAGATGTCCTCGGTGTTCTCGCGGAAGATCACCATGTTCACCTTCTCGGGGCGCTTGACCGGCGAGGGCACGCCGGCGAAGTAGCGTACCGGACGCAGGCACACGTACAGATCCAGCGTCTGGCGGATGGCCACGTTCAGCGAGCGGATGCCGCCGCCCACGGGCGTGGTCAGTGGGCCCTTGATGCCTACCAGGTATCTCTTGAAGGCCTCCAAGGTTTCGTCGGGCAGCCAGGTGTCGAACAGGTCCTTGGCCTTGCCTCCGGCGTAGACCTCGGCCCAGGCGATCTGCTTCTTGCCGCCGAATTCCTTGGCAACCGCCGCGTCGAGCACGCGCACGGCGGCGCGCCAGATGTCGGGCCCCGTGCCGTCGCCCTCGATGAAGGGAACGATGGGGTGGTCGGGCACCTGCAAGATGCCTTGGCTCGACATGGTGATGGGCTCGCCGCCCGACGGGATGATGGGTTTTGGAGAAGTCGCTGTGGTCATCGTGCCGGGCAGTGTATCAGAAAGATGGTGGGGGCGGCCGCCATACCGGAACGACCGGGTCCAATCGCGCTTCTTCGCCGTGGCAACGGCGGCGTTCGAGAACAGCCTCGACATACCCAGCGCAAGCCAGTACGCTGCCTTGCCAGCATCCAGCAATAGACGAGGCACCAAGCACGCCATGAAAATCCACGAGTACCAGGCGAAGTCCTTGCTGGCCAAGTTCGGCCTGCCCGTTCCCATGGGGATCCCCGTGCTGGAGCCGAGCAAGGCAGCCGCCGCGGCCGAGCAAATCATCCAAGCTACCCAGAACCAGACTGTCGTCGTCAAAGCGCAGATTCACGCCGGGGGGCGCGGCAAGGGCGGTGGGGTCAAGGTGGTCAAGGGTCTCGCGGCTGCGCGCGAGACGGCGGCGAAGATCTACGGGCACAAGCTGGTGACCCACCAAACAGGCCCCGAGGGACGCATCGTCAAGCGCCTGCTCATCGAGCAGGGCGTGGCCATCGCATCCGAGCTCTACGCGTCGGTGCTGGTGGACCGGGCCAAGAGCCGCGTCGTGGTGATGGCGTCGGCCGCGGGCGGAGTGGAAATCGAAGAGGTCGCGGCCAAGACCCCCGAGGCCATCTTGCTTGAGCACGTGGAGCCGACGGTGGGCTTCCGGCCATACCAGGCGCGCAACTTGGCCTACGCCCTGGGCCTGCGGGGCGAGGTCGCAAAGAACATGGTGCCGTTCCTGCTCAAGCTGTACGAAGCGTTCGTGGCCCTCGACGCCTCGCTGGTCGAGATCAATCCCCTGGTGGTCACGACGGACAACCGCGTGCTGGCCCTCGACTGCAAGATGACCTTCGACGACAACGCCGTGGACAAACACAAGGAGGTTGTCGAGATGCGCGACCTCGACGAGGAGGATCCGACAGAGACCGAAGCGCACGCATTCGACCTCAGCTACATCAAGCTCGACGGCAGCATCGGCTGCATGGTCAACGGCGCCGGCCTGGCCATGGCCACCATGGACATCATCAAGTACTACGGCGGCAACCCCGCCAACTTCCTCGACGTGGGCGGCGGCGCCAGCCAAGAGAAGGTCACCGCAGCCTTCAAGATTCTGACCGCGGATCCGGCAGTGAAAGGGATCTTCGTCAACATCTTCGGCGGCATCATGAAGTGCGACGTCATCGCCGCCGGCGTGATCGCGGCGGTGGCGGAGATCGGCTTGCGCGTGCCCCTCGTGGTGCGCTTGGCCGGCACCAACGTGGAGCTGGGTGCCAAGATGCTGGCCGAGTCCGGCCTGCCTATCACCGCCGCGAGCGACATGGCCGATGGCGCTCGCAAGGTGGTCGATCTCGCTTCGGGGAAGAGGAACTAGTCATGGCGATTCTTGCGAACCGGCAGACCCGCGTCATCGTGCAGGGGCTCACCGGCGCGGCCGGCACCTTCCACGCCAAGCAGATGCGCGACTACGGCACGGCCGTGGTCGGTGGTGTGACGCCCGGCAAGGGCGGCACAGTGCACGAGGGCTTCCCGATCTACGACACGGTGGCGCAGGCCGTGGCCGCGACCGACGCCAACGCCAGCGTCATCTTCGTGCCGCCCCACGGCGCCGCCGACGGAGTCCTGGAGGCGGCCAGCGCGGGTATCGACCTCATCGTGTGCATCACCGAGGGGATCCCGGTGCTCGATATGGTACGCGCGCGGCGGGCGCTCGAGGGCAAGGCCTGCCGCCTCGTGGGCCCGAACTGCCCCGGCGTCATCACCCCGGGCGCGGCCAAGCTGGGCATCATGCCCGGGTACATTCACAAGCCAGGATCGGTGGGCATCGTCTCACGCTCGGGAACCTTGACCTACGAGGCCGCTTTCCAGATCACCGAGCTAGGGCTTGGCCAGACCACCGCCGTGGGGATCGGCGGCGATCCCGTCAAGGGGCTGGACTTCATCGACTGCCTGGCCCTGTTCGAGGCGGACGCGGAAACCAAGGCCATCCTGCTCATCGGCGAGATCGGCGGCACCAGCGAGGAGGACGCGGCCGCCTTCATCAAGGCCAACGTGAAGAAACCGGTCGCCGCCTTCGTCGCGGGCCTGACCGCGCCGCCCGGCCGCCGCATGGGACACGCCGGCGCCATCATCAGCGGTGGCAAGGGAAAGGCTGCGGACAAGATCGCCGCGCTCAAGGAAGCCGGTATCGCCATCGCGCCCACGCCCGCAGACCTGGGCAAGACGGTAGCAGCGATGATGCGCTAGCTACGGCTTGTCGGGAAATTCGGGCCGCCCGAAGGGCCGGCCCGCGGGTCGCGGGTCGCGTGGGCGAGGGCGTAAGCGAGAGC
>JAFGPX010000318.1 GCA_016935975.1 Deltaproteobacteria bacterium
GGCATCTGTCCAATCGCCCGTCCTTTGGCTCGCTCAGGCAGCCGCATGAGCGAAGCCATTCCCGGCACTTTCACCACGGGCTGCTAGGAGCGGGTGGCCGTGGCAGAGAAGGACCTCGAGGCGTTGGCGCAGACATTTGGCCTGCCGCTGCTCCCGTGGCTGCCGGGGATCGGCAGCGCCGAGCCGGCCCGCACCTTCCGCGGCTGCTGCGAGGGCACCCATTGGGAGCAGACAAGGGGATACTTGTAGACAAGGAGACGAGAGCCATGACAGCAACACCGGACGACCTTCGCGGCATCGTTGGCAAGCACTACATCTACACGTACGCCAACGGCTGGCAGTACGAAATGTACGTCAAGAACGGCACCACCATAGACTACCGGATCCACAGCGGTCTTGTGGGCGGCCGCTGGGTCAAGGACCAGCAGGTCAACCTCGTGCAGCTGGCAGACGACATCTTCAAGATCTCCTGGACCGAACCCACCGGCACCTCCGTCTGTGTCAATGTCATGCCCGGGCGGCGCCGCATACACGGAGTGATTTTCTTCCCGCAATGGGTTCACCAGCACCCGGAGCGGACGGTCTGCTTTCAGAACGACCATCTGCACGAGATGGAACGCTACCGCCAGGAAGGACCCACCTACCCGATCGTCGTGGTCCCCGAATTCGCCAACATCACGTTCCTTGAAGACCCAGGGCCGGACGATGACACGGTCATCTCGTGTAGCCCCAGTGGACTGCCGCCCGGTTATGCCGCCCGGCGCAACTGACAACCCCGTCTTGTGCCAGGAGCGGGTCTTCTCGAATCGCCATGATAATCAGGCTGGACGATGCGCCGGCCACGTCCCGGCACAGGGCGCGCTCCCTTCCGCGACGACGATGACGTCGTCATCGGAATCCGCCGCGTAGAGCTTCGCGACCAGTTCCGCTCGGTGATCCAGCACCGCTCGTTGATTCAAGTAGCCCTTGTCGTTGATCTCCAGCGCATCGCAATCCGCCGGTTTCGTCAGGAACAGCGCTCGGGAGATCGCCGTGCTGCTTCCCGGATGGACACGATTGTGAGCCCGCAGTCTCTCGACCAGGCACCAGCGGACTCTCGGGTGCTTGACGAGGGTTTCCACATCGAGCGGTTCCGGCAGCTCCGAGCACAGGGTCCGACATCCTTGCAGGTCGGGAAAGATCAAGATCCCGAGCTCGTTTCGCTCATGCCCGGCGATGACCACATCCTGCACGATTGGCCTACAAGCCTCGACGATGGCCCACCGCAGCTCTCCGACGTTGACCCAACAACCAGACATCAGCTTGAAGTTCTCCGTCAACCGGCCGTCGAACACCAGGCCCTTGGCGGGGTCGTTCGGATCGGCGAGCCTGGCGGCATCCCCCATGCGCAAGAAGCCCTCCTCGTCGAAAGCCCGGCGGGTCATCTCGTCATCCTTCCAATACCCGGGCGTGACGTTGGGACCTCGGATCCTGATTTCGGTCTTTCCGTCAACCGGCACCAATTTCAATTCGATGCCGGGCGGGGGCAACCCGATGATCCCGGCTCGATCGATGGGGAAATGCACGAGGGTCGCCATGGGAGCGGATTCGGTACACCCCCAACCCGACGCCATCGTCACGCGTCTGCCCCGCGCTCGCAGCGAGAGGGCCTCGAGTCGCTCCCACAAGTACTGCGGCAGCGATGCGGCGGCGTAGAACAACATATCGAGGTCTCGGAACAGACCCTCGCGAGCCTTCTCGTCCCGTTCGAGATAGGGCACGAGCATGTCATAACCGCGAGGGACATTGAAGTAGATGGTCGGCGAGATCTCCTTGAGGTTGGCGACGGTATGCTCGATCAACCCGGGCACCGGCTTGCCGCCATCGATGTACAACGACCCGCCATTGAGCAGCACCATATTGAAGTTGTGGTTGCCGCCGAAGGTGTGATTCCAGGGCAGCCAATCCAGAATGACGGGCGGCCGGTCTCCAAGGAACGGCCAAGCCTGTCGCATCGACTCTTGGTTGGCGCACAGCATTCGCTGCGTATTGAGGACTCCTTTCGGCATCCCCGTCGAAGCCGAGGTGAAGAGGATCTTGGCGATGGTGTCCGGGCCTATCTTGTCTGTCGATTCAGCGACGGCAGCGGCGGGTTGTGCGCAAAGGAGTTCCGAGAACAGGGTCGCCCGGACAGCCTCGGGCGGCTCTTCGCTGACGACGACTTCCACGCCCTCTAGGTTGAGCGCCGACAACGCTCTTTCGAATTGCTTGCCGTTGCGCGCATAGATCATCGCGGGCGAGATGAGACCGAATATGTACTTGAGCTTCGAGTGATCCCTGGAGGCAAGAGAGTACAAGGGCGAGATCGGCACCGAAATGACGCCGATCTGCATCGCGCCGAGCTGCAAGAGCGCATGATCGATGCTGTTGTCGGAAAGGATGAGAATCCTCGACGACTGCTCTCCGCGAAGACCTCTTAGACCGCAATCGAGCAGAGATTGCGCTACGGCACTGCTGCGGGCTGTGACCTCGGCGTAGCCGAGCTTGTTCCATTCTCCGGCTGGGTTCTTCTCTGCAAGAAAGGTCCTGTCTCCGATGGTATCGGCCCGTTCGCGCAACACCTTGGCGAGATTCTGGGCGTATGGACCGAGATCTCGAGGCGAACGAAGGATCTTGCTCCCGTCTTGTCTGGCGATGACTTCGACTTCAGGCAAAGCAAGATTCAGGCGGGGAAGTGGTAGGTCCTTCATTCGCTCTTCCATTCGGTCGATTTGCGCGACGTCTGCCTGGCCGTCTCCAGCTCTTCGTCCGGCGTGGTGACCGGTCCGATCCTCACCCCGATCGGGTTGGCGATGCCCCGGAAGTAGTCGACACCCCGCGCGAGCACGAGGCTCATCTGCAGGAGAGTCTTCAACTTGCCGACGATGGCGTCGGATTCGCACCCGGCCAAGCTCTCCGAGCAGTCTCCGCCCTGAAGCATGAAGCGCTCGCCGCAAGTTGCGCCGGCGAGCTGGCCCTTGAGGTTTTCGACTTCCCTGCTGGTGACGAGCGGCGGCAGCCGCGCGAGTTGGTCGAGCGACGCCTGCAAGGCCTGCGCATCGGAACAAGTCGACATCCGCGCGGCTGGCTTCTTCCGCCACGATGCCGGTATCCACTCTGGAGGCGCGGAGGTCATGGCTTGACTCGGCGATCGTCGTTCGCGGTCGGGTTCGTCTCCAGGTGGCGCAGGACCTGCTCGGCGGTGATCGGCAGCCGCCGAGCCCGGTAGCCGGTCGCGTGCCACACGGCCTCGGCGATGGCGGGCGCCGTCGGCGAAACCGGGCCCTCGCCCGATTCCTTCGCGCCGAAGGGGCCTTTTGGCTCGGGACCGCCCACGCACACCGAGTCTATGCCGGGCATGTCGAGCGCGCCCGGGATCTTGTAATCGAGAAAGCTGGCGTTGAGCGTACGGCCTTGGCGCATCACCAGCTCCTCGGTGAGCGCGTAGCCTAGGCCCATCTGCACGCACCCCTCGACCTGGCCTTCGACCGCCTGGGGGTTGAGCGGCCTGCCGCAGTCGTGCGCGGTGTGGATACGGGTGACGCGTACGCGGCCGGTGTCGCGGTCGACCTCGACCTCGGCGACCTGCGCACCGAAGCTGTACGTCGGCGCGACCAGGCCCATGTCGCGGGGTGTGTAGGAGCCGCGCGCGATGAGGGGCTCGCCGCGCCGCAAGCTCTGCACCATGGCGACCGCCTCGCCGAACGGGACCGCCTTCTCGGGCCGCCCCTTCACTCGCACCATCCCGTCCTTGCACTCGAACGAGTGGACAACATTCGTATCGAACTTCAATGCCACCACCTTGAAAAGTTCCTCCTTGATCTGGCGGGTGGCGTCGAGAATGGCGTTCCCGACCATGAAGGTGACGCGGCTCGCCCAGGTCCCGAGGTCGCCCTTCGGCGAAAGCGAGGTGTCGGCGGCGTACAGGGTCACGTCGGCGAGACGTAGGCCCAAATCCTCGGCGAGGATCTGCTGAAGCACCGTATCGGAGCCCTGGCCGATGTCGGCGGCCATGGTGAGGAGGTGCACGGCGCCGTCGGCGTACGCGCGAACCTCGGCGGCGCTGAAGGGGTACTTCGTGTCGAACCAGTTGAAGTTGCCGCCGGTGACGAAGCTGTAGCAGCCGACGCCGATGCCGCGGCCCGGGCGCATCTCGCGCCGCTGGCGGCGCCACTCGCTCATCTCCGCGACCCTCTCCAGGCACTCGGTGAAGGCGCAGCTCCCAATGGTGGCGAACCCGCGGATCTTGTCCCCCGGGTGCATCGCGTTCTTGAGGCGGATGTCGATGGGGTCGATGCCGAGGTCGGCGGACGCCTCGTTCATCTGGCCTTCGGCAACGAAGAAGGCCTGTGGCGCGCCGAAGCCGCGCATGGCACCCGCGGGCGGGTTGTTCGTGTAGACGTGGAAGCCGCGGTAGCGGTACGCCGGGTAGCGATAGAGCATCGCGCCGAGGTTGCCGACCAGGAAGGTCGCCGTCGGCCCCATGCTGTTGTAGGCGCCGCCGTCGAGATGCACGATCAGTTCCTTGGCCAGCAGCAGCCCGTCCTTCGTGAAGCCGACGCGCGAGCGCAGGCGCATCGGATGGCGGCGTCGTCCCGCGCAGATCTCCTCGTCGCGCGTCTGCGTGAACTTCACCGGTTTGCCCAGAAGGCGCGCCAGGAAGGCGGCGCACACGTCCCACGAGCGCAGCTCCATCTTGCCGCCGAAGCCACCGCCGACGTACGGCTTGATGACGCGGACCTCGTTCTCGCGCAGGCCGAGCACCGAGGCGAGGAGGCACTGGACGATGTAGGGCGTCTGGGTGCTGGTCCACAGGGTGATGCGGCCGAGAGAGTCGGCCTGCGCCAGGCTCGAGCAGGGCTCGAGGTACGCGTGGCTGACCGGCGGCATCAGGTAGACGTCGTCGCGCACGTAGTCGGCGCGGGCGAAGCCCGCCGCGAGGTCGCCGTAGTCGATCTCGCGGGTGACGCTGACGTTGCCGGCCGTCTCCTCGTGGATGCGCGGCGCGCCCTCGGCCATGGCAGCGTCGAGGTCGAAGAGACCGGGCAGCTCCTCGAAGTCGACCTGGATGAGGTCGAGCGCCTCGATGGCCGTGTCGCGGTCGACCGCCGCCACGGCCGCGACCGGATCGCCGACGAAGCGCACCTTGTCCACGGCCAAGGCGTATTCGTCCTGCGTGTTCGGAGAGAAGCGCCAGTTGCCGTAGCGCACGCGCGGCAGGTCCGCGGAGGTGATGACCGCCTTGACCCCGGGCAGGGCCCGCGCCCGGCTCGTGTCGATGGCGCGGATGCGGGCATGGGGCAAAGGGCTCCGCTTGAGCGCGCCGTGGAGCATGCCCGGCAGCGAAAGATCGTCGGTGTACTGGGCCGTGCCGGTGGCCTTGTCCCAAGCGTCGACCCGCGGCACATTCACGCCGATGCAAGGCTTCTGGCTCATTCACTAGCTCCCGTGGCATCTCCGGCGGGCGCGGCATCGGCCACGGCGAGGCCGGCGCGCGTGGCGGCCACCACCAAGGCGCGGCGGACCAACACCGCGGCCATGTCCCGCCGGTAGGCAGCGGAAGCACGTAGGTCGTCGATGGGCCGGGTCTCGCTCGCTGCCAGCCGCCCGACCTCCTCGAGTAGCCTCGCGCCCAGAGTGGCGCCGGCCAGCCGTAGCTCGGCCTGGTGAGCGCGCAGCGGAACGGGGCCGACCGCCCCGAGCACGATGCGCGCCTCGCCGCAGACCCCGCCTTGGCGGGCCACCATGACCCCAACGTTCACGGCGCTGATGTCGCTCGCGGTTCGGGCCGGGAGCTTGGCGAAGGCGAAGCCGGTGTAAGGCGGCGGCGGCGGCACGTGGATGCGAACCAGCAGCTCGTCAGGCTCTAGCGCGGTCTCGCCCGGCCCCTTGAAGAAGTCGCCGATGGGCAGGAGACGCTCGCCGCGCGGGCTCATGAGCGCCAGGTGCGCAAGGCGCGCGATCAGCACGGGCACGCTGTCGGCGCACGGTGAGCCGTTGCACACGTTCCCGGCGATGGTCCCCATGTTGCGGATCTGCACGGTGGCGGTCTGGGACACGGCGTCCGTCATCGCCGGGTAGCGGCGCTGCACGTCCGGAGAATCGAGCAGGTCCGCCAGCCGGACGGCCGCCCCGATGGTGAGCCCGGACGCCGGGTCGAAGCCGATGGCGCACAACTCGGGGATACGCTTCAGGTCGACGAGCGTCTCGGCGCGCACGAGCCCACTCTGAAGACGCGGCAGAAGGTCGGTGCCGCCGGCGAAGGGGCGTGCCCGGCCGCCGGCACCAGCCAGCAGGGCCACGGCCTCCTCGATGGTGCGCGGCGCGAAGTACTCGAAATGGGGGAGCGACATGCTGGGCTTCCATCAGCCCGGTTCGTCCGACATCCGGGCCGAGGCGGCCTGGATGGCCGCGACGATCTTGGCGTACCCGGTGCAGCGGCACAGGTTCCCGGCCAGCCCGGCCCGGATCTCGGCCTCGGTGGGGCGCGGGCGGCGGCGCAAAAGGTGGAGCGCGGAGATCTCCATGCCCGGCGTGCAGTAGCCGCACTGAATGGCGCCGCCGGCGATGAAGGCCTCCTGGATCGGGTGCAGGCGCTCCCGCCCCTGGGCGAGCCCCTCGACGGTGCGGACGTCGCCCCCGTCGGCGCTCACCGCGA
The DNA here is from genome assembly GCA_016935975.1 of Deltaproteobacteria bacterium. Lineage (GTDB taxonomy): Bacteria > Myxococcota_A > Polyangia > Fen-1088 > Fen-1088 > Fen-1118. The sequence goes on from JAFGPX010000318.1 coordinate 6,677, forward strand.
GGGTGAGGCAGGAGAGCACCGAGCGGCCGTCCAAGAGCACGGTGCACGCGCCACAGTCACCCTGGCCGCAACCGTGCTTGGTGCCCGTAAGGCCGAGGTCCTCCCGGAGCACCTCGTTGAGCGTGCGCCAGGGCTCGATCGCGACTTCATAGCGATCACCGTTCACCTGTAGCCTGATGACGTGCGGCATGAGCTTCTCGACTGGGCGGGTAAGCTACCCAGAACAGCCGACGGACGTCAACCGAGGATGGAAGCCCCGTGATCCCGCGGCAAGCGTGGCGAGGCCGCGGGGCGCCGAGGCGAAGACCGTCTTCCAAGGCGAAGTCGCTCGCCCGGCAGGGCAACGAAGGGTAGTCGTGGCCGCACCGTGGCCGTGGCCGCGGCCGCGGCCGTGGGCGGACATTCTGGACGCGCCGACCGAAGAACCCAGCAGACTCCGGGCGACCCGGGCCCAAAGCCAGCCAATGCGCACAAGAAACCGCGCCCTGCTCGCCCCAACCGCATTGCCCGTCGAATTGCCGAACACAAGTAAGCAACCGGTGCGTGGCCGCATCGAGGTGCGCCGGCAACGAAGCTACCTCCGGACGCTCACCGAATGTCGGCTCCGCCCTCCCCGATCCGCCCTCGTGGACCAGACCATGGTGGAACGGGCACAGCAGTGCGCTGGCCCTCGCTGCCTGTCCACAAATCCACAGCCCCTAATACTTCTCCCAAAGTACATTGAAGGCACCTATGCTCGACGCCATTGAGATGAGCAAGCTGCCAGTCGTGTCCGGTCCTGATCTGGTCCGCGCCCTATCGCGGCTCGGCTACGAAACCGATCACCAGACTGGA
>JAFGPX010000319.1 GCA_016935975.1 Deltaproteobacteria bacterium
GAAGTGGACGCTGCTCAACATCGCCAACGAGGCGGGCGACAACAACGTCTCGAATTCCACCTTCCAGAGCACCTACACGAGCGCGCTTGCGACCCTGCGCGACGCCGGCATCACCGTTCCCATCGTCATCGACGGCACCGGTTGGGGGCAGAACGTCGAGCAGCTCTTGGCGGTTGGGCCGGCGCTGCTGGCCGCGGATCCGCACAAAAACGTGATCTTCTCGTGGCACGAGTACACCGGCGGCTCGGCCCAGAACGCGCGCATCACCCAGAGCTACGAGCAGTCGAAGACCCTCGGCATCGTGCTCATCAACGGCGAGTTCGCGAACGGCGGCGTGGGCGATGGCTGCGCCACCACCATCCCGTACAAGTGGCTCCTGTCCGAGGCGCAACGGGTGGGCATCGGCTGGCTGGCCTGGTCCTGGGACACCGACAACTCGGACTGCAAGGTCGGGTCGGATTCCATCTTCAACATGACGACCAACCTGACGTCGGCGGCCGCCGTGGCCCCGGGCTGGGCCAGCGACGTCATGCGCGACGATCCCAATTCGATCAAGAACACCTCGCTCCGCCCCTGCGAGTGGAAGTAACACGCAAGCGGTACTCTCCGATCACGCGTGCCGTGTTGGCCGCTCTGTTGTCGCTCGGATGCCTGCTTTCCAGGCCCGCGCAGGCTTGCGACTATCAGGACCGAATCGGCGCGGTGCCGGGAGTGGCGGCCGACGGCCGATCCATCTGCTACAGCGAGACCTCCTACGACGACGTGGTCGGCGCGTACCAGGCCGACAGCAAGCGGGTGCGGGAATGCCACCGCAACAACGACGACCAAGAGGGCGGGTGGAAGTGCCGAGGCGACACGGCCTTCCGGCCGACGTCTCGGCGGGCGGGGCCGCGTGCCATCGCGGAAGCCTGGGCGCAGCAGTGTCGAAGCCGACGTGAGCGAGGGTGAGCGGGCCCGCGGCTTCGGGGAATCGCGCGAAAAACCCGCGCCAGCCCCCCGGGGTCCGAGGCCAGCAGAGACGAGAGCGTGGCCCGGTCGACCAAGGAGTTGGGCGCGCCCAACGCCACATCGGTCGGGACGGCCTGCGCGTCTTGATTGGCCGACCAGAAGTACACGAACGTGTCTCCCAGCTTGTCACTTCCGGACCGGCAGGAGGTGTAAGATGGCCTCCATGTCTTCGCGATCCCTCATTGGCACGCTCGCGAAGCCTGGAATATCTGGCCCTTGGCCTTTGCTGCTGGTGCTTGGAGCATTGCCTTCGTTGGCCGGCTGTGCTGGGCAGCGCCGGTCAGGCACGGAGGTCTGGGTGACCCGCTTGCGAGACAGCAACCTCGTGAGTCGCACCAAGCTGCCCATTTGCGTATCGAACGACTCGGACAACTTGGTCAAGCGAGAGCGGATGAACACCTGTATCCGTGCCATCAAGAAACAAGGAATCGCCATTGCCAGTGGCGACGGTACGCCCTGTCTTGCTGCAACCTTGACCTTCAAGGAAACCACCGTTGGCCAGAAAGGGGAGTGCACGTCCTACCCGTTCGGTCCAACCGGCTGGGTGCGCAAGGCCGAGTGCTCGAGCCATCCTGTCCAGCAATACTCCCTCAAGCTCGTCTTGGCCGACCCCAACGACGAGAAGACCGTGCTCGAAAGCTACGTTGTAACCGATGCCAGGGTGACCAGTTTCAATTCCGCCACCATTTCCGCGCTGTGCGCAGGCGCCTTCCACAAGTACCCGCAAGTCATACGCGGCGAGCTGGTCAGGCTCAACACGGGGAAGTGAGCGCCACCAGCACGCGCCGGATGCACGCCGCAGGCAAGGCCGTGCCCCGTCAGTCGGGTGTGTGGAGGCGCGGCTTGGGCGGCCTGCCTTTGAGTACCGGAGCACGACCGCTCGGGTCCGGCAGCGCGGCGATGAAGTGGCGTTCACTGAATTCGAGCTGTTGCGCGAATCCACGACAGGGCCAGTCACCGACCCGAGCGTTCGTCGTTCAGATCACTGACGACCGCGCGCCTCGCATCCCGGCCGCGTTCCCCCCGACTGGATCGCCATCACGCAATTGGAGCCGCAGCGGCGGGGGTCGCCGTGGTCCGGTCCCAGATCGCACATCTCGTGATCGACGTCGACGAAACCATCGCCGCAGTAGCCAGGGACCATGCACCAGGGCGCGCAGCCGTCGGGATCGCCGTAGAGGACGACGTTGCCGGAACCCGGGTCGCACGCTTCCGGGCCGTCGACCATGCCGTCACCGCAGTTGGTGTGGTGGCAATTGCGACTGCAACCGCTTTGCGCGGGATCCCCGTTGAGCGACCCGTCGTCGCATTCCTCGGCGCCGGCGCGGATGCCGTCGCCGCAGAAGAGCGCGGCAGCGCTTGCGGCGAAGCCGCCATCCCCGGGCCCGGCCGGAACGCAGCCCTTCCCGCTGAGGCATTCCCAGCCCGCCTCCGTGAGGCAGAATTCCGAGCAGCCATCGCCGCTGGCCAGGTTGCCGTCGTCGCAGGTCTCGCCCCCCACCCGAAGGCCGTCGGCGCAGGTAGAAAAGGGGGCCTGAAGGAGGCCCTTCGGGCGACGCCTACCCGTGCGCCTCGACGACCCTCGCCGCCAGCTTTGCCACCCACTGCCGCAACTCCACCGGCTCCACCACGCTCACCCCATCGCCTTGCCGCAGAACCCAGGCCGCCAGCCAGCCGGTGATGTGGTCCTTGAAGGTCACCAGCCTCGCCCCGCCGCGCTCGCGCTTGCCCTCCGGGATCCGCCCGCGCAGGCGCTCGGCGGACGCCTTGGTCAGGCGCAAGGTCACGCGCACGGGCTTCCAGTCGGTGATGAACATGCTCTCGCCCTGGTACTTGCGAATGTCGAAGTCGGCGGGCGGGGCGAAGGTCGTGTCGAGCGCCTTCACGCCCAGAATCCTTTCGACCTTGAACACGAAGATGCGGTTCTCTTCGTGGGTCAGGCTCTTGCCGAGCACGTACCAGCAGCCGGTGTGGTTGAGCAGGCCGTAGGGCTCGACGCGGATCTGCTTGCGCTTCTGGCTGGATAGCGAGGCGTAGTCCAGCTCGACCGTGCGGTGCTCGCGGCACGCGCGGGAGAGCGTCGCCATGGTGGCGCGGTTCTCGGTGCCGGGCGCGGCCAGCACGACGAAGGCGGGGTCGATCTTGCCCTGCGACGGCGATACTCCGCTCGCGTCGTTGTCGCTCTGCCGGCGGAAGACATCGCGGATCTTGGCCGCCGCGCGCTCGATGGCGGCGTCGTAGGGGCGAAAGCCCGTGCTCTTCACGGCCTCGGCGCCGATGAGCAGCGCGAGAGCCTCCTGGGTGGTCAGACGTGGCGGGCGCCGCAGCAAGCGGCACGGCAGCATCCAGACTCGGGCGTCGTCGCCCACGGGGTCGATGAAGATGTTGAGCGAATCGGTGCCATCGGGCACGGCCACCTCGAACAGCGCCAGCAGCTCCTTCTTGAGCGCGGACGCCGTGACCCCGACCATCGCGGCCAGCTCGGACAGCAAGATCCCCTTGTCGCCCAGCTTCGTGATGTACGGCACGAGATACAGGGCGCGGCGCAGCCGCTTGTCCTGGCTCTTCACGCCGCGCCTCCACCCGCGCCGTCGGAATTCTCGCCCGCGATGCGCCCGGCGATGTCGCGTACCCGCGCGCGCAGCTCCGCGGGTGCCGCCACGCGCAGGTTCCCGGCCCCGTCCAGTACGCGCGTGACGATGTAGCCGGGATTGCCCGACCGGAAGCGCACGCGCGTCCAGCCCTCGCCCCCCGCCACCTCGGCTCCGAGCGCCTCGCGCGTCGCACCCGGCCCGAAGTCCTCGTCGGCCATCCACGCCCGCTCGGGCCCGATGTCCAGAACCACGTCCATCGCCAGCGCGCTCTCGCCCGCCTGAAACACCCACGGCGAACGCTGCACGTAGCTGTGCGGGTCGAAGCCCGCCGGCCGCTCGAAGTCCGGCGTGCCCGGGCGCGGCGCCACCTTCAGCTTGCGGATGCGGTCCAGGCGGAAGGTGCGCGGCTGCCCGCGCAGGTGGCAGTGACCGACCAGTTGCCAGTTGCCGCCCACGTACACCGCGGCATACGGATCCACCTGGCGCACGGTGGTCCGGCCGCCCGATTCGTAGGTCAAGGTCAACCGCTTACGCGCCTGGACGGCCGCGCCGATGACCTCCAGGTTCTTGCGCATGCGCTTGCCCTGCTCGCGCGTGGGCAGCGTGATCGCGAGCTGCGCCGGCAGGCGCGACTTGCCGCTGTCGAAGGTCAGCTTGCGGAGCGCGTCGTCGACCAGCTCGCGATACACCAGGCCCTCCGAGCCGCGCAGAGCCTCGGCCGCGAGAATCAGCGCGATGCGCTCCTCGTCGTCGATCTCGACCGGCCGCATGCCGTAGCTGCGCCGCGAAACCTGGTACACGGACTCCTCCTTGCCATCCACCCTCTCCTGCTCCTGAACCAGCGGAACCCCCAGTGCGCGCAGCTCTTCCTTGTCGCGCTCGAACTTGCGCTCGGCCGCCTTGGGCTTCGACGTCCGGTAGGCCGGGATGAGCTGGAATATCTCGGTCCGCGACACCGGCCGCTCGGCATCGAGCAGCAGCATCAGCAGCGACAGGATTCGCTCGTCGGCCGGACGATTCTCGTACGAGGCGGCGATCCTGGCCCGCTTCGCCCGCTTGCCTGACTTCGCCCGCTTGGTCCCCACGGAAAAACGGTAAGCGGATCCCGAGGTGGCGTCAACGCAACCACGTTCGGCGTTGCCGACCTCGACCGCCATCATGCGCGCGTTCCCCGTCGCATTTCGGCCTCGCGCTGGGCGGCGATGAACGCGCCCTCGTCGAACAGGCGGTTGGCCTTCGCCTCGGCGTCACGGGCCCTGTCGATCTCGTCCTGCAGCTTCGCGCACCAGAACGGCCGCCACTTCACCTTCAAGCCCAGGGCCGCGAAGTCGAAAGCCACCGCCTCCTCGTACTTCTGCGTGCGCCGGTTCCACGTGCACTGGATGACCTTGATGGTCACGGTGTCCCCCTCCAGCGCCACGATGTACGAGTCCCTCCCCTTGCCGGGCCCCAGCCACCAGAATCGTTCGCGCAGCTCGTCGAGAGTCATGGGCATTCGTGGAGCGAAAAATGGCACGGGGGTCTGACATGGAAATGTGGCGGACTTGTCTGCCGGGCGCGTGTAGCCAGGCACTCGGCCATGGGCCTTCCCAGACGTAGACCTCCAAGGGCAGGCCATGCGACGAGACAACATCGTCGCGGAGATACGTGCCCAAGCGGTCGAGCTTCCAGGCTTCGACGTGAAGTCGCTGTCTCCGTTCGGCTCGGTGGCGCGCGACGAAGCTCACGACCTGAGCGATGTGGCTTGCGCGCTGTTCTTGCGCACGAGTGTTTCGGCGTCGACAGCGACATCGTCTGGGACATCGTGGCGAGCAAGCTGCCAGACTTGCAAGCTGCCAGACTTGCAAGCTGCCAGACTTGATCGACCATCTCCGCGCGGCGATCGCGGTCGAGTCGCGAGATCCAGGAAGCCAGCTTCGTGATCATCCATTGAGACTGGCCGCTCTTGGTCGAACCGAAGCAAGCGCCAGCGCCCGCTCAGGCGTTCTTCGCCTGCCCGCAGCCGCACCTCGCCGCCTTCCCGAAGTGCCGCAGGAACTCCCCGAGCACCCGCTTCTGCGCCAGGTCCAGCGCCTTGTTGGCGATCCCCTTCGCCTCGACGAGGCGATAGCCCCATGGGGACGACTCGATCTGGATCGTCAGCCCCTTTCCGCCGATCTCCCCGTGATAGAGCGCCGCCGCGCCCGCCAGCACTCTGGGGACGCGACTCAGGACGCAGTTGTGCATCTTGTTGCCCTCGGCGAGCACTTCCTCGGCCGTGCGCAGCGGCAGGATCTGGTCTGCGCCCGAATGCCAGCCTGGACACGGCGGTTCGGGGAAAGCCAGGGGCTTTCCATCGGCGTCGACGAGCGGCTGGCCAACTTCGTCGGCGGCGTCGACCAACTCCTGGAGTTGCGCCAGGCCGGCGTGCCACCGGTCGACCGCCTCCAGATACCGAGCGGGCGACGTATTCCGCCTGGGAAAGTCGTGCGTGGCGACGGCATAGTCGAGCATCTCCTGGATTCGCCAGCGTGGCTGGTAGTGTGGTTTCCAGTGGTCAGCCAGCGCTGCCGCGTGGCGCGAGACGAAGGCGGCGAACTCCTCACCGATGTCCGGATCGTTGCGCGACGGCGGCGCCAGCGTGATGCCGTGCCCCTTCACCAGGCGGAACCAGCGCGCGTTGGCCAGCTTCTTTTCCGGAATGTCCTCGGGCGCGAAGCGCAGCGGGGGCGGCACCCACAGCGTGTAGCTCGGCACGCCCGCGCCGGCGCGCCGGATCAACAGTCGCTGGGCCCCCACGATGGACCGCAGCTCCCGCGGGCCAGCGTCGACCAGGCGCCGCCAGATCGCGCGCTGGGCCTCGCGCAAGCTCGCATGCTCTACGAGCCTCGCCGCGCCCGCGGCCCACGACGCCAGGGCGGCGTCGAGCGCCTCGTTGAGGCCGCGTCCCGCCACCACGTCGCGGAGCAGCTTCGCGCCAGCGGCTCTCGTGCCGGCCCGACGGCCAGGCACCGAAAGCGCAAACGCGAAGGTCAGGGCGCCGGGACAGACCGAAGCAAGCTGCGCCAGCCGGCCGCTTCCGTCCTTGACGAGCCTGCCGTAGAGCCAGCCGCGCAGGTGATTCGGAAAGCGCAGGGCGATCTTCCGCGCCTCGGGGTCGAGCAGCGCCGCGGCGCTGACCGCCGCCTGCCGGATGGCCGCCCGCGCGGCTTGCATCGTGCCGGAGAGGTCACCGTGCTTGGCGTGTCGCTCGCCCCACTCACCGTGCGGATTGCGGGGCGCCAGGGCGGCAAATACCCACTGGCGGGCGGCCTCGAACGGCTCTTCCGCCAGCCATGGCAGGCCCGCCGCCAGCGACCAGCGACGGGACGCCCAACCCTTTCGGTTGCGGACCCGCAACGAAAGCCGCGGCAGAAGCCGCAGGTCCAGCTCGAACCGCGACGGCACGCGGTCCTCGTGATCGGCGCGCAGGTCGAGCCGCAGGCGATCCGGCCAGCGACGCACGCGCATCTCCACCCTGCGGCAGAAGAACTGGAAGACGGCCGTCTTGGTTTCGACGGGCGGCGGCGTGTCCACGCCGTCGCTCGGCCAGAGGCCCGGCACGAAGGGCGATCGCAAGCGGCAGCGACAGCAGCGCGCAGGCGCGCGCTTGGCCGCCGCAGTGACGGACGCATTCCCCGCTCCGACCAAGAGTCGATCGAAGGTCAGTTGGACCGGCGCCCGAGTGACGGACATGGCTGTCGCAGGCATGGGGCGAGCATGCGCGGGGGGACTGACACGAATCGCGTTCAAGACGTGGCGTTGGCCGGCGCATCGCGGCCGAATGCCAGTTGGACCTGTAGAAAAGCGGAATGCATGTCAGGCCCACGCCTCATGATGGCCCCATGACCAAAACGCTCCGGCCGCCCCTCATCTCCAAGTCCAGCTACATGGCGGGGCTCCAGTGCCCGAAGCTGCTCTGGCACAAGCTCAACGAGCCCGAGGTCTTCCCCGAGCCCGACGCACTGACGCAGGCGGTTTTCGACCAGGGCACGGCCGTGGGGACTCTGGCGAAGCGGCTCTTCCCCAAGGGGCTGGAGATCGGCGCGCGCGTGATCGACAAGCGGATGGTGGACGAGCTTTCCCGCGCGGCGCTGGCCGAGAGGCGGCCTCTCTTCGAGGCGGGGTTCATCGCGGGCCGCGCCTACGCGCGCGCGGACGTGCTGGTGCCGGTCGGCCGCAAGCAGTGGGATCTCGTCGAGGTCAAGAGCAGCACCAAGGTCAAAGAGGAGCACATCCCGGACGTGGCCTTGCAGCGGCACGTGTACGAGGGCGCGGGGCTCGACATCCGGCGCTGCTCGGTCATGCACATCGACCGGGCATACGTCCGGCGCGGCGGGCTGGACCCGCGCAAGCTCTTCGCGCGGACCGAGGTGACCGAGGAGGTCGAGGAGGTCGGAGGCGACGTCGCCGGCAACCTGGACGAAATGGCGCGCGTCGTGGACCAGCCGCAGCCGCCGAAGGTGAAGATCGGCCCGCACTGCTTTGCGCCCTACGAATGCCCGCTGCAGGATCTGTGCTGGAAAGCGCTGCCCAAGCACAACGTCTTTTCCCTCACCCGCGTGGGCAACCAGGCCTTCGACTGGTACCACCGGGGCTTTCTGCGCCTGCAGGATCTGCCCCGGGACGAAGTTGCCACCGGCAAGCAGGCCATCCAGATGGCCGCCATTCGCAGCGGCCGCCCTCACGTCGAGCGCGAGGCCATCGGTGGCTTCCTGGACCGGATCGAGTACCCGCTCTACCTCCTGGACTTCGAAACCGTCGGGCCCGCCCTGCCCCTCTGGAATGGGTCGAGGCCGTACCAGCAGGTGCCGTTCCAGTTCTCGCTGCACGTCGTGGAGGCGCCCGGCGGCAAGCCGAGCCACCACGCGCACCTGGCCGAGGGCAGGGTTGATCCCCGCCCGGAGATCCTCGCGCGCCTTAAGAACCTTCTCGACAAGCGCGGCTCGATCGTAGCCTACAACGCCAAGTTCGAGAGCCAGGTGCTCGAGGAAAGCACCGAGGCCTATCCCGCCTTCGCCGCCTGGTGGAAGCGCGCCGAGCCGCGCATGGTCGACCTGCTGGTCCCGTTCCGCAACTTCCACTACTACCACCCCGACCAGCTTGGCCACGCCTCGCTCAAAAACGTGCTGCCCGCGCTGACCGGCAGAAGCTACGAAGGCATGGAGATCGCCGAGGGCGTCACCGCCAGTCTGGAATACCTGCGCGTCACCTTCGGCGACGTGTCCCAGGCCGAGCGCCGCCACGTGCGTGCCGCGCTCGAGAAATACTGCGCCCTCGACACCTTCGGCATGGTCGAGATCGTGCGCAAGCTGGAAGAGCTGGTCGGGGACCAAACACCTCGACCCGAAGTGAGGGCCCGGCGAAGCCGCGGGTGAGGGCGCAACATGACCGACCTTGACGAATCCACATCGACCTTCCTCCCGCCACCTGCGAGCCGCCTCGCCGTAAAGCGCGGCGGCCACCTCTACGGGTGGCTCGAAAAGCACGGCAAAGGTCGCGTGCTCGACGACGAGGACGGGCTGTGAAGTCCGGTGGGCAAACGCCCTGCTCTCGCCGCGCCGGTTTCAGGTACCGAATCAGGCGCCATCTGTAAAGGCCCACGCTGCCTGAGGCGGCGTCCCTCGCTACTGGGAGCCGGCCGAGCCCTTCGCCGAGCGTCTGGACGAAACCGTCGACGCCTGCATCCTCGATCCGCTGGCGCACCCGCACAGCGAGCCCGACCGGCTGCTGCGCGACGAGGTGCCGCCCGTCGCGATCCGACCCGAGTCGGGCAATCTGGTGGCCGCCGACTTCAATGGCGACGGCCTCATGGATCTCGCCAGCCAGAGCAACGGCGCGCAAGGCATCGACCTCAACATCGGCGACGGCGTGCTCGCGTTCGACTTCGGGACGGCGCCGAGCCAATTCGCCGCTCAGCCGGTGACGCTGGCTTCGCCGCAAACCACGGGCTTTCTGACCGTCGGGGATTTCGACGGCGACGGCCGCCCGGACCTCGCCTTCGCCGGGTACAACTATCGGCAGATGGGCCGCTTCGTGACCGATGGCGGTGGCATCGCGTTGCCCGCGCCCGTGCCGACGGACTTCGCCTTGAACGTCTACCGCAACGCGGGCCTGGGCAACTTCGCGGCGCCCGCGAGCTACCCCAACCCCACCTTCCTCAAGGACCTGGTGACCGGCGATTTCGATGGCGACGGCCACCTCGACATCGCCGAGCTGGCCTCGACGGGCGCCTGCCTGCTGGGCGTCTTCTACAACCGGCGCGACGGCGAATCTGCCGACGAGGCGACCTTCGGCCCTGACCCCGACTGGGGTGGCTTCGGCCTGGGCGTCGCCGACTTCGACGGGGATCGCGTCGACGATCTCGCCACCGTGACCATCTTGCGACCCAACACCAGCGACCAAGCAATCGTCAGCAAGCCCGACATCGCGCTGGCGCTGTCACCCGCCGGCCGGGGCGGCGCATCGCCGCCGGTGCCCGTGGCCGTGTACGCCAACCAGGGTGACGGCACCTTGGCCGCGCCCACCCTCTACCACTTGCATGGCACGAGCGAGCCTTTGACCAATGCCATCGTCGCGGGCGACTTCAACGGCGACGGCGCAAGCGACATCGCGGTGGCGACGACCGGCCGCTTCTCACCCTATCCCGCCGCCGTGCACGTGCTGCTCTCGCAGTGCGAGTAGTCGGCCCGCCTTCTCCCATGCCGAGCGGCGGACCGCTTCGTCGCCCTTCGCCATCACCCTGCCCGGCTTCGACTCCGCCCCAAGCCCGTCTCGTACCGAAACTGGATCTGACGAAATCGCCATGAGATCGAGTGCTTCGTTCCGGTTTCGACGGTCTCTGGATCGCCGAACCCGCGGATTCTGGCGCTCCTTTGGCCGCACGAAAGGCGGGTTCGACGCTCCCACTGCCGTTGCGGCTCCTGGCGGCGTGGCTCGCGGCATGACGACAAGAACACCGCCCTGCTGGGCAGCGAACGCCTCGCCGGCATGATGAGCCTGACCAGGCTGGGCAAGAAGAAGGGCCTGGGCCTGCCGGAAAGCGGGGCTGCCCGGCCATGCGCCGTTGCTGCGCACCGTCCGCGCCGCTACTCCATCTTGATCTGCCGGTTCGGATACAGGCTCTTGAAGAGC
>JAFGPX010000041.1 GCA_016935975.1 Deltaproteobacteria bacterium
AGTTCCCGGTCACCGAGCTGAACTACACCTGGTACCAGATGCCGCGGGCCGAGGCGGTCGAGCGCCAGCGCAATCTGGCGCCCGAGCATTTTCTCTTCTGCGCCAAGCTCAGCCGCACCCTGACCCACGAGGTGGATAGCAAGACCTGGCGGGCCGAGGCCGGGAAGTACCGCCTGGGCATCGCGCCGCTTTTGCAGTCGCGCCAGCTTCTCGCCATCCTGATCCAGTTCAGCGCCGGCTTCGACCGCTCGCCCAAGCACCGCTCGTACCTCGGGGCACTGCTCGCCGAGCTGCAGGATCTGCCGCTGGCGGTCGAGTTCCGCAACGCCTCGTGGGCCAACGACAAGGTCTTTGTTGAGCTTGAGAAGAGGCGAGTCACGTTGGTGACCGTCGACGAACCAGCGTTGCCCGGGCTTTTCCCCTCGCTCGACGTGGTGACCAATCCCGAGCTTTTCTACGTCCGCTTCCACGGCAGAAATGCCCTGGGCTGGCGCGCAGGCAAGATGGCCACGCAGTTCGACTACGACTACTCCGACGGCGAGATCGAAACGTGGATGGACGAAAAGTTGCGCGGTCTCGTCGAACGGGCGAAAGCCGGCGTGCTGTTCTTCAACAACCACGTGCGCGGCCAGGCGCCGCGCAACGCGCAGAAGCTCGTCGAGCTTCTGCGCAAGGCCGGCTTGCTAGAGCACCGAACGGTTTGAATGCGATGTGGTTCTCGGAGGTTTCACCACAGAGGACACAGAGGACACGGAGACGGAAGGGAGGGGTTCCCGGATCCGGATCCGAACCCTTCTCCTTCCGGTCCGGGCTCTGTGTCCTCTGTGGTTCACACCTCCGGTTGCCCGGATCTCACCCAGATGCCGGTCTTCCAGGACGAATCAAACCGTTCGGTGCTCTGGCGGCATGAATTCGCGCTCGATCATCCATCTCAACGTGGCGGACTTCGCCGTGGCGGTCGAGCGCGTGCTGGATGCGCGCCTGCACGAGCGGCCGGTCGTCATCGCGCCCGAGGGCGCCGCCCGCGCCGCCGTGTTCGACATGAGCGACGAGGCGTTTCGACAGGGCGTCCGCAAGGGCATGGCCCTGGCGCGCGCGCGGCGTCTGTGCCGCGACGTCATGGTCATCCCGCCGCACGCCGATCGCTACGAACAGGCCATGCGCGACCTCTTGGCCCGCGCCCTGCCCTATTCGCCCCTCATCGAGATGACCGACACGAACGGCCACCTGTTCATCGACGCGACGGGCACGAGCCGCCTCTTCGGCCCGGCCTACGACGTGGCCTGGCGCATCCGCAAGGCCGCGCGCAGGGAGCTGGGCATGGATCCCATCTGGTCGGTGGCGCACAACAAGCTCTTGGCCAAGGTGGCCACGCGCGTGGTGAAGCCGGCCGGCGAATACATTCTGGAGGAAGGGCAAGAGCTGGCGTTCCTCTCGCCGCTGCCGGTGGCTCTCGTGCCCGGCCTCGACGAGGGCGACCTGGTTCGCCTGCGCGAGTTCCGCCTGGATCGCGTGGGCCAGGTGCTCGCCTGGACCTTGCCCCAGCTCGAGGTGGTGTTCGCCGGACACGGGCGGCTCGTGTACGAATCGGCGCGCGGTATCGACGGCTCGCCGGTGCTGCCGGTGGGGCAAAATCGTCCCGAGATCGCCTGTGACCACGACTTCGGCAACGACAGCAACGACGTCGCGACGTTGCACGCGGCCCTGTTCGCGCTGGTCGAAAAATCCGGCCGCAAGCTGCGCCAGCGCCGCCTGGCCGCGCAAAGGCTGGGCATCGTGCTCGACTACTCCGACGGCATGCGCGTGGTCCGGCAAGGCAGCGTCATGCCCGCGTCGGCCAACGACCAGCGCCTGTTCGCAACGGCCAAGGCGGTGCTCGACCGCGCCTTTGCCCGCCGCGTGCGCATTCGCCACCTGCGCCTCATCCTGGACCGCCTGACCTTCCCGCCGGCGCAGCTCGATCTGTTCGAGGATCGCGGCCTGGCCGCCGACGATCGGCTGCTGCAGTCGCTGGATGCCATCCGCGGCAAGTTCGGGGAAGCGGCGGTGCGCTTTGGGCGCGGGTTTGGAGAAAGGAATTGAACCACAGAGGACACAGAGGGAAGAGAGGGCACGGAGTAAGGAAGGGTTCGGATCTAGGCTCCGGAAACCCCTCCCTTTCCGCTCTCTGTGCTCTTCCCAACCTCTGCGCCCTCTGTGCTTTCCGATGATCCCGCTCGTGGTTAGGTCCCACTGTTCGTTGATGTGGGGCACGTCGGCGCCGGAGGACGTGGTGCTGGCGGCGCGGCAGCACGGTTACCGGCGGATGGCGCTCACCGACACCGACAACCTGTACGGCCTGTGGCCGTTCCTTGCGGCCTGTCGCGAGGAAGGCGTCGCTCCCATCGTCGGCGCCGAGGTGAGCGAGCCGGGCTCGCAGCGCCGCGTGGTCTGCCTGGTCGAGAACGACGAGGGCCATCGCAACCTGTGCCGGCTCATCACGCGCCGGCACTGCAAGCAGGAGTTTTCGCTGGAGCGAGACGTGCCGGAGCTGGCGTCCGGGCTCTACGTGTTGGTGCCGGGCGCGGAGTTGTTGGTGGCGCTCCATGAAGCCAGTGTGACCGTGGCCGCGGCCCTGCCCCGCCGGCCGTCGGCGAGCGCGGCCAAGGCCCGTGCCGAGGCAAAACGATTGGGTGTCTTCGCGGTAGCGGTGCCGTCGAGCTTCTTCCTGGTGCCCGATGACTGGCAGGTGCACCGGCTGCTGCGTGCCATCGCATGCAACACCAGCCTGTCGCGCCTGACCTCCGACGACGTGGCCCCTGCCTACGCCTGGCTGGCGCCGCCGGCACACTACGAGAGTCGCTTCGACATCTGGCCGGAGGCACCAGCTGCCAGCGAAGCCATCGCCGAACGGCTGACCTTCACCGGGCCGAAGCTCGGGCTGGTCATGCCACCTTGGAAGGAGGAAGGGCGATCGAGCTGCGAGGTCCTGCGCCAGCGTTGCTACGCCGGCGCGCGCAGGCGCTACGGCGCCGAGCTGCACGAAACCGTGGTCGATCGCATCGAGCACGAGCTTTCGACCATCGAGCGCATGGGCTTTGCGAGCTACTTCTTGGTCGTCGAGGAGATCGTCAAGCGCTCGCCGCGCATCTGCGGCCGGGGCAGCGGCGCCGCCTCCATCGTGGCCTACTGCCTGGGCATCACCAACGTGTGCCCGGTGAAGTTCAACCTCTACTTCGAGCGCTTCTTGAACCCCGGCCGCAAGGATCCGCCCGACATCGACGTGGACTTCGCCTGGGACGAGCGCGACGATGCCATCGCTTCGGTGCTCGACGAATTTCGCGGTAGGAGCGCCATGGTCGCCTGCTTCGCCAGCTTCCAGCCGCGCATGGCCATCCGCGAAACCGCCAAGGTCTTCGGCTTGACCGACGCGGAAATCGGGCAGGTATCCAAGCGCCTGCCCTGGTTCTGGCGCGAGGTAGGAAATGATGATGACGACTTGATAGACCGGCTACGCGACCTACCCGAGCTGAAGGATCTCGACTTCCCCGAGCCCTGGCCCGAGATCCTGCAGCTCGCCCAGCGCCTGATCGGCATCCCGCGCCACATCTCCGTGCACCCGGGCGGCGTGGTCATCACGCCCGAGCCGATCGACGGCTACGTGCCCGTCGAGATCGCGCCCAAGGGCGTGCCCGTCATCCAATGGGAGAAAGACGGCGCCGAAATCGCGGGCCTGGTGAAAATCGACCTGCTCGGCAACCGCAGCCTCGGCGTGATCCGCGACGCCGTGGCCAACGTGCAGGCAAACGGCATTCCCTTCCAGGAAGACGGCTGGGAGCCCGAGGACGATCTGGCCACGCAGAGGCGCATCGCCGCGGGCGGCACCATGGGCTGCTTCTACATCGAGAGCCCGGCCACGCGCCTTTTGCAGCAGAAGGCCGGGCGCGGCGACTACGAGCACGTGGTCATCCACAGCAGCATCATCCGCCCGGCCGCCAACAGGTGGATCCACGAGTACCTGCGCCGCCTGCACGGCGGCGCCTGGCAGCCGATCCATCCGCTCCTCGCCGGGGTGCTCGACGACAACTACGGCATCCTGGTCTACCAGGAGGACGTGGCCAAGACCGCCATGGCCTTGGCCGGCTTCGACCACGTCGAGGCCGACGGCCTGCGCAAGGTGATGAGCAAGAAGGATCGCCAAAAGCGCCTGCCCGACTACCTGCGCCGCTTCGTCGCCGGCGCCAAGAGCCGCGGCGTCACGGCCGAGCAGATCGCGTCGGTGTGGGAGATGATCCTCGCCTTCGACGGCTATTCCTTCTGCAAGCCGCACAGCGCCTCGTACGCGCGCGTGTCGTTCCAGGCCGCGTATCTGAAAACGCACTTCCCGGCGGAATTCATGGCCGCAGTCGTTGGCAATCAAGGCGGCTTCTATTCCGCCGCCGCCTACGTGTCCGAGATGCGCCGCCTGGGCCTCGGCGTGCTGCCGCCCGACGTGAACGAAAGCGAGATCCGCTGGCGCGGCGGCGACGGCAATGTGCGCGTCGGCTGGCTGACGTTGCATCACGTGAGCGAAGAGACGCGCGGCCGCATCGTGGCCCGGCGTCCGTATCGCGACCTCGTCGATTTTCTCAAGCGCGTCCGCCCCGACGAGGAAGAGGCGCGCGTCCTGGTGCACGCCCGCGCCTTCGACGAGTTGCACCCGAACGAAAGCCACGCGGCCCTGCTCTGGCAGATCGCCGCCTTCCGCAAGAGCATGGCCGGCCGCAAGTCGCAGGATCTGTTCACGCGTGGAGCAGAAGTTCCCCACCCGTCGCTCCTGCCCGACGACCCGCGCGCCCGCCTGCAAGCCGAGATGCAGGCGCTCGGCTTCCTCTGCGACGTGCACCCCATGGTGCTATGTCAGGAGGTCGTCGCTCGTCGGCAGGTCGTCAAGGCCAAGGACATCGGCCGCTTCGTCGGCCGCCGCGTGCGCTCGGCCGGCTTCCTGGTCACCGGCAAGGTGGTCTCGACCATCGCCGGCGAGCCCATGGAGTTCATCACCTTCGAGGACGAAACCGGCCTTTTGGAATGCACCTTCTTTCCCCAGACCTACCACCGCTTCTGCCACATGCTCGATTCCCAGCGCCCCTATTTCGTCGAAGGCAAGGTCGAGGAGGACTACGGCGCGTTCACGCTGACGGTGGACAGCGTGAGCAGGCTAGCGCTCGACCAGGAGCATAGTCCGAACAGGCGCCAATTCTCCTCACCGAATCGCCTCAGGGAATGTCCCTCAGGGAATGCCCGATAGTCGATCCTTGGGACGAAAGCCGAAAACCCGGATCGCGCTCGACGCGATCGGAACACCGCGCTTGCGCTCGATTCGCTCCGCTCGAAGACGCCGAATCCGCCCTCGAGCATTTCGCCGGCTAGGTCGTCCGTCTGCGTTTCGGCAAGGCGCGCCTCACCTTCCCATCCGATACCCTCTCGCGTGTGACGCGGCCGGGGCTGGATCGTGGCTGCGCAGCGAGCGCGTCGCGCGCGGCGATCACGGTCTCGAGCGCGCGATCGATGGCGGGCTCTTCGGCCGCGAGCGCCAGGGTGTGCACGGCCCTCCGCACGCGTGCCAGGTCGATTTCGGGATGGAGCAGCAGCAAGGTCGTCGCATCCTCGATATCCTGGGGCCTTGCCGCGAGGGACTTGAAGACGACCAGCGCCTCGGGAGTCGCCATCGGAACCCTGACGCTGCCGAATCGAGATGGGGTCGCCGAGGCAAGGGCGTCATGCTCGAACGCGGTCCAGGACAGCGACACGTCGAGATCGACCCCGGTTGCCCGGTGGCGCAGCAGAAGCACGAGGTTCCGGCGGGCGAACGTCGCAGCGCCGTCGATGCGTGGCTCGATCCCGAAGCGCGCAAACGCGTCCAGTAGTTGGTCGACCCGGACCGCGTCACCGCGCACCGCCGCGTCGATATCCGTGGTCATGCGCCGCACGCCACGTGAGATCACCGCGAGTCCCCCGATGATCATCCATGGCGCGCCAATCGCACCGAGGGCGGTCGCCAACGCGGCGAGCGCGCCCTCGAGCCGACGCTCACCTCTGCCGCGCTTGCCCCGCACGTCTCTGCACCGCGACCCAGCGCTGTCGCACACGCCCGACCGCGTCTTCACGTCGAGCATCCCGCGGTCCCGGCCAGAGGCCCATCTCCGCGAGCGCGTTCAGGACGGCAAGGGATTCGCGAACCGCTCGCTCGGGGCGCGGCCCCTCCGCGGCCCGAGCCTGGGCGGCGCGCGCGGCAGCGGCTCGATGGCCAGCCAGGAATCGCCTCACGTTTCCCGTGTTCATCGCCAGATAGCCTAGCACGTTGCCAGAAGAACCCCGCGCCACCCTGGGGTCCGCCGCAGTAACTCCGTCCGACTGGAGAGAGTCACACAAATACGCTGTGTTCCGATCGCGCTGGCCGCGATCGACCCGCATGTTCAAGGCCAAGAGAATCGAGGACCTGGACAGAGACAGCGCCGCGCCTGATCGAATCGCCAAGTCGCGCTTCTCGAAGACTGTCTCCAGCGCGATCGCCTCCAGCTCTGGCAAGCCAGCTGGCCAGCGCCGTTCCACGCGCCTTCGTCGCCGCCATGTCCAGCGACCTGCGCTGCCGGGCCAGGAAGCGCAAGACGCGCGGCCGGCTCCAGACCGGCGGTTGGCGGCCGGAATTCGGGCTCGGCGGCCGAGCCTGACGATGGAATCAAGAAGGTGAAGCGGGGCCCGCCCGGGCTGCCCGCATAGCGGCGAGGTGCTCGGCCGTGATAGCCTCGCGCCCGAGCCATGGACCGTCGCACCTTCCTCCAACTGGCGGCAGCGGGAACCGCGGGCATGGCGCTGCCGGGTTGCGGTGGAATGGGAACGCGGCAGCCGCCACCCAACGTCCTCTTCGTGTTTCCCGATCAGCTCCGGGCCAATGTGTGCAGCATCTATGGGGGACACAACCTCGCTACGCCCAACATCGATCGCCTAGCGAGCGAAGGCGTGGTCTTCACCAACTCGGTCTCGACCTGCCCGCTGTGCACGCCCTATCGTGGAATGCTGCAGACTGGGCGCTTCCCCACCCACTCCGGGGTCCTCATGAACTTCGTGGAGGCCAGTCCCGCGCAGAATCCCCACTGCCTGGCCGACGTCTTCGCTGCCGCCGGCTACGCCACCGGATACATCGGCAAGTGGCATCTGGCCGCCGGCCTGCACAAGGACAACCCGGTCAGCCGCGGCCGCCCGGCTTGCCCCGAAGCTGCCGGTCCGGACCACGCCTTCGTACCCCCAGGGCCGCAGCGGTTGGGCTACCAGCATTGGCAGGCCTACAACTTCCACTACGCCTACCAGGATTACTGGTACTACGAAGACGAGCCCGAGAAGCGCTACTCCGATCTCTACGAGGCAGACACGCAGAGCTACCAGGCCATCGCTTTCATGGAGAGATGCCGGCAAGCGAGCCGACCCTTTCTCCTGACCGTTGCCCCCCATCCCCCGCATCCGCCCTTCACCTCCGAGTACACGCCGCCTGGCTATCTGGACGGCGTTCCACAGGACGTGTGGTGGCCGCCCAACGTACCCGCGGAGAACCCTTGCACCGATGAGGAGATGCGCTGCTATCTGGCCATGATCCGGAACGCGGACGACAACCTCGGCCGCTTGCTCGACTACCTCGAGCGCTCGGGTTTGGCCAGGGACACCATCGTGGTCTTCACGTCCGATCATGGCGAGATGCTCGGCAGTCACGGACGCATCCAGAAGATGGTCCCGTACGCCGAGTCCATCGACGTCCCGCTGGTCATGCGCTGGCCGGGACGGATCGTCTCGGGTGCCCGGGTCGATGCCCTGCAGACCCCCATGGATCACCTGCCCACCCTCTGCGGGCTGGCGGGCCTGCCGATTCCCAGCGAGGTCGACGGCGTGGATCTGAGCAGGATCGTCACGCGCGAGGACAGCCAGTCTCGCGACGCCGTCCTCATCGGACAGTACAGCTCTGCTGAGGCGTGGTTCGATACCGGCACCTTCTGGCCCGAGTGGCGAGGTGTCCGGACCAAGCAATACACCTACGTGCGCTGGCTCGCCGGAGCGGAAGAGCTGTACGACAATCTGGCGGATCCGTACCAGATCTCGAACCTGGCCGCGGACGGCGCCGAACCCGAGGCTCTGCTGGCCCTGCGCGGCCGCCTTTCAGACTTGCTCGCGGCCGCGCACGACGACTTCCGCCCGGGCACCGGCTACAACGACTGGTATGACGACTGTCGCATCCTGGTGCAAACCGCGCTGGGGCCGGTACCGGGTTGAAGCGCGGCGGCCAAGGCCCGTCGCGCTGTCCGGCCGGACCGCTGCTATGGAAACCCCGGGAGGGCGACTATTCCGTCGGCTCTGCCTTCTGCCCCTCCGCTTTGATCTCGTCGGCCAAGCGCTGAAGTCGCGGAAGCGCATGGGCATAGAAAGCCTTCCAGCCCTCGCACAGGACGCTTCCCGCCTTCCCGTCGGCGCCGGCCCGGCGAAACTTCGGACAGTCGCCGTGACACAGGGACAGCCAGGGACAGGAACGGCACTCGTCGTTCCAGGCCGCCTTGCGCAAGCCGAATTGCCGATAGACGGGCGAGGCGCGAAACTCCTTCCAGCTCCCGCCTGCGATGTTGCCGAGCCGCCACTCGTCGCGGACGAAGAAGTCGCAGGGATAGATACTGCCGTCGTGCTCCACGACGAAGTACTGACGACAGTCGGTCCCCATCGTGCAGGCGTTGCGCTTTCCCGTGAGGAGGTACTCGAGAATGGAATCGAACAGGCGGATCGATACCCGATGGACGTCGCCGGCGATCCACTGATCGAAGATCGCGCAGAGGAAATCGCCCCATGCCCGGCCCGACACGGAATACGGCAGCACCCGTCCGTGCTCGTCGAATTCCACGCAGGGCACGTATTGCTGGTGGAACAAACCGTGGTTCTTGAAGTAGCCGTAGATCTGCCGCGGCTGCTTGACCGTTCGGTCGTTCACCAATGCAAGAACGTTGACGTCGACACCGCGCCTCCGTAGCCGGTCGATGCCCTTCCACACCAGCCCGTGCGTCGGCTGGCCCAAGGCGGTCTTCCGGTAGTGGTCGTGGAGCTGGGCGGGGCCGTCCAGGCTGACCCCACAGAGGAACTCGTATTCGGCGAGGAGAGCCGCGAGCCCGTCGGTGATCAAGGTGGCGTTGGTCTGGAAAGCGTTGCACACGATGGCGCCCGGAGGGGCATGGCGCCGCTGGAGCTCGATCGCCTTCTGGAAGAACGGAAGGCCCATCAACCCGGGCTCGCCGCCCTGCCAGCTGAAGGTGTAGGACACCGCCTGGCGGGAGCCCATATAGCTGGCGATCACCCGCTCCAGGATTTCGTCGGTCATGCGCGGGTGCGGTGACGTCCGCACGCGCCGGCCCAGGTAGAAGCAATAGGTGCACCGCAAATTGCAGTCGGCCGCCGAGGGCTTGATCAGCAGAGAGAAGTCGTTCATGGACTGCCCGCTGGCGCAACCCTACCAGTTTTCGCGGCCAGCCGCGGCTGCCCGAGCCCCGACACCGACCGTGGCCGTATTGCCTGCTGGCATCGCCAGGCCCGCGGCTGTGCGCGCCGGTCGAGGCGTGGCGGCCTCGGAGCACGGCCGCGCTAGGGCGATGGCACCGGCAACGGTGAGATGGATCTCTCCATCTGGAGAGGATCTGCGAGATGCGCGGTGTTTCGATCGCGGTGGAGGCGATCGGCCTATGCGGTCAAGACGAAGGAAATCGAGACCGTGGGCAGAGATGGTGCCACACTCACCGAGATCGGCAAGTCGCGCTTTCCCAAGGTTGTCCCCAACTACACACGCCTACACAGCCAGACTATCTTCCTCTACCCAAGTCGGTCCCATGAAGGCCCGATCGATTCTCCTCAGATCGGGTATCGGTTCCAAATGAGCGGAAGATTGACGGCTTGGTGCCCACTGGTTACGGTTGCGCCATGATCCTACGATACGCTGCTGTGCTCGTCCTCGCTGCGCTTTCCGTACGCTGCAAAGAGAAGCCCGCACCCGCCGGCCGTGACATCGTCCACTCCTTCAATCACTACTACCTAGCGGGCCCCGGCATGGCGGAACGCATCTTCGGAACCAAGTTTCTCGGTATCCAGACAATTCAGGCACCCTCTGACATGTGGATGATGCAGGAGATTCTTGCCGAGGTGCAGCCCGACTTGGTCATCGAAACCGGCACCTACAAAGGCGGGAGCTCTCTCTACTTCGCGCTGCTGTTCGAGCAAATCAATCCCAACGGGAAAGTCGTTACCATCGACATCCGCCCGCAGCTAGACGCCAGCATAGCGCAATTGCCGGAGCCCAGGCGCGCACAGCTCAAGGCCCTTGCCGAGCGGCGAATCGAGGTTATCGAAGGCAGTTCCGTGGACCCGAAGCTGGTGGAGTCGTTGGCCGCCAGGGCCAAGGGCAAGAAGGTGCTGGTGACGCTCGACTCGTGTCACGCCGTGGAACACGTTGAGCGAGAATTGCAGCTCTATGCACCCCTTGTCTCCAAGGGCAGCTATCTGGTCGTGCAAGATACTCGGCACGACGACGATCCTACTTTCGTGGCAAAGTGGTCCCGTTGCGAGGGGTACAAGCGCATAGGCGGCCCGGGATTGGCGGTCGATGAGTTCCTGCGCAACAACACCGATTTCCAAGTCGACCGCATGCGCGAGCGGTTTCTGTTGACCTGGTATCCCCGAGGTTACCTCAAACGCGTTCGCTAGCAGCCGACCCTCTCCAGAGCCTCGTTGCTTCGTTCGCTTCCATCCGACGTTCGTGGGAACCTGATTCCAAGGCGTTGTTGAACGGAAAGGCTGCCCGGTCAGGGGGGTACCGCGAGCAAAGACCGCTCGAAAACGTAGATTGTGTTGTTCCCCGAGTGTGGAAGGTATTGATCGAGCTGGTCGAGGTATTTCGTGATGGACATATCCTCGCGAATGTCCACGAGCGCAACCATTCGATAGTTCTCGCGCACGTACCTGTGGATCCAGGTCAGGATGGTGGTGTCCGAGCGCTCGGTCGGAAGCCACGACGTCGAAATGTTGGACACGACCATGATCTTGGGGCGGTTCGTCTCGATCTCCCGGATCATCTGCCTCTGCATCTGCGAGCTGTAGGAGTGACCGTCCATCAAGCCATAGACATAGATGAAGCCAGTGGCAGCCTTGCGCTGGCTGTAGAAGTAGATTTGGGCCTCCGAGCCCATCACGGCAATGGTGTCTTCGGGCCTCGTGCGGGACTTGATGAAGCGACCCAACTCGGGAGATACGGAGAAGGGATTGAGGTGGTAAATCTGGCGACTCAGCAGGACCGGGTCTTCGACGAAGAAATAGCGCCAGTTCGGGAGCAGGCCGATGACCAACAGTGCAACCAGCGCGAGGTACAGTCCGAGGTCGAGGTGAGGGAAGGCAAGGCGACCTCGCAAGAAGCGCTGCAATCGTTGCAGCGCGTAGCCGCCCCCCAGAGCGACGACCGGCAGGAATGCGACGAAATAGTGCTCGCGAAAGAGCAAGCCAGGAAGCAGCGAGAGGAAAGCGGCGAGGAGAAAGAGCCCGAAGGCAACCCTCGATCGGTGTGCGATCCCCCGATCCGTCAACAGGTGGCCGAACCCCCATGCGGAAAGCGCCCACAGCAGGACGAAGCCATCGACGGCGCCGCTCAATCGTGTCCAGAAGCGCAAGAGGATGCCGAGCGGCGGCAGCCCGGAACTGTAGCCCGCCGCGTAGCGAACCGACCAGAGCCAGAAGGCGGGCATGAGCCCGCCCGCGAGCAGCACGATGGCCAGCAGGCCGAAAGGTGTCGCCAACCCTAGTACGAAAAGCACTGGCGCTCGCAAGCTCTGCCGGCGTCGAACATGGTCGAAGAAGAGCCAGAGGGCAACGAGCCCTGCCAGGAAAACCGCGTGCTGCTTCATCATCACGGCCACACCGAGCAGCAAGCCGGACGAGAACCAATGCCGAAGGCGATCTCGCTCGATGGCGGCGAACAGGGCCAGCATGCCGCCCAGGGCGAAGGCATTGACGAAATGGGTAGCGTGCGATGCGCTGCCGAGCACTCCCGGGGCGAGCGACATCACTGCGTAGAGAAGTGCCGCGGCCGAACCTGCGAGTGGGCCGAATAGGCGAGCCGCGATGAGGAACAAGAGGGCAATCGAGACGATGTCGGCCGCCGTGCCGGCCAGCTTGACAGCGGCGGCGGTCTCGCCTGCGACCAGCATGAAAAGCGCATAGGCGTAGGAGACCCCGGGGAGCTTCTTGTTGTAGACGGTGGCGTAAGGCAAATCGCCGTGCAGAAAACGCACCGCCGAGTAGGCGAATTCGCCTTCGTCGCGCTCCAGGGGCATGGTGCCCAGTCGAAGATGGACCGCGAGATTGAACAGCAGGGCCAGTCCCAGGATGGCCCAGGCCCATCTAGGAATGCTTCGCGGCGCCAGCCCCGCCTGCGGCTCGACGAAGGCCTCGGACTCGACAGCGACGTCTTTGGGTGGGCTGTCGGGGCTCATCTGCGTCCGTCCCAGATGTGAGGCTCGGTCACTCCGCTGCGTCCGACCTGGCTAGGCGGGCTGCGCCTTCGCGCCCCGCCAGAAGGTGGTGATTGCCGCGCCCAGGTATAGCCCGATTGCCAGCCAGTAGAGGAAACGGAACCCGAAGTACATGGAGTTGTACTCGAGCAATCCGCCACACATCGCGCCGAGCAGATTGAGCGCCATGGCACCCGCGAGTGCGGAGGTACGCGCGATGAGCGTCGAGAAAACGATCCCGGAGAAGAAGAGCGGCGCGGTCAGGACGGCCGCGGCTGCCAGCTTGCCCGCCGGCGTGGCAGAGAACCCGCCGGTGCGCGAAACGAAGATGCCCAGCGCGAGACTGGCGAGCAGGAGCACGTAGGGAATGAGAGGGCGCGTCACCTTGAGAGTCTCCACGGCCGTGTTCGCGAGGTATGCCATCAGCAACACACCTGCGATCATGAAGCCGATCACCTGCCAGGTGTTGCCGAAGGCCAACCCCAACTCCGTGATCCCCTTGGTCTCTACCAGCATGAAGCCCGCGCCGAGGAAGAAAAAGGGCATCTGTCCGAGCGAGGGTCGCTGGCGCATGAAATTGAAGAAGAAGCCCAAGGACAAGGCCAGGAGCATGCCGATGACGACCAAGTAGGAGACGGGGTAGACACGCTTAGGCATGTAGAAGAACGGCCAATCGTCGGTGGAAACGTCCGCGTGGATCTGACTTCGCGCAAGGAGCGACGAGGCATCGCGGAACTCCGCGCTGGCCAGCAGTCTGTCCGGCAGCTTGAGATCGCCTCTCTTCGTCTGAAGGTACATCAACGAGCGATCGTAGTTGGCCATGATGCAGACGGGAGCCTTGCCGTCGAAAGCCTCCTTCATCATCAAATAGATCTTTCGGGCGTTCGCCGGGGAGGTGATGGAGAAGGATAGGCTCAGGTACCCGTTGTCGGTGAGCCGCGACCTGGCCTCGCGTAGCCCCTCGACCGTGTAGACGAAGGAATCGACGCGAACAGGCGACGCGTGGCTCAACAGCGTGTGCGAATCGAGCAGCCCATACACGATGGCGTCGTAGCGCTCCGGTGTCGAGCGGAAGAAAGAGCGGGCGTCGTCGATGATGACGTGAACCCGAGGGTCGGCGTAGGGCTTCTCGGGGTGGTTATCGCGCCCTATCTCGACAATAGCCGGGTCGATCTCGATCGCGTCCACCGACGCGATCCCCGCCCTGAGAGCGCCTGCTACATCGTTGCCAGAGCCCGCACCCACCACCGCGACGCGTACGGGAGGTGTCTCCCGCACGCGATAGGGAAACTCGTAGTAGTGGCCTCTGCTGCGCGCCTTCGCGTTGATCGTCTGACGAGCATAGGAGAGGTCGAGCATGCGCTGGAAGTAATGGCCGGCGGCGCGGATGGACACCAGTCCATCGTCACCCGGACCCTTCTCCAGGAGCTGGTATGGCGAGTAGATCTTCTCCCAACCAACCGAAGTCGGCCAAGAGAGCACGGCGACGCCGAGCAGGGCAGAGTAGGCCGCGATTGCCAGTCCCTTGGTCCGAAAGGCTTGGAAGGCCACAAGACCGGCGAATGCCACGAGAAACCAGATGGCCGGCGGTGTCCACAGCATGCTCGCCACCAGCATCAAGGCGACGCCGGCCAAGCTGCCGAGCAGGTTCAGGCGGTACGCATGCAATGGCGGCAAGCGCTCCATCACGCGTCCGCAGAGCTGCCCCAACGGCAGGAATGCCAGCGCCGTGAGCAGGAAGGTCACGACGATGAGGCTGTACGAGGAGGCGTAGTGGGACAGCGTCGCTGCGATGGGAATGCCCATCGTCTCCTGCTCTTTGAACGGCAACTGCAATAGGCTGTCAATGATCTCGTCGAGGCCGTGACGAAGCGTGATGAATAGGAGAGCCTGAAAAGCGAGCAGCGGGGCGGTGAGCAGCAGTGGCAGGCGTTCGCTTCTGGCGATCGCGTAGCCGAGCCCGAGCCCCGCGAAGCAGCTCAGCAGGCCGAGGTTCTTGTAGAAGGAGAAGAACTCCCACACGGTCCCTTGCCAGCGAATGACGGCGAGCTCCAGGAAGAGGCTGAGAGCGGCACTGCCCAGCACTGCAACCTCCGACCACCGCCCTCGCAGACCATCGAGGTGCTCTGTCTGCTCGCGGCCCAGGCCCTCGAGCACCTCCTCGAGCCGCTTCCGCGCGCGTCCGAGAGACCACGCCAACACCGCGAGCAACGCTACCGCCACCCCTACCTTGACCCAGTAACCCTCCGATTTGCCAGACAGGATGCCGCTGTTGATACCGACGATGACAGGGAGGGCCGCGCCGAGCAAGATCACCAACCGCAGCATGCGCGAGTAGGCGGCGATCAACGGTCGCTCCTTTGGCACGTGCGATCCATGTACGCATGGTAGTCGATCACCCGCACCTCCGCTCGGCCAAAGCTGCGGGCACACCTCCGTCTGACGGCACCCGCGCTGGCCTACGGCGCGCCCCTGGAGCCAATCTTCGATAAGCCCGAGCCAGCGATCCGAGCGAACGCGGCGTCATCCGTCGCCAGAGCCCCGATTCCCTTCGCCTTGATGATACGGGCCGATCGCGTTCGGCGCGATCGGAGAACCGCGTTCCTCCCCGATCCTCCCCAACCAGTTCGCGATACCAGCGCAGGATCGTCTCGGGCGAGGCGATCTCGCCACCGCGGCCAGTCCCGTCCCTCCCAGCTTCTTGCCCAGCGTGGCCGGCCGTCTTCGCTCCGCGTCCGTCAGTCGTATCCGCTTGCCCCCGAGCTTCTCCCGGAGGAGCCGGTTCTCCGCCTGCAGGAAGTCGACCTGCTCTTGCAGTACGCGGCCGAGCCAGACCGCCAGCCAAGCTGCCAAGAACTGCAACGGCAGCCGAAGCGCTAGACCTGTACTTCTCGTAGTCATGCGAGTGCCAGAACCCCCGGTTCTCGCCGTTTTCGGGCTCTTCGAAACCGAGGGGAACCGCTCGATATCACGACGGTTCCAGCAGATCTACTTTTGGCACAGGACGGCATCAACTTCCTTGCCGAACACTGAACATTTGCCTAGTATGGAGGCGCAGTGGACAAGCAGGCCGACCAGCTCAATCCCGCCCAGCGCACGGCCGTGGAATACGGCGACGGGCCGCTGCTCATCATCGCGGGCGCCGGCTCGGGCAAGACCACGACGCTCGCGCACCGGGTGGCGGAGATCATCGCCCGGGGCGCCGACCCGCGCCGCGTGTTGCTATTGACGTTCACGCGGCGAGCGGCGGCCGAGATGATCCGGCGGGCGCAACTCGTGCTCGCCGGCAAGCGCGGCAGGCTGCCGGCCAGCGCCGGCACCGGCACCCTGTCGTGGGCCGGCACCTTCCATTCCATCGCCAACCGGCTCCTGCGCCTGCACGCGCAGGCCATCGGCCTCGATCCCTCGTTCACCGTGCTCGACCGCGAGGACTCGGCGGACCTGCTCGATCTGCTGCGCCATCGGCTCGGCTTCGCCAAAACCGAGAAGCGCTTCCCGCGCAAGGCGACGTGTCTCGCCATCTACTCGCGCGTGGTCAACGCGCAAGAGCCGCTCGCCGACTGCCTGAGAAGATCGTTCACCTGGTATGTGGAATGGGAGCCGCAGCTACGCCAGCTCTTCGCCGCCTACGTCGAGGCCAAGCGCGACCGCCACGTGCTGGACTACGACGATCTGCTCCTCTACTGGTGGATGATGATGTCCGAGCCGGCGCTGGCGGCCAAGGTCGGCGGACGATTCGACCACGTTCTGGTCGACGAATACCAGGACACGAACCGGGTGCAGGCCGAGATCCTGCTCCGGCTCAAGCCCGACGGGACCGGCGTCACCGTGGTCGGCGACGACGCCCAGTCCATCTATTCCTTCCGCGCCGCCGACGTGCGCAACATCCTCGACTTCCCGTCCCAGTACACGCCGCCGGCCGCGGTCGTCACCCTGGAGCAGAACTACCGGTCGAGCCAACCCATCCTCGACGCCTCGAACGCCGCCATCGGCCTCTGCAAGCAACGCTTCACCAAGGATCTCTTCTCCACGCGCAAGGACGGCGGCCGCCCCCTGCTCGTGACCGTGAACGACGAGGCCGAACAGGTCCGCTACGTTGCCGACAAGGTGCTGGCCGAGCGCGAGGCGGGCCTTCCCCTCAAGCGCCAGGCCGTGCTCTTCCGCGCCGCCCACCACAGCGACGCGCTCGAGGTCGAGCTGGCGCGGCGGAACATCCCCTTCGTCAAGTACGGCGGCCTGCGCTTCCTCGAAGCCGCGCACATCAAGGACGTGCTCGCGCTCCTGCGCTGGGCGGAAAACCCCCGCGACACCATCGCCGCGTTTCGCAGCCTGCAGCTTCTGAGCGGGATCGGCCCCGCCATCGCCGGGCATGCCTGGGAATGGCTGGAAGGCCGCGGCTTCGACCTGCATGCGCTTGCCGGCTTCTCTCCCGGCAGCGCGGCCGAATCCGACTGGCCGTCGTTGGTCGCTCTTTTGCGCTCTCTCCACGCCCAGACCGCGGCCTGGCCCGGCCAGATCGGCGTGGTTCGTCGCTGGTACGAGCCGCGCCTCGACGTCCTGTACGGCGACGCCCACGTGCGCATCGGGGATCTGGAGCAGCTCGAGCAGATCGCTGGCGGTTTTCCCAACCGCGAGCGCTTCCTCTCCGAGCTGACGCTAGACCCGCCCTGCGCCACCGGCGCCGAGGCCGGCCCGCCCCATCTCGACGAGGACTACCTCGTCCTCTCCACGATCCACTCGGCCAAGGGCCAGGAGTGGGACGCGGTCTTCGTGCTCAACGTTGTCGATGGCTGCATTCCGTCGGACATGGCCGCCGGCTCGGTCGAGGAGATCGAGGAAGAGCGCCGCCTGCTCTACGTGGCCATGACGCGCGCCAAGTCGAGCCTGCACCTCGTCCGGCCACTGCGCTTCTTCGTGCGCCAGCAGCCGCGCCACGGCGACCGCCACGTCATCGCGCCGCTTTCCCGCTTCCTCCCGGACGCCATTTGGGACCGCTTCGAGCGCATCACCGTTCACGATCCGGCGCGACCGCCCGGCGACGGCATGCCCGAGCTGGCCGGCGCGCACCTGGACGTCGCCGCGCGGCTGCGCGCCCTGTGGTCCGCTACGGCGACACCGCCGGCTCGCAGGCTCGCTCCGCGGGAAAGCGTCGCTCGGGATGCAGCCGGTCGAAGGCTTCCAGCTCTGCCTTCGAGTAGCCTTCCGGGGATCCACAAGGCAGTCGGTTCCGAATGAACTCGTCGATGGCCCGGGCCGCCCGCTCGCCTTCCTTGGTCCGGTCGGTTTCGTACCACAGCTCGTAGAGGATGCGCCGCCGCTCGCGTGGCGTGTAGCGCACGTCCCCCCACAGATCGTCGAGGCGGCGGGGCAAGTCCACAAGCGCCGCCTTGAGGTCCGCCTTGTGGGCCGCGATGGCCATCTTGATGCGAAATCCGAACGTGGCCGACAGGAAGCGCGCTTTCTCGTAGCGGTAGGGATCCTGGCCGAGACTCCGCATGATCTCGTCGGTCAGGTCGAAGCTGCCGCCCACCTCGATGGCGTTCGTCGGGGGCAGCGCATGGCAGGGGGAGGAAGGTGGGCAAGCCTCGGACGGCTCGAGGCGCCGCTCGAAGGGCGGCGGCGCCGCCGGCTCTTCCGGTGGTGGCTCGCGACGCCGCTTGCCGCGCAGGTCGCGCAAGGTGCTCTCCAAGGTGGGCCCCCGCGGACGCGGCAGGTCGCGCAGAGCCTTGGGCATGGCGAGCGAGAACGACACGCGCTTGTCCTTGAAGATCACCACGCCGTCCCGAGCGATGCGCGCCTGAAAGCGGGGCGTGTCGTAGCTGTAGCCATCCCCCGCGCGGCGGAGCGGGTAGCTGGCCTGGTCCGTCACATCGACCGGCCTGCTCCTTGGCACCCAGGGCGGCGGACCGTCGTCGCGGTTCGCGCCCGCATCGCGGCCGGCCCCGGGCGCGCCGGGCACGGCGAGAAGCAGCCAACCGGCCAGAAAACCGCAGAGTCGAGACAGTTCTGGCACGATGGGCGCTCCTATTCCCGTTGGCGTGTCCTGGGGAAGAGTTGAGGCCATAGCAGCGAGCGCACGCGGTACCCGAGGATCATCCAGATCATGCGCAAGCCCAGCTTGAAGGCGACCCACTTGTTGCCGGTGACCGACGAGTGACCGACGCGCTTCGTGTAGTTCACCGGGATCTGGATCATCTTCATCTTCATGAGAATGGACGGCACCATCATCTGGGGGCCGAAGAAGCTGCCATCGATGGTGAAGTGGGGCTGCATGTCGAGCGCGGCCTCGCGCCGCACGCAGCGCAAGGTGCACCCCACATCCGTCAGCGAGGTGGAGTTGAACAGGAACTCCATCAGCTTGCCCACCCAGTAGTTGCCCCGCTCGTTGTAGGTCGGCAGGATCAGCGAGACGAGTTGACCTTTCCAGATGGCTCAGGCCCTTTCTGCCACGGCATACATCTGCGCGGCCAACGGTCGAATGGGGGAACGCAGATAGAAGCGTACCAGAAGCGGGATCTTCGGCAGCCGGCTTTTCATCGAGAAGGGCAAGAGCCCTGGCACCACGCGCAGCACGCGAAAACCGCCGCGTTCGAGCAGGCCGTGCAGGTTCAGATGATGGAAGGCGGTCTTGTGCGTGGGGTCGTCCCAGTAGTGATCCGGATTGCGCAGGTAGTTCGGCTGGATGAGCAGCAGACGCCCCGCCGGTCGCAGGACGCGATGGATGTCGCGCAACAACGCCGTTGCCTCGTCGAGCGCGAAGTGCTCGAGGAAGTTGCTGGCGAAGACCGCATCCATGCTGCCCTCGTCGACACCAGGCAGACCGCGGCAGTCGCCGACACGCGGATCCACGCCCGGCGCGGCGTGGGCGGTCATGTCCGGGTTGAGGTCGAAGGCGATGCGCGTCCTCGCCGTCACCTGGTTGATGAAATCGCAATAGCCCGCTCCCAGATCGAGCACGGCCTGCGCGCCGGGCGCGTCGCGCATCACGTAGCGCGCAATCTCGCGCCAGATCCCGGCTCTTCCCGTCAGCCACGGGTACGCGCCGACGTAGGGGTTGCGCTCGCTCATCGCAAGCTCTCCCTGGCGACGCGAGCCACCTCGTCCGAGAGGCCGGGAAAGGCGCCGGTGTAGCGGCGCAGCAGCTCGGGCAGGCCGCGCCCGAGCAAGGGATCGCTCTTCGCCTCGCGCAGGTAGCGGCCGAAATAGAAAAGCGAATCCCGCGCCAGCGCTTCGTTCGGCGGCTCGCGGCGGGCCATGTCGAGCATGGTCTGGGCAACCATCAGGGCCGTGTGCGGATTGGGCGTCAACTCGTAGGCCGAGTGATGATAGCCCAGTTGCTCCTCCAGCGGATGCCCGACCAGCCCGGCGGCCAACCCCAACGCCGTGTAGAGCCCGGCGGCGTGCGCTCGCTCGCGGCTGAAGTAGCCAGCCGCCGGCCGCCACGGCAACGACTGGTAGTAACGCAAGCCTCGCACAGCCAGCCGCGCCACGCGCAGGACGGCCTGCTTCCGCTCGGGACTGCCGGTCTTCGCGGCGGCGGCTTCCGCGAGCGCTGTCTTGGCGCTCGATTCGAAAGCCAGCATGGACGGCCGCGCCCTGCCGAGCTCGTACTCCCAGAAAGCACGCGCATCGCGGAACGCCTGCCGGTGTGCGCGCCCGGCCCAGAGGTTGTGGCCCGCGACGAGCACGAGCAACGCGAACAACAGCGCGGCGGCAGCACGAAGCAAGCGCCGCCGGCTCCGCCAGGCCTCGAGCCCGGCCCCGACGAGTAGCGCCACGATGCATAGAGAGGAAGGGTAGGCGTACCGATCGGCGACCCGCAGCCCCATGTATTCGAGCTTCGCGTACGGCGCCATGAAGACGAAGAAGGCGAAGACGAAGAAACCGAGATCCTTCCGCCGCCCCAAAGCGAGCCACAGCAGGCAGGCAGAGCCGAGGAGCGTGACGACGATGACGGCGATGTCCGCAGCGCCGAGCGGCAGAGCGACGTTCGGAGGCAGGTCGGGAATCGAGTGCTGTCCGGCCGAAAAGTCGTGACCGACGAAGCCGAAGCCCACGCACGGCGCGTAGAGCAGGAGGCTGCCTCCGAATAGAAGGAGGGCGAGGGCGAGCACCACGAACCGGCGAGACAGGCCGCCGGGCAACGCGGTGGGACGGGAGCGAAGTTCGCTGGGTGAGCCGTTGCTGTCGATGGCTCGATAGTAGACCGCCGCGCGCCGCCCTGCGACTGTCCGTAAGCTCGCCTTGCCTTCCTCGCGTTGCCGCATCGGCGGCATTGTTCCGAGACAATGCGTGTATTGTGGAGATCGCATGTGGTTCCTGGCCGTCCTCCCTCTCGCCGCTCTGTTCTCCGCCCAAGCCGATGCCGGCCCGAGTGCGGCCTCCGCTCGCGCGCTCTATGTCCAGCCCTTGGGCGGCTGTGCTCGCCAGACCCCGGGGGTCGCGGAGGTGGTCGCGGCCTTGCGCGCCTTTTACCCGATCGAGGTGCGCGTGCTGGCCTGCCAGGAATTGCCCAGGGCCGCTTTCTATCCCCCGCGCAAGCGCTATCGCGCCGAGCGCCTGCTCGCCTATCTGAACCAGCGCATGCCCAAGGACGGCTGGCGTATTCTCGGCCTTACGGACGTGGACATCTCGACGACCAAGGGTCGGTACCCAGACTGGGGCGTCATGGGCCTCGGCGAGCTACCGGGAACTGCGACCGTCATCTCGTCTTTCCGTTGCCGCAAGAAAGCCCGCAGTGCGGCCCACGCCATCGAGCGCCTGGCGAAGGTAGCCGTGCACGAGATCGGCCACACGCTCGGCCTTCCGCATTGCCCGACCCGCGGCTGCCTGATGGAAGACGCCATGGGCAAGGTGGTGACAACGGATCGCGAGCGCGACTTCTGCCCCAGATGTCGGGCGCTGGCCAGGCAGCAAGGCTTTCGCATCACCGAGAACCCGAAGGCCGCGTGGCTCCAGAAGCGCTAGGCATGCAAGCCGCCCGGCCAATGTTGCTCGCCGATTGCGGCCTGGAGAGCTTCGCGTACGACTCCTTCCCCTGCGACCCGCGGCTGTCGAGAACCTGGATGGCCAGCGACAAGTAGGCCGACTACCGCGCCGGTATCAGGGCTTCCATACGCTCTCGGATCGCGTCGCGCGCCTGCCGGAAGGCCGCCAGCCGCTCGCTGTCGCTGCCCGACACGACGGCCGGATCGGGCAGCCCCCAGTGCAGGCGAGTCGCGCGACCCAGAAAGACAGGGCATTCCTCCTCCGCGCACAGCGTGACGACCGTGTCCACTTCGGCCGCGGGGATCTCGGCCACGGCCTTCGAGCGATGGCCCGAGATGTCGATGCCGATCTCCTTCAGAACGGCGATGGCCTCGGGCCGCACGCCGGTCGGCCGCGAGCCTGCGGACCACACCTTCACGTCCGGCGGCAGCAGCGCCCGGGCGATACCCTCGGCCATCTGGCTGCGCGCCGAGTTCGCCACGCACAGGAAGAGCACGCCTTTCATCGCGCAGTCCGAGTCCCGCAGGCAAGCGCGCCCGAGCCCTTGTGCTTCCTCCACGTCTCGAGCGCGGCCAGAAGCTCGGCGGGCAGTTGCTTGGGCAGGATTCTGCGCAACCCGGCCAGAACCGCCGACTGCACGCCACCGGCATCCTCGGCAATGCGGTAGTAGGCCCACACGGCTTCGCGCCGGTCCCGCAGCAAACCGGCATTCACCAAGTAGCGCAGATGCCTGGACGCCTTCGACTGCGTCACACCCAGCACCCCGACGAAATCGCACACGCACAGCTCGCCCTCGTGCAGCAGGAGCAACAGCATCGACAGGCGTGTTTCGTCGGAACAAGCCTTGAGGACGTTGGCCAGGCTGCGCATGGATGGGCCTCGTATTGAGTTGCATATACCCGTGTAAACGGTTATATGCAAGTATTCTCCGAAGGAGCCACCATGGCCAACCCCGCCAGCCGACACGATAGAAAGCGCAGCGCCGTTTCCGAAGACTACGCACGCGCCGTGCAGAGCCCGGGCAGGGGCTGCTGCTGCCAGCCGGTTCCCAAGGGTGCGGTGGCCAGGCTGGCCGGCTACGCGGATCGCGAGATCGCGGCCTTGCCCGCGGAGGCCGTGGTCAATTCCTTCGGCTGTGGCAATCCCTTGGCCTTCTCGGCGGTCAAGCCAGGCGACGTGGTGCTCGACCTCGGCTCGGGCGCGGGCATCGACCTCTTGCTCGCCGCCAAGAAGGTCGGCCGCCGAGGCAAGGTCATCGGCGTGGACATGACGCCCGCGATGCTCGCCAAGGCCCGCAAGAACCTCCGCGCCGCCGGGCTCGCCAACGTCGCGATCCGCAAGGGCATCATCGAGGACCTACCGGTCGACGACGCCAGCGTCGACTGGGTCATCTCGAACTGCGTGATCAACCTGTCGCCCGAGAAGACACGCGTGTTCGCGGAAATCGCCCGCGTGCTCAGGCCCGGAGGCCGCATGCTGGTTTCGGACATCGTGGCCGAAGGCCTGCCGGCCGAGATCGCCTCGAACCGCCGCCTCTATTCGTCGTGCCTGGCGGGGGCCATCGGCGAGAAGGCCTACCTGGCTGGCCTGCGAGCCGCCGGCCTGGTCGAGGTCGAGGTCAAGGACCGCCTCGTCTATGACACCGAGCAGATTGCCGCCCTCATCGGCTCCGAGTTTCCGGAGGCCGGGGCCGCATGCTGCGCCGGCACCGTCGCGCTCCTGGCCAAACACTGGGCCTCGCGCCTGCAGGGCAAGGTCGCCAGCGTCAAGGTCGCGGCCCGCAAGCCGCGGCGCCAAACCCCGGACCGCAGCCGCGCATCCAAGACACGCAGATGACAAAGCTCGACCTGGCCGCCATCCGCCGGGCGTACGAAGGCGGCTAGTTTCCTACGCGCGCCACGAAGAACTCGTAGGCGTAGTAGGCCGCGTGCCGCCGGTGCATGTCCGGCTCGGCCGCGATCCGGTCCAGCGCGGCCAGCGCCTCGTCGTCGCCCGCGTGCCGATCCCGCAACTCGGCGATCCTGGCCAGCATTGGCGTGTAGAAGTCGTCCCACCAGGCCTCGTCGGGCAGCGTGAACTGGCCGAGCAGCTCGAAGCCGCAGCGCTCGATGACGGGGGGAACCGCCTTGGCCCAGCCCATGCCCGGATAGTCGAGGTCGAAGCTCGCCTTGATCTCGGCCGGCGGATCTTCCTTGCGCCAGACCGCCTCGGTGAACGCAAGGTAGCCGCCCGGCCGCAGCAGCGGCCGGCACGCGCGCAGGGCGGGCTCGATGCCGATGTTGTAGAGCGCGCCCTCGGACCAGACGAGGTCGAAGCTGGCCGGCGCGAAGTCCAGCTTCGTCATGTCGCCGACCACGGGGCGGACACGGTCGGAAAGCCCGCGCTCGGCGACCGCGTGACCGAGACGCGCGATCGCGCGCGCATGGCTGTCGACCGCCGTGATGAGCCCCGCCGTCAACTCGGCCAGGTGCAGGGTTTGGCCCCCGACCCCGCAGCCGAGATCCAGCACCACCGGCGCGGCCGGCAGCTCGCGGCACAGCCCCAGGGCACGCTCGGCGCAGGCGCGATTGCCCGGCCCCTGCCTGGGCAGGGCCTCGTACACCTCGAAGAAGATCTCCCAGAAGCGCGGTGTCGGTTCGCTCATCACCCGTACCGTAGCGCATCTTGGCTGCGTGGTTCCACGCCCGACGACCAAGCGGGCCCGCCGTGGCTGCCCCGCTCTGCGCTTTACAGCCTTGGGCCCCCGGCGTACTACCTAGGCATGCGAATCATCGCGACACGGGTGCAATGCCCGTGACCGCCGCAGCAAAATCCCGCCCCGCCGCCGACCGGCGCGTGCCGCACCTCCTCGCCGAGCTGCGTGCCCTGGGCAGCGAGCGAGACAGGGCGGGGATGGCGCGCTACGGGATCAACGTCGAGCACGCGTTCGGCGTTTCCATCTACGAGCTGCGCAAGGTCGCCAAGCGCCTAGGCACCGACCACGGCCTGGCGCTCGCCCTGTGGGCCACGGGCGTTCACGAGGCGCGCCTGCTCGCCTGTTTCGTCGACGACCCGAGCAAGGTCACGCCCCGGCAGATGGATGCCTGGGCCGGCGATTTCGACTCGTGGGACATCTGCGACCAGGCCTGCACGAGCCTCTTCGACCAGACCCAGCACGCGTGGAGCAAGGCGCCCGAGTGGGCCAAGCACGACGACGAATGGGTCAAGCGCGGCGGTTTCGCCCTGATGGCCGGCCTGGCCTGGCACGACAAGGTCTCCGCCGACCCGCCATTCGGCAAGTTCCTGAAGCTGATCGAGCGCGCCGCCTTCGATCATCGCAACTTCGTCAAGAAGGCCGTCAACTGGGCCCTGCGCAACATCGGCAAGCGCAATCGCGCTCTCAACCGCGCCGCCCTGGCCTGCGCCAAGAAGATCCTGGCCGCCGCCAACCGCCGCGCCGGCGGCGAGCGCGGCGGCGACGCGGGGCCCCGAGCCGCCCGCTGGATCGCCACCGACGCGATCCGCGAGCTGGGCTCGGCGAAGGTGCGGGCGCGGCTCAAGTGACGTCACCGGCGTCGGCACCGCCGCCGGCGGCAACGCCAAGAGCATCACCGTCACGGACTCGATCCCGCCGGGGATGGGGTCGCGCGTCCTAGCTCCGCCGCCAGGGCTTTCGCAAGGCTCGCGTGCCGGAAGACGTAGCCGGCGCGCGCAGCCACTCTCGGCAAGGCGCGCTGGGAGGCCGTGAGCAACTCGCTCATCTCGCCGAGAGCCGCGCGCAAGGCGAAGCCGGGCACGGCCATGACGGCCGGCCGCCCGAGCGCCTGGCCGAGCGCCCGTGTGAACTCGGCATTGGTGACCGGCGCGAGCCCCACGGCGTTGACCGGCCCGCGCATGGCCTCGTCGCGCGCGGCGCAAAGCAAGATCCCCACGGCATCGTCGATGTGAATCCACGGCATCCACTGCCGACCGCTGCCCAGCCTGCCCCCCAGGAAAACGCGAAAGGGCGGCAACATCCGGGCCAGCACGCCGCCGCCCGCGGAGAGCACGATGCCCATGCGCGCGCACACCACCCGGATCCCACGGGCTTCGGCCAAGAGCGCCTCCCGCTCCCACTCCCGGCACACGTCGGCCAGGAAGCCGCGCCCCGCCGCCGAGGTTTCGTCCAGCTCTTCGTCACCGCGATCGCCGTAGTACCCGACCGCCGAAGCCGAGACGAGCACGCGCGGCGGCTTCGCCAAGGCGCCAAGACTCGCCACCAAGTGCCGCGTGCCGAGCACCCTGCTGTCGCGGATCCGCCGTTTCCTCTCGGCGTTCCACCTGCCCTGCCCCACCGGCTCACCGGCGAGATGGAATACCGCCTCCACGCCTGCAAGCGCCTCCGCCGGCGGCGGCCCGGCTTCCGGCGACCACGCGTACGCACGCACCGACGGCAGCGCGGCGCTCGCCTTGACCGGATCTCTACTCAGCACCACGGCGCCCGGCAGACGCCCAAGGAGTCTGCGGCCGAGAAGCCCGGTCGCGCCCGTCACTAGAGCCTGCATGCCGCCCGTTCTACATCAGGGCAAGGCGCGGTGTCTGCCGGTACTACGGTGCGTAGGCAAGGGTCGCGATCGACCGGGACGGGAGGAAAACGGCCCCATCGCTCTCCGGCGCCACGCCGACGGCACGTTCGCTGGCGCCCGAGCTACGATAGACGGCGAGCGCGCCGAACGGGAAGGCGCCCGGGCTCACCGCCACCCTGTGGTCCTTGGCACTGGTATTGAGCAGCACCAGGGTGAGGCGGCTTCGGTCGGGGCTGACAAAGGCCGAGGCTCGCACCACGGAAAGCGAGGACGTGGCATCCACTCGAACCCAGCCCGGATCCGTCCAGCGCGCGAAGTGCTTGAGCGCGTAATAGGTGTCGTTGATGGTGTAAGGCGCGCCGGACGGGGGCGTCGGCAGGGTGACGAGCCCAGTCGGGGGCGTCGGGCTCCAGACCAGCTCCCAATAGACGTAGGCAGACACGCCTTCCACGGTCAGCGCGTTGTTCATCAACCAGGCGGTCTCGAACAGGGTGGGGGTATTGGGCGAGTACTCGGTCATGAAGGTCGGCAGGCCCGCGGCCGCGGCCGCTTTGGCGATATCCCGCATCGGGGCGTTGAACCAGTCGGGATTCGGATTGTCCTCGGTGGTGCCGTAGAGGTGATGGGCGATGGCGCCCAACTCGGCCAGGTTCAGGCCCGGCAGGTACTTCTGCACGATGTTGTCGCGGAAACCGGTGGTCTCGGGTCCGACGAGGACGGGCTTTTCGGCCAGGGAGGACGCCGCAATCGCGTTGTACACCGCGTCCACGGCCTGCCCGTAGCCGGCCGTGGCGATGCCTTCCATGACGGCGCCCTCGGTAGGACCCCAAAGGCAGGTTTCCCAATGATTGATGTGGAAGTCGGGCTCGTTCTGAATGCTGACGTAGTCGGGCACGACGCCCTGCGCTGCGTAGGCTTGCAGCGAACGAACCCACCAGTCGGCATAGTCCGCGTACGCGTAGGCACCGCCGGTCTTGACGAGAGTGCCGGCAGTCGCGGTCTCACCCGCGCCGTACGGCGGCCGGGTCATGCCATTGCTCTTGAGGTAGGCCGGCGGCGACCAGGAGGACATCAGGATCTTGGGCGGGGTGCCCCCGCGCACGGCCGTGGCTTTCTGGACGATCTGCACCTGGGCGTAGTCGCCAAAGGGCGTGGCCGGGCTCGTGTCGGTCGGGCTTTGATTCTGGTACCAATTCCCGAGCCGCAGAATATCGAGACCGGAATCGACGAACAAGACCTGCCAGACGTCGTCGGTGCGGCCCGACAACAGGTGGGGCTGGTATGCGACCGCCGCACCGAATCCGACCAGGGTCTGGTGCGACACCGCCGCGTCGATCGTGACCGTCACGTCGGTCGGCTCTTCGGCAATACCACCGCAGCCACACGTCGCGAGCGCGGCGCAGACGAGGAACCCGCGCAGCGGGCGCGGCAGGCCAGGGCGAAAATCCATCGGCGGCACCCTAGCACGAGCCTTCCGAAGGCTTCCCCGGTTTTCTCCCGGAACCGCCCGGTGAACCGTCATTGACGAATTCCCCGTCCTGCGGCCGCGATGAGTGGGAAGCGGCAAGATTTGACAGCGACCCGCGCGATTCTGCGATGCTCGGCGCGTCGAGAAACGCGTTCGGCACCGTGGAATGGCAAATCCCCCGCGTGGGGAATCGACGCAATGGTAAGGTCGGCGCTCAACGGACGGATCCGGGGAGGATATGACCATGAATACGCTTCGGCTCTTGGCGCTCGCTGTCGCTATGTCTGCGGGCCTCATCGCGTGCAAGTCGGACAAACACCTCGACGTGACGGTGAACTGGGACGACACCAGGCAAACCATCGACGGGTTCGGCGCATCCTCGGCCTTTTTCGGCGACAACTTGGCCGACGACGTGGCCGAGCAGCTCTTCGACGCCAAGAAGGGCATCGGGCTTTCGCTCCTGCGCATCATGATCGGCGTGCCGGACGACACGCAAAGCGATGGCTCCGAGCCGACGGAAGACGCCAAGCCCGTTGCCACCTCGCCAGAGCTGGAGACAGCGATCCAGGCAATCACACGGGGCGCTAAGATCTGGGCCACGGCCTGGACGCCGCCGCCGATCTGGAAGACGACCAACAACAAGAACGGCAAGGGAGACGGCTTCGACTCGAACAAGCTCAAGTCCGAGCACTACCAAGACTACGCCAACTACTTGGCGGACTTCGTGGACCTCATGAAGAACGAGAGCGTTCCCCTCATGGCCCTTTCCCCGATCAACGAGCCCGACTACACCGCCACCTGGGACAACGCCCAATTCTCGCCCGACGAGCTCGCCAAGTTCATCAACGAGAACCTGGGTCCCACGTTCGAGGGGCGGGAGAGCTGCCGCGACGTGAAAATCGCCGCTCCCGACACTGCCGATTGGCCCAGCGTCGACAAGTACCTGACCCCTCTGCTGGCAGGCGACAAGGACTACGTGTCCGTCGTTGCGACCCACCCGTACCAGAACAGCAGCGCCAAGATCGTTCTCGACTACAAGCGGCCCGCGGAAAATGGGATGCAGTTCTGGCAGACGGAATGGTCGCAGGAAAACATGAAGGGCGACACGCCCGACCCGAGCATGACCAGCGCCATCGACATGATGCGGAAGCTTCACGATCACATGGTGATCTCGAATCTGAATGCCTGGAACTGGTGGGCCATCTACATCTCTCCCGATGCCCTCAAGGGCGCGGACGAAAAGAAGGTCCGGCAGAACCCCGCCCTCATCCAGCCGGACG
>JAFGPX010000320.1 GCA_016935975.1 Deltaproteobacteria bacterium
ATGGAGTTCAAGCTCGACCTGACGGCCAAGAAGATCACGAGGACTTGGCAGTACAAGTCGAGCATCCAGAACGACATCATGGGCGACGTGCAGAGGATGGAAAACGGCAATACCATCATGGCCTTCTCGACCAAGGGCAAGCTGCAGGAGGTCGACAAGAACGGCACCGTGCTCGAAGAATGGACCTGGCCATCCGTCTCCTACGGGTATATAGAGAAACGGGCGACGCTCTACGGACCGCCGCCCAAGTAGGTCGCGGGGGCTGGTCTCGAACCCGCGATCGAGTCCACCCCCAGTCCCAAGGAGTCCGTCGTGATGAAGAACGCAGCGTTCCCGTTCCTGGCTTCGCTCCTGGCTCTCCTCCTGCCGGCCTGCAGCGACGGGAACGGCGGCTCTGGCAACATCGACAACACCAAGGAGCCCGACTGCACCGAGGGCACGAACCTCATGGCGAGCGCCTCGCACAATTACGCGTTCCAGAGCGCGATGACCCTGCCGGTGATCAAGGTCAAGCCGAGAGCCGAGCTGACCCTGGACTGGGGCAGCGTGACGACGGACATCATCGGCCACAATCTAGACACGAAGAACGACCTGAACATGGTGATGGTCATCCCGTTCAGCCTCTCTCCGACGGAGTTGGCGGAGAAGCTCAACGCCGACACTCTCGAAGCGAACGACATCGTGATCTCGCCGCCGCTCACCCTCAGAACCGACGGCAACAACACCACGGCCAAGCTCTTCTCCTTCGATCTCAACGGCACCGCGGTCACGCCCGAGCAGATCACCGAGTATTTCGACCCCGACTTCTACCCGCCGGAGAATCACACCTACGCGCTGGCCGTTGCCTCCGGAACGGAAGTCGGCCAAGGCATCCGCAAGATCCAGGCCTTCCAGCTCGATCCGGGCTCCTCGAACACCGACGTCAAGGCGACCAACGACTCGGTCAAGCTCACCTGGAGCGCCAACCTCCGCGACCTGACCCCGACCGGGCTTCCTGCCGGAGAGGCGGCGGTCACGCTCGACTGGGGCGACATGACGACGAACGCCATGAACAGGGACTTCGATCCGACCCAGATCACGAGGGCCTTCATCGGCCGTTATGACGAGGGCTCGGGCCAGCTGGAAAAGAGCATGATCGATTACGTGGAGCTGTCTGCTTCCGGGGTCCAGCTAGTCGCGCCCGAGCTCTACATGAAGGACATCGAGATCGGAACCAGCGTCGACCTGTCGACGATGAAGACGAAGTCGGGCGACAAGGCTTTTGCCGGCATCAACGAGAGCGGCACCTGGCTTGTGGCCCTCACCTGCGGCGTCTGCCGCAATCCCGCGCCCTGGTACCTGTCCATTCTCAAGGTCTGCCCGTAGGGGCGCAATTCACTGCGCCCATCCTCTATTCCCACCGCCTAGGGCGCGACGAATCGCGCCTCTACGACGACCGCCGCTTGAGGAAGCGCGGGGGCAGGCGCAGCAGCACGGCGGGCAGGAACGCCACGGTGGCGGCGCTCGACACCACCATGGTGAGGGCCACGAGCCCGCCCAAGATGACGTGGACCTTCCAGAACGAGAAGGTCAAGCACAGGTAGCCGGCCCCCACGGAAGTCGCCACGTAGGCGATGGCTTTGCCCGAGGTCGTGAGCGCATGGGCGGTCGCCTCACGCAGATCGCCCATGCGCTGGAACTCCTCGCGGATGCGAAAGATGAGATACACGGCGTAGTCCGCTCCGATGCCGATGGCCATGGCGGAGATGGCGGCGGTGGCCAGGGACAGCG
The DNA here is from genome assembly GCA_016935975.1 of Deltaproteobacteria bacterium. Lineage (GTDB taxonomy): Bacteria > Myxococcota_A > Polyangia > Fen-1088 > Fen-1088 > Fen-1118. Next base: position 1,771 of record JAFGPX010000320.1, read on the forward strand.
GAATGCCCGTCAGGCCCATCAGGCCGAGGTTCAAGAGCGCCGCCGTGGCCAGGGGCAAGAGCACGAGAAAACCGCCCAGAAGGGAGCGCAGGAGAATCGACGTGATGAGCACGACGAAGGCCGAGATCTGGATGAGGTTGATGGTCTTGCCCCGGACCATGACCTCGTTGAGCGCGATGGCGTTGGTCACGCCGCCCCCGACGCTGGCCTTGACGGGCAGCCCGGCGAACAGCCGGTTCGCTTCCTTGGTGACCGCGTCGGTCAAGGCCTTCATGGCCGCGAAGTTGTCGGTCTTGAGGAAGATGGTGATGACCGCGTTCTTGAACTCCTTGTCGACCAGACGGCTGAGGTCTTCCTCGCTGCCTCCCATGGAATAGGCCAGCAAGTGCTGCGCGACACTCTCGACCGTGTCCGGCAGCTTGCCGGTGGGAGTGTTCATCAGGCCGCTGTTGAGCAGCTTGAGGACGTCGACCAGCGATTGGACCTTGCCGATAGGCAACGGCTGCTTGGCGATGAAGTCGCTCAGCGTCTCCATGCTCTGGAGGACCTTGGGGTTCTTGATCGCATCCGGCGCCTGCCCCTCGATCAGCACCTGAATGACCCGCGTGCCGACCAAGCGCGAATCGGCCATGCGGAAACCGCGGATGGGCGCGTTGCGCTCGAAGAACTGCGCGCCGAGGCTGCTGTTGGCCTCGAGCCGGAGCATGCCGACCAGGGCGACGCCGATGAGCGCCACGAACACGAATATCATGGGCTTCTCCCGGCGGTTGCGCACCAACTCGGCGCACTTCTCCAGGAGGGGATCGAAGAACTCCCGTCGCTTCTCCTTGGCGGCCTGCCCCGCCGAGGGTGGCGACAGCAGAACGCGCATCGCCGGAATGAAGGTGAGCTCGATGGTCAGCGCGGCGCCGATGCCGAAGGCCGCGCACAGGCCGAAGCTCTGGATCGATGGCAGGCCGAAGACGGCCAGCGACGCGAAGCTGAGCGCCGCGATGGTGCCCGCGGCGATCATGACCACGCCGACCTTGACGGTGGCCTCGATGACCGCCAGGCGGTTGTGCTCGACCGCCGGCAGCTCGGGCTGGGCCTCCCGCACGCGGTTGTATTCCTCGTAGTAGCGTTTGAGGATCTGTACCGAGTGCCCGGCCCCGACGGCCAAGAGCAGGATGGGGGTCATCATGTTCCACGGATCCATCGGCGCGCCGACAAGCCCCATCAGCCCCAACGACCAGACCACGCAGAGAAGCGCGGTCAGAAGTGGCACGATCATGCCTTGCCCGGTTCGGAACGCCCGGTAGAGCAGGTAGGAGATCGTGGAAAGCGCCAGCACGAAGAGCAGAATCAGGCGCCCCATGTAGACACGCAGCCAGTACAGGATGCTGCAGGTGCCGGCCAGCAGCACCTCGACGCCGGGCTCGCGCTCGCCGGCCGCGATCTTGTCGAGCGTAAGGAAGAGATGCGCGCTGCCGCCGGCCAGCTCGAAGTCGTCGAAGTCGACGAACACCGCGGCGGCGCGGCCGTCCTCGCTGACCATGAGACTGGTCAGAAGCGCGTTGGCGCGCACCCGCTCGCGGAACTTGGCCATCTCCGCGTCGCTCTCGGGGATCTTCGGCGCCAGCGGCGTGATCTCCAGCGCGTCCTCGGTGCTGTGGATGTCCTTCACCCGGCTCGACATCAGCGAGAGGACGGTGCCCTTCTTGACCCCGGGCAGGGCTTCGACCGCCTCGGTGAGCCGCTTCACCTTGCCCAGGATCTTCGGCGTGTAGACGGTGCCCTCGGCCGGGTAGATCCCCAGGACCGTCATGTACTTGCCGCCGAACGCCTTCTCCGCGCGTTTGCCGATGGCGACGAAGGGATGGCCCGGCGGGATCTGGTTGTCCACGTCCAGGAGGATCTTGAGCCGGGAGATGTTGAAACCCAGCGCCAGCGTGATGGCCGAGACGAGAATGATCACCGTTTTCGGCCGCGAGACGAGCGAGGTCACATAGCGGTGAAGCATGATACGGCTCCGCAAACTGTCACGCTGCAAGCCGGCTGGCAAGGGGGATCACGGGCCCGGTGCTGCGGGTTTCTCCCGACGGATCCGCATCGAATGGGGTATTCTGCGGGCCCATGTCGATTCGCCGCAATGCCGTCTGGGCCGAGCTGGTGCAGCTCCTCCCCGTCATCAGCCTCGCCTTCCCGTTCATTGTGGAGGGCAAGGTCGACCTCGGTCGGGCCGGTGTCGGCTTCCTCATCGGCGCCCTACTGACCCTCCCCATCTCGGCAGCCGTCGTCCTGCGCGGTCACCTGCTGAATCCGATTCTGGTCGGCACCAACCTGTGGTTGTGGCTGGGCTGCGCGGCCTTCTATCTGCCCGCGCCGGCGCTGCAGGCCTGGCTCGTCGACACGCAGTCCTTCGGTCTCTTCGCCGCGGCGTTGCTCGCCGGCGTCGCCACCATGGTCCTGTCTCCCTGGGGCTACATCGCCTACCGCAGCAGCGACCCGCGCTGGAACCGAAAAACGTCGCTCGCCCTGCTCGTCTTCACCCTGGTGATCGTCGGTTGGGCATGGCTCTTCCGCCACGACATTCGCGTGGGCGGAGGCCTGCCCTTCATCGTCTTGAACGTCACTCGGCGGGTGATGGCGCGCAAGGCGCCGCTTGGCGCCTGAGAAATCTGCCCTTCGCCGAGCGTTGCGCGGTACTCTCGGGCGAACCATCGCCGCCGCTGTCGCACATCGAGAATCGCTTTCACGCCAGGGGTGGGATCAGGTAGAGTCCGCCTGCATGTTTGAAGCACCCACCTGCCGACCTCGCTCTGCTTCGCCGCACCTGCCGGAATCGGGCAGGGGGCAACGACGGCGGGATCGTCGCGGGTGGCCGCCCTTGCCCCCGAGCCGCTGCGAACGTCGCTGGATGACTCGCTTCAGGGGCTCGGCGCTGCAACCAAGAAGGAGAGATGCCCGATGATCAAGCCGCATGGTTCGAACCAACTCACCCCCCTCTACGTGCAGGACGACGCAAGACGAGCCCAGCTCCTCAAGGACGCCGAAGGCCTGCCTTCGCTCCTCGTCTCCTCCGCGGCCGCGGCCAACGCGGTCATGATGGGCGGCGGCTACTTCAATCCGCTCACGGGCTACATGGACCTCGCGGACGCGCTCTCGGTCGCCGAGAACATGCATACCACCAAGGGGCTGTTCTGGCCGGTGCCCATCGTCAACATGGTCAAAAGCCCGCCGCCCGCCGGCGCCAAGCGCATCGCGCTTCGGGATCCGAACGTCGAGGGCAACCCGGTCATCGCCATCCAGGACGTGGAGAAGGCCGAAGCGGTTTCCGAGGACCAGCTTGGGCACATGGTCGAGAAGATCTTCCGCACGCAAGACCCGAAGCATCCCGGCGTTGCGGCGTTCACCTCGGTTGGCCGCACGCTGGTTTCCGGGCCCATCGTCGTGCTCTCGCACTCCTACTTCGCGACGGACTTCCCCAGCACCTACCGAACCGCCTATCAGATTCGCGCCGAGATGGAAAAGCTCGGCTGGCAGAAGGTCGTGGCCTTCCAGACCCGCAACCCCATGCACCGCGCCCACGAAGAGCTGTGCCGGATGGCGCACAAGGATGTGGGCGCCGACGGCATCCTCATTCATATGCTCCTCGGCAAGCTGAAGCCCGGCGACATTCCGGCCGACGTGCGTGACGCCGCCATCCGCACGATGGTGGATCTCTACTTCCCCAAGGGCACGGTGCTCATCACCGGCTACGGCTTCGACATGCTCTACGCGGGTCCGCGCGAGGCCGTGCTGCACGCGGTGTTCCGCCAGAACACCGGCTGCACGCACCTCATCGTGGGCCGCGACCACGCCGGCGTGGGCTCGTACTACGGGCCCTTCGACGCGCAGGCCATCTTCGACCGGGAAGTGCCCAAGGGCGCCCTCGCGATCCAGATCTACAAGGCCGACAACACCGCCTGGTCCAAGAAGCTGGGTCGCGTGGTCATGATGCGGGATGCGCCGGACCACAAGCCCGAGGACTTCATCAACCTCTCGGGCACCAAGGTTCGCGAGATGCTGTCCAAGGGCGAGGATCTGCCGCCGGAGTTCAGCCGGCCGGAGTGCGCCAAGATCCTCATGAAGTACTACCAGTCGCTGCCCCAGTAGACGGCGCACCAACCAAGAGGCCGGCCGCTCCTCCCCGGGGCGCCGGCCTTCTGCGTTTCCGCGAGGACTGCCGACCACGCCGGCAGATGGGGGCCCGCCTGAATGCCGGTCACTCAGGGGAAGAACCGGGAGGAGCAGAGAAGCAGAGGCAGACAGGAGCATGGGAATGCTGTCGGTCTTCCGGCTCTCTTCCTCTGCTTCTCCCTGTGAATACTCCTCGACCGGACCGGCGTGGGGGCTAGATCACCTTGCGGGTCTTGAGGTAGGCGATGACCTGCTCCACGCACGCGTCGATGGGCTTGCTGCCCGTCGGCACTCTCAGCTCGGGAGACTCGGGCACCTCGTAGGGATCGTCGATCCCGGTGAAGTTCTTGATCTGCCCGGCGCGCGCCTTCTTGTACATCCCCTTGGGGTCGCGCTCCTCGCACACCGCCAAATCCGCCTCGCAGTACACCTCGATGAAGCTGTCGGCCTGCAGCGACCGCGCCAGATTGCGGTCGGACTTGTAGGGGCTAATGAAGGCCGTCAGGTTCACGACGCCGGCCGTGCTGAAGAGCTTGGCCACCTCGCCGATTCGCCGGATGTTCTCGACTCGCTCCTGGGCGGAGAAGCCGAGATCCTTGTTGAGGCCGTGCCGGATGTTGTCGCCGTCGAGCACGAAGGTGCTGACCTTCATCTCGTGAAGCTTCGAGGCCACGGCGTTGGCCAACGTGGACTTCCCCGAGCCGGAAAGCCCCGTGAACCAGATCGTGGCCCCCTTGTGGCCGTGCAGCTTCTCGAGATCCTCTCGCTTCACTACGTGCTCGTGCCAGGTGATGTTGGTCGCTTTCTGTGTCGTCATGAAGTCACTTCCTTTGTGGAGGGCTAGCCCCAATGCCGGTCGACTGGGGGAAAACAGGGAAGAACTGAGGAACGGAGACGGATGGGAACGGTGGAATGCCAAGGGCTTCCCGGCTCCGTTCCTCCGCTTCTCCCTTTGGTTTCTTCTCGTGTGACCGGCATTGCGGCTAACCGCGTTCGATGTAAGTCGGCGTGAAGTACTCGTCCTTCACCTTCGGCGAGAAATTGATCTTCGTGAACTCGAAGATCGAGCGCCGGCCGTTCTTCTTGTTGATCATCTCGTTGCGCAGCGAGCGATAGCGCTTCTGCTTGGCATCGAGCAGCTTGACGTTGCCCGCGACCAGCTCCTTGATGACCTTGCCGTCGGCGGCGTAGTGCAGGATCTTCAGGGGCACGAACTTCTTCTTGCTCACCCAGTAGGTGCGTTTCGCGTAGCCGTCGGCGGCTGCGATTTCCTTCTTCTTCGCCGCCGCGTCGATGACGTAGCAAGTTTCGCCGCCGGCGCAGGGCTCTTCCTTGACCAGCGTGTAGGCGTAGTCGTCGAGCGCCGGCGTGTTGAAGTCGCCGTAGGAGAACTCGCTGCCCATGAACGACTGCGAGCCCTGCGAGCTCAAGATACGGCGGGTCTTGCGCAAAGCCGGCATGTAGATCCACGCGTCGTCGGGCTTGGCCTCGTAGTCGAAGACCAAGAAGCCCGTGCCCTTCACATCGGTGGGGGACAGGAAGCGGAAGACCCGCTTCTCGGTCTTGCCGCCGTCGTAGAGCTTGGTGGCCGAAGCGAGCTCGCGCTCGCGCTTGGCCCCCTTCTCGTCGATCATGGTCATCTTGATGACGGCCTCGGAGCCGGCGAGCTTGCGAGTGAGCGCGACCTTGTCCATGATGTCGCGCGGCGAGAGCTTGTCGTCGGCTCGCGCCGCTTGCGGCAGCGAGACACCGCCGGCACAAAGAGTGGTGAACAGGACGAATGGCAATCCACGGTGATGCATTGAGATCTCCATTTCAGAAGGTGGAGCGAAGCTCGGCGTAGCCGGCGCTCAGAGTCTCGTCGACCAAGCCGAAAAGCGTGCCGCTGGGACCGGTCAGAACCTCGGCCCCAACGTACGCGGTCATGCTGTCGGAAATGCGATAGCCGATCTTCGGCGCGGCCAGCCACTCCCGAGTCGAGAAGTTGACCATGCCGATCGCGGAGAGCGACAAGGTGTCGTGCAGGGTCGTCCACTCGACGCGCGCCGTGGCGAGGTGCTGGATGCGCTCGGTCTGGTTGAAGAGCATCTGGCTGAACCTGGCGAGCATGGTGTTGACGATGTTCCCGTATTGCTCCTTCTGCCCGTCGTAGGTCGCTTCGTCCAGCGCGTACCGATCCACCCGGAGAGAATCCGGATCGAGCTCCATGGCCGGATCCTCCTTCTTCTCCCAATCGAAGGCGTAGCGGCCGAGATACTGCACGATGACCATGACGGAGCCGAAGTTGTGGTCGAAGCCCAGCGCATACTGCAGATCGGGGCTGGGCGTGTTGACCAGGTTCCGGTAGTCGAGGTCGTCGTACTTGAAGGGCCTGCGATAGGCAGCCTCGCCTCGGATCCCCAGGATGTCGCCCAGGGCCGTCGAGAAATCGAAGCCCACGACCTGGTGCTTGTAGGCCGTTCGAGCGATCAGCACTTGCGGGTCGTACTTGTCGAAGACGATGTCGCGCAGGGTGAGCCCGGGCAAGGGCGCGTAGCCGTAGAGGTAGGAAACCGACATCTCGAAGCTCGGCATCTCGAGGTGCACCCGGGCGGCCTCGGTCCAGGTCTTGAGGCCGGGGCTCGGGTACTTGGGTGCGCCGAAGTAGACGTACCGGGGCAGGGAAACCGGCGGCAGCTCCGAAGCCACGTACGAGGGCAGCCACACCGCCTCGAAGCGCAGGGGCGAAAGACGGACGAAGGCGCGGGCGCCGACGTTGCCGATGCGGCGGTCGTCCTCGATGGGCGAACGGATGCGCAGGTCGTTGGGCGTCAGGTTGTTGGTCGGGTTCAGGATATCGGCGCGTCCCCACACGACGATCTGCTTGCCCACGCGCAGGTCCACGGGCCCGAGGTAGGCGTTGACATAGGCCTCGCGCACGTCGAGGAAGGTCTGGTGGAGATCCCCCTGCAGACCGTAGCGCAGGCGGGTTTCGGCGAAGCCGTCTCCGTATGGGGTCTTCGACGTCCTGGCCACGAGCGCCAGCTCGCCGTAGCCGGCCTTGAGATCGGCCTGGCGGTCATCCATGACCTTGCCCACATAGGCGTCGCCGCGCACGTAGCCGCCGAGGGCCAGCGCCGGCTGGCCGGAAGCGGCCGCTTCCGAGGAAGCCGCAGCCGTGCTCTGCTCGAACAGCCCGCCGCCTTCGCTCGTTTCCGATGCGGCGGGCGCTGCGGCCGTGTCCGCCTCCGCTGCGACCCCGGATCCTTCGGCGGGAGCTGCCGCGGCCTCCGCATCCTTGCTCTCGGCCGCCGCCGCGCCGCCGCCCGCGGGCGCCTCGGATTTGCCCGCCGCAACAGCCGCGCCGCCGGCGGCGAGCAGGCCAACGAGGACAAGAGCGGGAACGAGCCTTCTAGACATGGTTACCTCCACGGGGTTGGCCGGTCCACTCTCCGGTCGCCATCACGATCGAGAGCCCCGAAGCCGCGCTGCCCAGGATGAGCTTGTCGCCTGGCCGCACCATCCGCTCCTTGAGCAGTTGCTGGTAGGTCACACCGACGCTGGCGCTCGCGGTATTGCCGTATAGGGAATGGGTATAGACGCCTTTTTCCGGGTCGACGCCGGTGTCTTCCAGCAACTTGCGCACCATGATCTCGCTCGGCTGATGGAAGACGAAGTGATCGATGTCCGCGGCCTTCATGCCCAGCACGGCCAAGCGCTCGTGAATCCACGGCGGGATGAGCTTGCCCAGCCGCATCAGCTCCACGGAGGAGGAAAACAGCGCGCCCTTGATGGGCACCTGGCACAGGTGCCAGTGGTCGGGCATGGTGATGGTGTCGATGGCCAGGAGGCGAATGCCGCCGCCGGGAAAAGGCGTGGAACGCAGCAAGACGCAGGCGGCCGCGTTGCCCACGGTCAGACCGGCCGACTTCATCCCCAGATCGCGGACGCTCTGGATGTCGTAGCTCAGAAACTCGCGCGACAGCTCCGAGGTGCAAACCAGCGCGGTCCGGTACTCGGGATGAAGCTGCAAGTACCCGGCGGCCGCTTGCAGGGCCTCGAGATGGCCGACACAGGCGGCGGTCACGTCGAAGGCATGGGTCTTCTGCAGGCCCAGCTTGGCCGCCACCTCCATGGCGGTCGCCGGCTCGAAGTACAGGCGCGCGATGCCGCCGAACACGACCAAGTCGATCTCGTCGAGCGACACGTCGTTGGCTTTCAGGCACTCCTTCGCCGCCGCGACCGCGTACTCGCCCACGCTTCCGCTCAGGTCGGTTTCGAGGTAGCGCTGCTGCGTCTTGCACAGCCCGAACACCCGCTCGATGGCCGCTTCGATCTTGGCGAACTGCTTGTCCGTGCCGCGAAACTGCGCGCGCACCCGGCGGATCGTCTCCCGGTTGTCGATCAGAGCACCCGGGAAAACGACGCCCGGCTTGGATATGTGAAGCTCTGGGAAACTCACGGCTGGTCCTTGTCGCGTGGCACGGGGCTGCGGCCTTCGCTGCCTCCCCGGGCTATCGCTTCGCCTCCAGCAGCGAGCGTAGCAGGGGCTCGCGGAAGTCGCTGCCCGGCGCGAAATAGCTAGCCAGCACGACCCGCCGCGCGCCTTGCTCGCGCTCCATGCGGTCGACCAGCACGTGTCCCGCGGCGGACACGACCACGGTGCGCAGGGAGTCGGGCCCGACCGAGTAGATCAGGCGGTCGCTCTTTTCGTAGCCGCGATCCTTGAGCGCCGCGAACCACTGCGGCAGCCCCTGGCCCACCTTCTTCTCGAGATCGGCGGAAATCAGACCGGCCTTGCGCGCCTGTTCGAGGTTCTCCTTCACGACGCCGATCCATCGCTTGAGCGACACATCGCGCTTGAAGCGCATCTGCACCACCGCCCGCGCGGCGCCGATGACCACGTCGGCCAGTTGTTGCGCCAGGACATCGGAGTACGCATGGCCGCGCGCCAGCGTCGCGAGGCGAGCCTGCGATGGCTTGTCGACCCGCACCTCGATGGTGGCGACATTGACCCTGAAGATCGTCTTCTGCAGGAGCATGTGCATGTAGGCGTAGGGCCCCTGCGCGAGCTCGCTCGATTCGAGGGAGGGCAACGATGCATCGGCCATGGCGGTGCCTGAGAACGAACCTACTAGGAAGCAAGCCCCGGCGGCAACCAACCATCTACTCTTCATGCTTGCCATTGTCAGAAAAGCCTCCGTGACGGTGGACGGTCAAAGCCCAAAGCGGTAGAGCACGCTCAGGGACAGAAAATGAGAGCTGGCGCTGTAGGCGCCGGCGTTGACGACCGGCGCGGGACCGGTCAGGTTGGGATTGCACAAGGTTGGGTCCTCGGCGCAGGGACTGCCGGGGACTTGTTGGTACACCCGCGCTTGCCCTTCGGAGACGGACACGCTCGGCTGCAGCTTGAACATGTACGCCGCAACCAGCTCGAACCGCCGGACGAAGAGCGAAGCGCCCAGGGCGCCGCCATACTGCGCCGCACCCGGGAAATCCACGTGGGCATAGGCAGGATCCGCGACCGCGCTCTCGTAGTACCCGCCCGCGCGCAGAGTGAGCGCGCCCGGGAGCACCGCGCAGTCGCCGCCCAGCCGCACGGCGATGGTGTCGCGCCACTGCTTCGCGATGTGAATCGGCTCGATGTCGATGGTCGTGGGGCCGTAGTTGGCCTGCAGCCCATTCGTCTCAATGGTGAAGTCCTTGACCCGCGACCAGGTTACGTACTCCACATCGAGTTCGACGTCGAAACGCTCGCGGTTGTTCACCAGGTTTCGGTAGCGAACCGCAACGCGGGCCAGCAGCGGCAGGGGCAGGGTCAAGGTCACGTCGTTGGCGGGCGCGCCGGTCCTGCCGGTCAGATACACGCCTTCCGAGCCAAAGCCCCCACCAAACGCCGTGAGGTTCAACGTGCTGTCGGCCACGATGCTGGTCGGCACGACCTGGGCCGACAGACCGAACACGAGGGATGGCACGGGCCGATACCACGCGCCCAGGGTGGCATTGAAGGTGAAAGGCGACGAGCCCTCCAGGCGCACCAGCATGTCGTAGTCGCTCCACACCGGATTGGCCACGTCGGCGAACGCGCTGCCGTCGATCATCAGCGAGTACTTGAGGCGCGGCACGTGGATCCACTCGGCGCTGGCCCCGACCCCGAAGATCTCGCCGTACTTCCACGCCGCGCTGGCCACGTACTTCAGGATCATGGCCTCGCGGTCGATCATCATGTAGCGCTGGCCGTCGCGCTTGCCGTTCTCGGCAATGGCGGAGGTGAGTGGGAAAAGGGGAAACGCGAGCTGGCTGATTCCCGGCTGCGGCGCGAAGGCCAGCGCGAAGGCCCAATCTCGCAGCCCGAGCCGCGAGGCCACGCCCAGCATCGGCACCAGTGCCTGCCAGGGCTTGCTGTTCGACACCTTGTCGAAGGCGACGAGCGGGAAAGCGCCGGTGCCGTCCGGGTGGCCATAGTCGTATGTCGGAGCGCGCGTGTAGGAGTACGCGTTGTACGAAACCTGGTTGCCGACCTCGATGAGGGTGTCCTCGATGTTCGCGAGCCCGGCGGGATTGAAGCTGACCGCGGACAGATCGTCGGCCTTGGCCGCGAACGCGCCGCCCCGGCCCGTAGCCTTGGCCCCCAAGGTGCCGGAGTAGTAGCCGCCGTCGGCCCAGGCCGCGCCGGCGGGCATCGTCGTGCCAGCCAGCGCGAGGATAGCAAGGCGGGATTTCATCACGTGATGGCCGGCTCTAGAAAACCAGGGCGCAAGCCCGCCCTAGATGGGGTTTAGACCCACGACCGCGACCGGCGCGGGCAAGTAGCATTCGCTGCACTCGATGGCCACGAGCCAGAGGCCATCGGTCTGATCGAAGCCGGAAAACGCCTGGCCGTCTTTCGTCTTGGCGTCGGCGAGATTCGCGCTCCTCGCGCCCTTCACGATCGCGACGTTGTAGAAGGTCGCGCCCGGGATGCGGTCGTAGTCGAGGGCCTGGGCCGACAGATCGGTCGCCGTCATGTTCGGGTAGAAGCCGAGACGGAGGTTGTCGAGCTTCTGATAGGGCACCTCCTCGCCCACCGCATCGCGGGTCAACTGGCTCCACTCGACCTCCCAGGGGCCGGCGGCCGGAATGTCCACCTTGGGCTTGTCCAGGTCGGCCGAGAAGTCCAGCATCGGGCCACCGTCCACTCCATCGACCTTCGTGACCGTCGACCCCTCCACGGGCTTGATGAACATGGCGCTGCGGATCCCTTTGCCTTGGATCTCCGAGCTGGCGAAGAGCAGCATGTAGTTGTCGTTCGACACGACGTAGTCCTGCTCTGGCATGAGATAGCTTTCGCCGGTGTGGAACTCCGACAGCTTGCCGCAGGTCTTGGACGGATCGGGCACGGGAAGCGTACGGATCTTCTTGACCCATTTGGTGTTGTCGAAGGTGCCGTTGGCGAACTGCTCTTCGATCTGATCCACGGTGAGGCGCGTGATATCCCCCCAGTGCACCGCTTTGACTCGCGTCTCCTCCGTCAGTGGGTGACTCATGAAGTCGTTCGTGACCTTGTCCCAGCAGATCTCCAAGTCCGCGCCGGGCTGCGTTTCCTTGACTGGGATCGTGAGTCCGGTCGTGACCGTGTAGTTGTTCTCGTCCTTGATGTGGGCATTGCCCGATGGGGACGTCTCGCCGTTGCCGCCACACGCCGCAAGCCACGGCGAAAAGAACAGAGAGGCAAGAACAGCGCCGAAGTACGATTTCGTGATCCGGATGCCGAAATTCATGCCCGCATTTAACCCGAAAGAACCACACGATGCCAGCCATAAGCGCGCTGCTCCGGGCAGTTCCTCCGAGATGGCCGCGGCCGGGGACAAGTGGTACTTGTGTGCTATCGGCATCCCATAGATCGGGGCCGCCAGAGAACCTGTTTTGATGTAGCCTTTTTGAGCGATGGGCGCCTTTCTGAGACACTAGTTGTCGGTTCGGCTCCGGCTCCCCCTTCTTCCGCAAATGGACCCGCGCAGCGCGCAAACCGAGCACGCGCTGCGGGCCGTACACACGATGTCCGCCGCTTCTTCGCAATCATCCCCTTCCACCACGGCTGCCCGACGGGAGCGCATCCTGGCGGTGACCACCGGCATCCGGCTCTTGGGCGGCACGACCCTGCTCGGGGTTGCGGCGCTTTGGACCCTGCTAAGGCACGTCGATCTCGGCTTCATCCTCCTGCCGATGCTGGCCTACGTGGCCCTGGCCGCCGTGGCCTTCGCCCTCCGGCAGCGCGAGCACGCCCAGCGACTCTCCTTCGTGATGCCCTTCTTCGACGTGGCGCTGGCCTTCCTCGTCCACTACCACGGCCTCTCGAACTACCAGGTTTTCGCCACCTCCTGGGCCCTGAGCAGCCTGGGCATCTACACCCTCATCGTGGCCCTGGTCGGGCTCTCGCTACCGGTGCGCATGGTCGTCGCGGTCACCGCCCTTTCCGTGACCGCGCAGTGGTTGCTGCTGCTGCCGGAGCCTTCCGTCACCCTGTATGCGCTCCTGGTGGCGAGCTCGACCCTCTCCTTGGTGGCCATCGCCACCGGCGCGGTTCCCCGCATCGCCGAGGATGCCCTTCGCCAGGAGCACCAGGCTGCCCTAACCCTCGACTCCCTCGCCAAGGCGCAGGAGCAGAACCGGCATCTCGAGCTTCTGCAACGCGAGAAGGACGCTCTGCTCGAGATCATCGTGCACGACATGCGCAGCCCCGTCGGCGCCGCCATGCTCTCGCTGGAGTACTTGTTGATCGAGATGCGCAAGCAGCCCAGGCAGACCCCGCTGCTCGAAGCGGCCGAGGACGCCCTGCACACGCTCAACAGCCTGAGCGGCATGATCGCGCAGATCCTCGACACCGCGAAGCTGGAGAGCGGCCGCATCACGCTCCGCCTGGACCGCGCCGAGGTCAAGCCGATCCTCCAAGCCGTGCTGCGTGAGACGTCGTCGCGGGCCGCCGGCCGCTCCATCACGGTCGGGCTGGAGGCCGACGAGGGCATCCTCGCCGCGATGGACGCGCGCCTCTTCCCGCGAGCGCTCGACGCGCTTCTGTCCCACGTTCTGCGTCACACGCCGGAGGGCGGTCGCATGCTCCTGGTGCTGACCCACGACGCCCGAGAGGTGCGCGTTTCCCTGCACAGCAACGCTCCCGCGGTGCCGGAGGCCGAGCAGGAGAGGGTCTTCGACAAGTTCCCCTTCGCCAACGGCGAATCCCGCCGAGTGAGCGGCTGGGGCTTGGGCCTCTACTTCTGCCGGCTCGTGATCTCCGCGCACCTCGGAACCCTCTTGCTCGAGGACGTGGACGGCTGGTCCACCTCATTCGTGATCCGTCTGCCCGCCCAGCCACGCCTCCCGTAGCTCGCGCGCCCTTGCGGCGCTCTTCCCCGGTCAAGCCGGTGCAACCAGCGCAGCCCCGCAGGCATCGTACGCACAGCGCATCCAGCCCTGAAAAGCCTTCAAGACGCCCTTCGGCTCCACCGTGCGCGGTGTGCACGCCGAAACCAAGATCGACCGCAAGGACTTCGGGATCGGGTGGAACGAGGTGCTCGACAACGGTGGCGTCCCGGTGGGCAGAGAGGTCGGCCTGGATCCGAACGTCGAGATCGTGGAGAAGGCAGCGGCGCCTACAGCGGCGAAGGCCAAGAAGTGGAGACCTCCCGCGACCCGCGAGCCTCCCACGGACACGCTCACGGGGCGCGCGATCCGCGAGACGGCTTCACGCAAGGGTCCGCCGAACGCCCATGGGGACAACTGTCGACCGCGGCCCTCCCTCCCGTGCGCTCGGGGGTGGCGCCCGCGGTCGCTCGGTTCCCCTTGATTCCGGCCGGAACCTGGCATAATTCCGTCCCGCTCGCCCATCTCTGGAGCCCCGCCCCAACACAAGGATCCGTGCCATGCCCGAGATGAACATCATCCAGGCCATCAACGACTGTCTGCGCGTGGAGATGCAGCGCGATAGCCGCGTCGTCGTGCTGGGCGAGGACGTGGGGTACTTCGGCGGCGTGTTCCGCGCCACCGTGGGGCTGCAGCAGGAATTCGGTCCCGACCGCTGCATGGACACGCCGCTGGCCGAAAACGGTATCGTGGGCGCGGCCATCGGCATGGCGCTCTACGGCCTGCGCCCGGTCGCGGAGATCCAATTCGCCGACTATGTCTACCCCGCGTTCGATCAAATCGTGAACGAGCTGGCCAAGATGCGCTACCGGTCGGGCGGCGAGTACAGCGCGCCGGTGGTCATCCGCATGCCCGCGGGCGGCGGCGTGCGCGGCGGCCACTACCACTCCCAGTCGCCCGAGGCCGTGTTCATCCACACGCCCGGCCTGCAGGTCGTCTATCCCTCGACCCCGGCCGACACCAAGGGGCTGCTCGCCTCGGCCATCCGCGGCGAGGATCCGGTGATCTTCCTCGAGCCCAAG
>JAFGPX010000321.1 GCA_016935975.1 Deltaproteobacteria bacterium
GAGCAGAGAGGCCGCGGCGACTTCTCCGGCTCGGGCGAGGTCGCGGTCGAGGCGGTCTTCCAGGCCATCCTGAACCGCGTCGGCGCGACCAAGTTCGAGGGCTACGAGACTCCGACGGCGCAAAGCGAGATCGTGGCGCTGGTCGCCGACGGCCAGGAGGTGCAGAGCATCGCCGCCGGCCAGAAAGGCGCCATTGTCACCCGCGAAACCCCGTTCTACGGCGAGCAGGGCGGCCAGATCGGCGATAGCGGCAGCGCCAAAGGGCCCTCGGGCGAGTTCAATGTCACGGACACCAAGCGGCCCCTTGCGAGCCTCTACGTCCACCTTGGCGAGGTCACGCGCGGCAGCCTCAAGGTCGGCGACCGCGTCGATCTGGCCATCGACGACGAGCGGCGCTCGGCCATCCGCCGCCACCACTCGGCCACCCATCTGCTGCACTGGGCGCTACGCAAGGTGCTGGGCAGTCACGTGGCGCAAAAAGGCTCGCTGGTCACGCCGGAGCGCCTGCGCTTCGACTTCTCGCACCTGGCCCCCATGACGGCCGACGAGCGCCGACGGGTCGAAGACCTGGCGAACCGGCATGTCCTGCGCAACCTGCCGGTCGAGACCGAGGTGCTGCCCATCGCGGAGGCCAAGCAGAAGGGCGCGGTCGCCTTCTTCGGCGAGAAGTACGGCGACACCGTGCGGGTGCTGACCATGGGCGAGTCCAAGGAGTTCTGCGGCGGCACCCACGCAAGCCGCACCGGCGACATCGGGCTCGTCAAGATCATCGAGGAATCGGGGGTGGCCCAGGGCGTGCGCCGCCTGGAAGCGGTGTGCGGCCAGGCCGCCCTGGCGTACCTGCGCAGGCTGGAAGACGAGCTGGGCCAAGCCGCGTCGGCCTTCCGTTGCGGACCTTTCGACATCGGCGCGCGGGTCGAGAAGCAGATCGCCGAGCTGCGCGAGCGCGACAAGGAGATCGCCAAGCTCAAGGCGCAGATCGCCTCGGGCGGGGCGCGCGACCCGCTGGCCGGCCGCGAGCGGGTGGGCGACATCTACTTGCTCGTCCACGACGCGGGCGTGGCCGATCCGAGAATCATGCGCGAGAGCGCGGACAAGCTCCGGCCGCGCATGGATCCCGGCGTCCTGGTTCTGGCCGGCGCGGCCGAGGGCAAGGTCAGCATCGTCTGCGCCGTCACGCCCGGGGCGCAGCCCAAGCTGCAGGCCGGAGCCATCGTCGGCCTTTTGGCCAAGGATCTCGGCGGCAAGGGCGGCGGTCGCGCCGACATGGCGCAAGGAGGCGGCACCCTACCCGCGGGCAGCTCGCTCGGCGAAATCATCGAGCGCTGGACCGCCAAGCTGCGCGAGCACATCACCGCGGCAGAAGGCTGAAGTGTTTTTCACCACAGAGGACACAGAGGACACGGAGTCCGGACCGGAAAAGGAAGGGTTCGGATCCGGATCCGGAAACCCTATCCCATCCGTCTCTGTGTTCTCTGTGTCCTCTGTGGTTCATTCCCTCAGCCGGGCATCGTGATGTTCGATCCCGCGATCAAGAAAGCGCTTGCGGCCGTCATCGAGGCCATGCGGGAGCGCATCCCCGACCCGGCCACCTTGCCGGACTTCGGGTTCGATCCCCAGTTCCTCGGAACGACCGCGCCGCTCCTGGAATTCCTCTGGTCGAGGTACTTCCGCGTCAAGCTCACCGGCATGGAGAACGTCCCGGCCGAGGGCCCGGCCTTGCTCGTGGCCAATCACTCGGGTGGTCTGCCCTGGGACGGCACCATGCTTCTGCACGCCACGCACTACCACCACCCGGCCCGCCGGCCACTACGCCCCCTGGTCGCCAACTTCGCCTTCCAGTCCGCGTGGATGCGGCCCGTGGTGGCGCGCATCGGTGGGGTGCGGGCCTCCATGCAGAACGCCCTGGCCCTGTGCCGGACAGGACAGCTTCTCGGCGTCTTTCCCGAGGGCTTGCGCGGGGTGGGCAAGCTCTACCGCGAGCGCTACCGTCTGACGAACTTCGGCCGGGGCGGCTTCGTCCGCCTGGCGCGCACCGCGAACGTGCCCCTCATCCCGGTGGCCATCGTGGGCGCCGAGGAAACCCATCCCATGCTCGGCAAGCTGACGCGCATCGCACAACCGCTGGGCCTGCCCTACATCCCAATCACGCCCACCTTTCCCCTGCTGGGCCCCCTCGGCCTTCTACCGCTGCCCACGAAGTGGAGCATCAAGATCGCGGAACCCATGCGCTTTCCATCGGGCACGGGAACTCAGGAAGAAACCCTGGAGATGGCCGAAATGGTGCGAAGCAAGCTGGACCACATGATCGCCGAGTTGCTCGCCGCCCGGCGCTCGGTTCTCTTTGGCTGAATCCGCCTGCTGCGGTGTCTAATGGATGTGGAACCATGCAGGCCCGTTCCTTGACCAGCCGCCCAAAATGCCCCAAGGTATCGGGTGTATTTGCCTAGTTGGACAGCGTGATACGCGAAGCCTCACCCCCCATGATTGCGGTCGGCCAAACGATCGGGAACTATCAGATTACTGCCAAGCTTGGTGAGGGCGGCATGGGGGTTGTGTACCTGGCCGAGCACCCGGTCATCGGGCGCAAGGTCGCCATGAAGGCGATCCACCCCGAGCTGTCGCGCAACCCGGAGGTGGTATCGCGTTTCGTGACGGAGGCGAAGGCGGTCAACCAGATCGGCAACGAGCACATCGTCGATATTCACGATTTCGGCACCACGGCCGACGGCGAGTTCTACTTCATCATGGAGTTCCTGCAGGGCGAGGCGCTGGTCGACCGCCTGAAGCGCAGCTCCCCCCTGGAGCTGGAGCGCGCCCTGTCCATCGCCGCGCAGGTCACGGACGCTCTGGGGGCATCCCACCAGCACGGGATCATCCACCGCGACCTCAAGCCGGAGAACGTCTTCCTCATCACCAAGGGCCACAGTCCCGACTTCGTGAAGGTTCTCGACTTCGGCCTGGCCAAGCTGACGCAAGGCGAAGACAAGGTTTCGCACAAGACGCGCACCGGCTCGGTGATGGGGACGCCGTACTACATGTCGCCCGAGCAGTGCGAGGGCAAGCCGAACATCGACCACCGTTCCGACATCTACTCTCTCGGCGTCATCCTCTTCGAGATGACGACCGGCAAGATCCCCTTCGGCGGAGAAGGCTACGGCGAAATCATCGTCAAGCACATCACGGCGCCGGTGCCCTCGCCCCGGACCATCAACCCACTCCTGCCGTCTTCGGTCGAAGCCATCGTCCTACGCGCCCTGGCCAAGCGGCGCGACGAGCGCTTCCAGACCATGGAGGAATTCGCGGCGGCCTTGCAGGATCCCGACGGCTACGCGGCCGCCGCGCCCCTGTTCGACATCGATGCGGCTCCCTCCTCGCCCATCGTCGTCCCCGGCGCCGAGGGGGTGACGCCAGGCGTGCGCGCCGACAGCGTAGTGAGCGGCAAGGTGGTTTTCGGGGACCCCGACCAGGAGCTTGGGGCCCAGGCATCGCCCATGCCGACGACCTTCCGCAACGCCACCGGCGAGTTGACGGATGAGGACTTCGCCCCGGTCAGAAGGTCACGCAAGGCGGGACTGTGGCTCGTCATGGCGGCCGCCGCTGTCGCGGCCGGCGCGGCAGCCTATCTGTACACCCAGCAAAAGCCTGTCGAGACCCAGGCCGGCCCCACGGCCCTCGCGCCACAACGCCCGCCCAAGCAAGTGCGACTGACCTTGAAATCCGATCCGCCGGGCGCGACGGTTTTGCGCAAGGACACCAACGAGCAGTTGGGCCTGACCCCCCTCGCCGTAGAGCTGCCCGCCGGGAACACCCCGATCGAGTTCGTTTTCAGGAAAGACACCTACCGGGAAAGAACCGAATCGTTCGTGCCCACGGTTCCGGGGAAGCTCGCCGTGGCGCTGGTCGCCGAACCGCCTCCCCCGCAGGAGCAGCCCAAGCCTCGAGCCGAGGCCAAGCCCGAAGCCAGAGCCAAGGCCGGCAAGGGCAGCCGCCGCAGGCCGGCCGCGTCGCGCCGACGCCCGAGCCACACCATGGACGAAGACGGGGTGCTGGCCCCGTCGTTTTGATGGAAACCCTGGGAGGGTTTCCAGACCTGCCCGCGCTCTGACTCCGGCCGGCCAAGCCGGCCTGCGCCCACGCGCGGCTTCCCCATTTGCGGCATTGACAGGCGGCCGGTTTGCGACTATTTGCAATGGACTTCCGGGCGTTTAACTCAGCGGAAGAGTGCCACCTTCACACGGTGGAAGCCGCAGGTTCAATCCCTGCAACGCCCACCGCTCCCTAGCAGCAGCAACACCGCGACAAGGTCCGCCATGGTCATCCAGATCCTCTTTCGGGATCCCACATCAGGCACCGAGCAACGATACGAGTTCGATCAATCGCCGATTCGTATCGGGAGGAACCCGCTCAACAACGTGGTTCTGGAGGGCAACTTCGTCTCGGGGTGGCACGGCATCATCCGGTTCGACGAGACGGGAACCTACTACTTCGACCTCGGCTCGACCAACGGCACCTGCCTCGACGGCAAACGCCTGCAGAAGAACACGCCCATCGCCATCACCAAGCCGACCCGCCTGACCATCTGGATGTTCGAGCTCATCGTCAGCCCTGCGCAGCCAGGCACGGCGACCACCCCGCCCCCCGCCCTCCGTTCCTCGGTGGTGGAGACGCTGGTCGGCACCGGCCGGCTCAACATGATGATTCCTCCGACCATCGTGCCACCCCTGCCCCCGGCACAAGCATCCGCGGGCGCGGCGCGCATCGTCTCCGTCGGCGCCCGCACACCGCCCACGGCCGCCGGATCCCCGACGCCGCCCCAGCAGGAGACGACCCTCCCGCTCAACGAACAGACCTCCGCTCGCCTCATCCGCTGCCTGCGCATCATCGGGGCGTTCAGCGATGCCTTCATGGGGCTCAAGAAGGGATACGAGCAGTTCGGCTCCGAAGTCGGCGTGCGACCGCTGACCGGCACCACGAAGCTGCATCGCGCCCGCACCAGCCAGGAGATCGTCGAGTACCTGCTCGATCCGACGACGGATCCCGATGCCTGCGCGCGCGACCTCAACGCGGTCTTCGCCGACATGGGCATTCACGACGTGGCGCTCATGGAAGGCATCACGCAAAGCGTGCGGGCCCTGCTCGCCAAGCTGGACCCGAACACGCAGGGCATGAAGGTGGTCGCCAGCCTGTGGTCGGGCGCCAAAGCCAAGTCCAAGTGGAATTCCTACGTCGAGTCCTTCAACGCCCTGCTCGCCGAGGACACCGTCCTGCACGCCGAGATCTTCGGCGAGGAGTTCGCGAGCGCCTACGCGAGCGTGGCGCTCGGTGACGAGCACGCGGGGAAGGGCTGAGCCCTCGGCTCCGCTGACCGCCGAGACATGGGCCGACCCCGCGAGGCCGGGCCGCCTTGACGAGTCTGGTGGGCCCGGCCCTCGACCGGATGAAGACCGCACATGGCGCCCATGGTCGAAAGTCGGCTACAAGTCGGCTACAAGACGAAAATGGCTTGACATCTCGCTGGAATCGCAGGTAAATGCCACACTGTTTCACGCGAGCGGCCCGCCATGCCGATCCCCAACATAGAGTCGCTGTTTGAACCCATCTCCGCGGACGCGCCTTGTGGTGCGGACCTCGAGTACGACCCTGCGTTCTTGGAGCTGGACCGCCTGTCCCAAGGCAAGCCGGAGCAGCAGATGGGCGATACCATCGTGCCGGCGCAAGAGCCCGACTGGAAAGAGGTCGGCAATCGCACGCTCGCGCTCCTCGGCAAGACCAAGGATCTGCGCATCATCCTGCGTCTGGCCCGGGCTCGGCTCAACACCGAGGGACTGGTTGGCCTGGCCGACGGGCTGGCCGTGATCCGTGGTGTGGTCGAGAAGTTCTGGGACGGCTTCTACCCGAGGCTGGATCCCGACGACGACAACGACCCCACCTTCCGGGTGAACATCCTCATGAGCCTGTGCGACGGCGACACCTTCATCGACCGCATTCGCGTCATCCCCCTCGTCGTCTCGCGATCCTTCGGTCGCTTCTCCCTGCGGGACATGGCCATCGCCTCGGGCGAACAACCGCCTCTGCCCGGCGTCGAGCCACCCAAGACGTCCGCCATCGAGGGCGCCTTCACCGAGTGCCCCGTTCCCGAGTTGCAGGCCACGGCCGACGCCCTGCACGCCTCGATCTCCAGCCTGGATGCCATCGAGACGTTCGTCGGCGACAAGGTCGGAGCCGCCAATGGGCCCAACTTCGCCCAGCTGGTCGAGGTCCTGCGCGCCGCGGAGAAGATCCTCGCGACCCAGCTCGCCCGCCGCGGCATTGCGACCGCGGCTGCCGTCGAGGCGGGCATCGCCATCGAAGGCACGGGCGCCGGACCGGGTGGCGGTCCTTCCATCTCGGGCGAGATCAACAGCCGCGAGGACGTGCTTCGCGTGCTCGACAAGATCTGCATGTACTACGAGCGGAGCGAGCCTTCGAGCCCCATCCCGCTGCTTCTGAAACGGAGCAAGCGGTTGGTATCGGCGAGTTTCATGGACATCATGCGCGACATCGCGCCCGATGCCCTGTCGCAGGTCGAAAACCTGCGGGGCAAGGACGAGACACAAAGCAGTTAGGCGTTCTTCAACATCAGAGGTAGGTGGACACCATGGCAACCAGTGCGCAAAAATTCATACAACGGAACCGAGCACCGCGCGTCCAGATCGAATACGACGTCGAACTCTACGGCGCGCAGAAGAAGGTCCAACTGCCCTTCGTGATGGGCGTCATGTCGGACCTGTCCGGCAATCCCGCCGAGCCATTGCCCCCGGTCGCGGATCGCAAATTCATGGAGATATCCGTCGACAATTTCGACGACCGGCTCAAGGCCATGAAGCCGCGTGCGACCTTCCAGGTTCCCAACACCCTGACGGGCGAGGGCAACCTCAGCGTCGAGCTCACCTTCGAGAGCATGGACGACTTCTCTCCCGCGGCCATCGCGCGCAAGGTCGATGCCCTCAACCAGCTCCTGCAGGCGCGCAACCAACTCGCCAACCTGGTGACCTACATGGACGGCAAGACAGGCGCCGAGGATCTCATCGCCAGCCTGCTCAAGGACCCGGCGCTCTTGCAGGCGCTCTCCGCGGCACCCAACCCCGACGCCAAAGACGAAGGCAACAAGTAGCAGGGAGGAAGACCCATGGCTGAAACAAAGAAAGAATCCCAGGCCGCCTCCGGCACGATGGAGATCAGCGAGTTCTCCACCCTGCTCAACAAGCAGTTCAAACCGCAGACCGACAGCGCCAAGAGCGAGATCGAGACCGCGGTGCGCACCCTGGCCCAGCAAGCCCTGGCCAGCACCAAGCTGATCTCCAAGGACGTCGTGGAAACCATCAACGCGATGGTCGCCGCGATCGACCGGAAGATGAGCGAGCAGATCAACCAGATCATGCACGCTCCCGAGTTCCAGATTCTGGAGGGCGCCTGGCGCGGGCTGCACTACCTGGTCACCAACAGCGAAACCGACGATCAGCTCAAGATTCGCGTCATGAACGTCTCGAAGAAGGATCTGCACAAGACCCTGAAGCGCTACAAAGGCGCCGCTTGGGACCAGAGCCCCATCTTCAAGAAGCTCTACGAGGAGGAGTTCGGCACCTTGGGCGGCGAGCCCTTCGGCTGCCTGCTCGGCGACTACTACTTCGACCACAGCCCCATGGACGTCGAGTTGCTCGGCGAGATGTCGAAGATCGCGGCGGCGGCCCATGCCCCCTTCCTCTCGGCCGCGGCGCCGACCGTCTTCGGCATGGAAACCTGGCAGGAGCTGGCCAATCCGCGAGATCTCACCAAGATCTTCTCGGTGCCCGAGTACGCCGGCTGGCGCTCGCTGCGCGATTCCGACGATGCCCGCTACCTCGGCTTGTGCATGCCACGCTTCTTGGCCCGGCGGCCTTATGGCGCCAAGACCAATCCCGTGGAGGAGTTCAACTTCGAGGAAGACGCGGCCTCGTCCGACGCCAAGAAGTACACCTGGGCCAATGCCGCGTATGCCATGGCCGTCAACGTCAACCGCTCGTTCAAGCTCTACGGCTGGTGCTCGCGCATTCGCGGCATCGAATCCGGCGGCGCGGTCGAGGGCCTGCCCACCCACACCTTCCCCACCGACGACGGCGGCGTGGATCTCAAATGCCCGACGGAGATCGCCATCAGCGACCGCCGCGAGGCCGAGCTGGCCAAGAACGGCTTCATGCCGCTCATCTACAAGAAGAACTCGGACTTCGCCGCGTTCATCGGGGCGCAGTCCCTGCAGAAGCCGGCCCAGTACGACGATCCGGACGCGACCTCGAATGCCGCCTTGGCGGCGCGACTGCCGTATCTCTTCGCCACGTGCCGCTTCGCCCACTACCTGAAGTGCATCGTGCGCGACAAGATCGGATCGTTCCGGGAAGCCTCCGACATGCAGCGCTGGCTGCAGGACTGGATCATCCAGTACGTCGATGGCGATCCCGCCCACTCGACCGAGGAAACCAAGGCGCGCAAACCGCTGGCCGGCGCCGAGGTGATCGTGGAGCCCGTCGAGGGCAATCCCGGCTACTACACCTCGAAGTTCTTCCTCCGGCCGCACTACCAGCTCGAAGGGCTCACGGTGTCCTTGCGGCTGGTTTCCAAACTTCCGTCGGCCAAGGCCGGCGGCTAGCCTCCCATTCCTCAGCAGTCAACCCAGTCAACGCAACATATGTGAAAAGGAGCTACGAGCATGGCAGTCGACATCGTCCTCAAGATCAACTCAAGCCCACCCATCAAGGGGGAATCGTCCAAGGTGGCCGACGGTATTGACGTTCTCGAATGGAGCTGGGGGCTAACGCAGTCTGCCTCTGCACACGTCAGCACCGGCGCTGGTTCGGGTTCGGCCGACGTGCGCGATTTGACCATCAAGAAGTGGGTGGACGTCGCCAGCCCAGTCTTGATCTACTCGTGCTTCAAGGGCAACGACCTCAAGGAAGCCGTGCTCACCGTCACCAAGGTCGGTGGCACGGGCGGACCGATCGAAATGGTCAAGATGACCATGTACGGCACCGTGTTCGTTTCCTCGGTGAACACGGGTCAGGCCGAGCCTGGTGACCGGTACTCGGAAACCATCACCTTGAACTTCGCCAAGGTGAAGTTCGACTACACGGGTCAGAAGGCCGATCAGTCCAAGGGCGCAACCGTCAACAGCAACGAAATCAACATCGCCTTGGCGGCCCACTAGCCCCCTCGGCGAACGAGCCATGGGCGCCTCCTGCGTGGCGTGGAGGGGTGCCCATGGCTTGGGTTTCGGGTACACAGCCGGAGGATTGCCGCCATGAGCGTGATCGAAGAGAACGTCCGTCAAGGACGGCTGGAGGAAGCTCTGGCCGAGCTGCAAGCAGCCGTGCGCAAGGCCCCTGCCGAAGCCAAGCCGCGCGTGCTGCTCTTCCAGGTGCTCTGCATCTTGGGAGAGTGGGAGCGCGCCATGACCCAGCTCAACGTGCTCGGCGATCTGGACGCCAAGACCCTGCCCATGGTGCAAACCTACGGCACCGCTCTGAAATGCGAGGAATTCCGCGCCGAGGTTTTCGCGGGCAAACGTACCCCTCTCATCTTCGGCGAACCGGCTCGTTGGGCGGCGCTGCTGGTCCAGTCTCTCGTACAAGCGGCCCAAGGGCATGCCGCCGAGGCCCATGCCCTTCACGCCGAGGCCTTCGACCTGGCGCCGGCCTCGTCCGGCAAGATCGACGGCCAGGCCTTCGCCTGGCTGGCCGATGCCGACCCCCGGCTCGGTCCGATGCTAGAGGCCGTCATCGACGGCAAGTACTACTGGGTTCCCTTCGGCAACCTCAGCGCCATCCGCATCGACAAACCCACCGACCTGCGCGATTTGGTTTGGATTCCCGCTTTCCTGACCTTGGCGAACGGTGGCGAGGTCGTGGCCTTGATTCCTACCCGCTACCCTGGTTCGGAAGCCAGCGCCGATCCGGCAATTCGCATGGCACGCAAGACCGAGTGGCTCCCAGGCAAAGACGACACCAGTGCGGGCCTGGGCCAGCGCATGTTCGCCACGGATCAGGGCGACTACTCGCTGCTCGAAGTCCGCTCGATCGCGTTCGACGCACCTTCCGAGCCGGTCGGCCAGACGGCTTCGGACCATGGCTGATCTCACACAGAAAGATCGCCTTCAGCCTTCGCTCCTGGATCGGCTGACCGACAACGATCCGGA
>JAFGPX010000042.1 GCA_016935975.1 Deltaproteobacteria bacterium
AGCTGCGCCTCGACGTGCAGCACCTCGCCGCCCGCCGGCGTCCAGGCCAGGCCGTTGGCGATGCCAATCTCGTCGCGGCGCTGCCGCTCGTCGGGGATGTACCTGGGCGGTCCCAGGAACTTGGCAAGATCGTCCGGCGACAGCGCCGCCGCCTGCCGGGCCTTGCCCTTGCCGGCGGGCGCCTCGCCCTTCTCGACGATCCGGCGCGCGACCTTGCGGGCGATCTGCGCCACCTGGCGCTCCAGCTCGCGCAGCCCGGCCTCGCGCGTGTACTCCGCGATCACCCTGCGCAGCAGCGAGCGGCCCACCACCAGATCCCGCTCGCTGAGCCCGGCCTCGCGCGTCTGCTTGGGCAAGAGGTAGCGTTCGGCGATAGCCAGCTTCTCTTCCTCGCTGTAGCCGGCCAGGCGCAGAGTCTCCATGCGGTCGCGCAGTGGCGGCGGGATGGTGTCGGCCAGGTTGGCCGTGGCGATGAACAGCACCTTCGACAGATCGAAGGGCACGCCCAGATAGTGATCGCGGAAGGCGTGGTTCTGCTCGGGATCCAGCACCTCGAGCAGCGCCGCGGACGGATCCCCGCGGAAGTCGGCGCCGAGCTTGTCCACCTCGTCGAGCATGAAGACCGGATTGCGCGCCCCCACGGTCTTGAGGCCCTGCAGAATGCGGCCGGGCAGCGCGCCGACGTAGGTGCGCCGGTGGCCGCGGATTTCGGCCTCGTCGCGCACGCCGCCAAGCGAGATGCGAATGAACTTGCGGCCGAGGGCGCGCGCGATGGAGCGTCCGAGCGAGGTCTTGCCCACGCCCGGAGGCCCCAGAAAGCACAAGATCGGCCCGCGACCGTCCTGGCGCAGCTTGTACACCGCCAGGTAGTCCAGGATGCGATCCTTGACGTTCTCGAGATTGTAGTGATCCTCGTCGAGCACCCTGCGCGCCTCCAGGAGATCGACCGAAGTGGCTTCGGGCTCCTTCCAGGGCAGCTCGACCAGCAAATCGAGGTAGCTCCGGACCACCGCGGCCTCCGCGCTCTCCGGGCTCATCTGCTCCAGCCGGCGTAGCTGCTTGTCTGCCTCGGCGCGCGCTTCCGCCGACAACCCGGCGCTCTCTAGTTTGCGGCGCGTGTCCTCGATCTCGTCGCGCAGGGAGCTGTCGTCGCCCAGCTCGTGGCGGATCTGGCGCAACTGCTCGCGCAGGAAGTAGTCGCGCTGGGTCTTGGACATCTCTTCCTTGGCGCGGTTCTGGATGCGATTCTGCACCTCCAGGATGCCGACCTCGTTTTCCAGCGCCTGGTTCACCTTGGTCAGCCGGGCCAGGGCATCCTCGGTTTCGAGGATGGCCTGCGCGTCGGCCAGCTTGAGCGTCAGGTTGGATGCGACCAGATCCGAAATGCGGCCCGGCTCGTCCACGTTCTGCAGCACCAACGCCAGCTCGGGCTGCACCGTGCGCCCCAGCTCGGCGACGCGCTCGACATTCTGCTTCACCGAGCGCACCAGGGCCTCGGTCTCCACCGAGGCTGCCACGGGGCCCTCTTCGAGAACGTCGAGGCGAACTCGGTAGCTGGGGACGTCCGACAGGAAACGCTCGATGCGCGCGCGGCACAGGCCCTGCACCAGGATCTTGACCCCACCGTCGGACAGCTTGCGCATGCGCATCACGATGCCGACGGTGCCCACGCGATAGAGCGACGAGGGCTTGGGGTCTTCCTCGCCCGCGTCGCGCTGGGCGACGATGAAACACATGCGGTGGTCGGTGCCGAGCGCCTGGTTGACGGCTTCGAGCGAGATGGGACGCGACACCCGCAAGGGCGCGATCATGTAGGGGAAGACCACCAGATCCCGAACCGGGAGCAGCGGGAGAACGTCGGGGATCTCCTGGTTCGGGGCCGCTGGCTTGCCTTCATCCGCGGTGTCCATCGCCGTCACATTAGCAGAACCGATCGGGAAAGCAGAATATCGCGTTGTTGTCCGCGCACCTCGCGAGGGTGACCTGGCGCGGGTCCGTCATGACCTTGACACTCCCCTGGCCAAGCGACTATGCCCTGCAGGGCCGGTCATGAAGATCGCCTTCGTCTACGCGGCGCTCGTCGCGCTGCTACTGGCCACCGCGGGCCTGGCGCTGGGCGTCGGTCACGGCAGCCTGTCCGACCCGGCCCTGCGCCCCGCCCTGCTCGAGCTGCGCGCTACCCGCGTCCTGGCCGCTCTTCTGGCGGGCGCCTCCCTGGCCGCGGCTGGCGTCGTGGTCCAGGGCGTCTTCCGCAATCCGCTGGTCAGCCCTTCCATCCTCGGCACCACGGCGGGCGCCAGCCTGGGGGGCCAACTCGCCCTGTTGGCCCTCGCTTGGGGAGCGGCGCCGAGCGTGGGCCGCGCCGTTTCACCCGAGTTGGTGCTCCCTCTCGGCTGCCTCGTTGGGGCCTCCGTCTCGCTCGGCATCCTGCTCGCTTTCTGCCGCGAACGCACCGGCACTCTGGTGCTCATCCTCACCGGCTTCATCCTGTCGTCGCTCTTCTTGGCCATCGGAGGCTTCGTGACCAGCCTGGCCCAGGATCAGTGGGATCTCAGCCGCGCCGTCGTCGCCTTCACCCTGGGCGGGGTCGGCGGTACCGGCCCCAATCTGGTCGCGGCCGCGGCTCCCTTCGTGCTCGTCGGCCTTTGCGCGTGCTGGGCGTGGTCCGGCTCGCTCGACGTGCTGCTCTCCGGCGAGGACGAGGCGCGCACCTTGGGCGTCGAAGTCGGGCAAGTCCGACGCTGGACGGTGGTTTGGGTGGCGGTCCTCACCTCGGCCGCGATCGCCCTGGGCGGCAACGTCGGCTTCGTCGGGCTGGTCGTGCCCCACGCCCTGCGCCCCGTGGTCGGCGTCGGCCACCGCCGCCTGATCCCGGCCGCCGCCCTGCTCGGCGCCGCATTCCTCGTCGGCTGCGACGTGATCGCCAGGGTCTTCCCCAGCCGGGCCGAGCTGCCCCTGGGCGTGATCACCGGCATCCTCGGCGCCCCGGTCTTCCTCTACCTGCTCGCGCGCTACTACCGCGAGGTCGAGCATGGCTAACCCGCCACTCCTCGAAACCCGCGACCTCACGGTCGTGCGCGGCGGACGGGCCCGCATCGACCGCGTCGCCATGACCATCGAGGCCGGCCAGATCCTCGCGCTTCTCGGCCCCAACGGCGCCGGCAAGAGCACCTTCATGAAAGCCGTGGCCGGCATTCTGCCGAGCCAAGGCGACATCCTGCTCGACGGCCGGCCCGCGGCGCTCCTCCGTCGCCGGCAACGCGCCCGCCTCCTGGCCTACGTGCCCCAGCACTCGGCCCTCGATGCCCCCATGATCGCCCGCGACGTCGTGGCCCAGGGCCGCTTCGCCCATCGCGACGGCTGGGGCCGTCCCCACGAGGAGGACCAGGCTGCCATCGCCGCCGCGCTCGCGGCAACCGGCGCCAGCCCCTTCGCCGACCGCCCCTTCTCGCGCCTGTCCTACGGCGAGCGCCGCCTGGTGTTGCTGGCCCGCGCCCTCGCCACCGGCGCCCGACTGCTGCTTCTCGACGAGCCCACGGCCGCCCTCGATGTCGCCCACGCGTTGGGGTTGCTACACCTGCTGCGCGAGCTGGCAGGCCAAGGGCGCGCCGTGCTCGTGGCCCTGCACCACCTCGACGAGGCGGCCCAGCACTGCACGGGCGCGCTGCTTCTGCGCGAAGGGCGCGTGGTGCAGGCCGGCGCCATCGCCGCGGTGGTGGCCGCACGGCCCGTGCGCGAGGTCTTCGGGGTGGAGCTCGTGCCCGGGGCCAGCTTCGGCTACCGCCTCCCAGGAGACGCCCCGCCGTGAATCGCACGTCGCTCCTCAATCTGCTGGCGCTCGCCGCCGCGCTGGCGCTCACCGCGGCCACGGCCTGGCCGCGTCCCGGCGCCGGCAACCGCGGCCTCAGGGTCCGTGGCATGCGGACCGGAAGCCACGCCGTGGCCCAATCGCTTCCCGAGGGCGGACTCGCCGTGGCGGACGCCTCGGGGCACCTCGTGCCCCTACGCCACTACCGGCGCATCGTTTCCACCAACCTCGTGACCGACCGCCTGCTCGTCGAGCTGTGCGAGCCCACGCGCATCCGCGCCGTCAGCAGCGCCGCCGCGGCTCGCAAGCGCGACGGCCACCGCTACCGCGGCCTGACCACGGTCGACGGTTTCGGCCCGCCCGAGGCCATCGTGGCGCTTGCGCCGGACCTCGTGCTCGCCAACAGCTTCGGCGCCCCCGGCTCGGCCGAACGCCTGCGCGGCGCCGGCATCGAGGTCTTCGACCTCGGCGAGCTGCGCGGCGAAAGCAGCCTCCACACCGTCGCAACGAGCCTCGGCCTGCTGCTCGGCGACCCCGCACGAGCCGCCCGCCTGCTCGGAAGCTTCTCGCAGCGCATGCGCGCCCTCGCGGCCCGCCTGGGCACGCGCCCCCGGCTGCGCGCGCTGTACCTGTCGAGGCTCGGTCCCGACCTGCAAGGCGGCACCGTCGGCACCTCGTATCACGACATCATGACCGCGGCCGGCCTCGCGGACGTGGCGGCCGAGCGCTACCGCGATTGGCCGGCGTATTCCGCAGAGCAGGTCCTGGAGCTTGGCCCCGAGGTCATCGTCACGCGCGAAGGATTCGCGACCGGCGTGTGCGGCTACCCCGGCATGGATCGCCTGGGCCCCTGTCGGGGCGAGGGACGCATCCTGGAGCTGCCGGGGGAGCTTCTCGACGAGCCGGGCTTGGCCATGCTCGAAGCCGCCGAGGAGCTGTTCGCCCTGGCGTACGAAGAACCGTAGGCCCCGTCCATGGCTGTCCGCCGCAGAAACCCCGTCCGACGAAGAGGAAGGAAACGCCTCCGCGAACCACGCTCAGATTTGGCCGACGATGATGGCTTGCCGGCCGTGGTCGAGATAGGCCGCCGGGCGGCGGCGAGCGCCATGCCTCGACCGGCGAGTACAGCCGCAAGCTTCGTGATGCCGGTAGGCAGTAGTCCTCCGAATCCAATCTCGCTGCCATCGGCGACACCGACAAGCACCCGATCCGTTGCTCAGGCAGCGATGGTGTGCTCGTGGTGGAGTCCGCCGAGCACCGGCCGGCTGCGC
>JAFGPX010000322.1 GCA_016935975.1 Deltaproteobacteria bacterium
ATTGACGCCGTCGTCGCATTCCTCGGGACCGTTCACGATGCCGTCCCCGCAGTAGCCACCCCACGTGCACAGCTCGGTGCAGCCCCCGTACGAGGCGTTGTCGTTGGGCCCCTGGCACGTGGGCGGCACCGGCACCGTGCCGTCGCCGCAATCGCACGCCTCGGTGCCGTTGACCACGCCGTCCCCGCAGCGCGGCGTACACACCGTGCGCGTGCGGTTGAACTTGCCGAGCGTCAGCTTGTAGCTCGAGCGCGAAACCCGGCGCTCCGCCTGGAATACGACGATCTCGTAGATCTTGCCCACGCTCAGGTTGAACTGCTCCGCGGTCGTGGCATCCAGGGTGATGCTGCCGCTTTCCGCCCTGTGCACCCCGCCCAGGTCGACCGCCAGCTTGCCGTTCAGAAAGACCCACACGTCGTCGTCGCCGGTGAACGACAGGCTCTCGCCCCCCTGATAGTCGAACCAGTAGCGCACCTCGCTGGTGAAGCCGAAGTTGTGCTCGGCTCGATCCTGGTCCGAGGTCCCGAGGAACGGGATCTCGGGGCCATCCGGCGGCGTGGCCCAACCCCGGTCGTCGAGCGGGAAGAAGGCCGGCGTCACCCACTCCCCGCCTTGGTAGGTCCCAGAGTTGTCGTAGACGAAGGTGCCGTCCGCCTGCGGGGTCAGCTCCAGCGTGTCGATGACGACCGCCGAGTAGTCCGAGTCGTGGTACCAGGCGTGGAAGTTCTCGGCGTTCGTGGTCATCGATCTCGTCGTGTCCACGTCGGGGTTGTACTGGGGCATGCGGTCTTCGCCCAGCGTCTCCAGAACGATGCCCTCGACCACGGTCCCCGAGGGCGTGGGCACCTCGAAGTCGGGGTGCGGAAGGGGCGGCTCGGTGCGGTCGGCGGTCTGCGGGATCATGTCGCGATAGTAGATGGGCACCGAGGTCATGGTTTCCACGGCGTCCTCGCAAGCCCATCCGGGCTCGAGCTTGCAGTCCGCGTCGCAGCCGTCGCCGGCGCGCTGGTTGCCGTCGTCGCACTCCTCGGTGGGCAGACGCAGGCCGTCGCCGCAAGGCGAGGTGCAACCGTCGCTGCCGGTGCACTCGGGCTCGGCCCTGCAGTCGACGGTGCAGCCGTCGCCGGGCAGGGTGTTGCCGTCGTCGCACGACTCGGCGCCCTCTTTGGTGTTGTCGCCGCACACCGTGAGATGGCAGGGCTCGCCCGGCGTGGGGCAGGCGTAGCCGGCTTCCACCTTGCAGGTGGCCGAGCACCCGTCGTCCGCCTCGGTGTTGCCGTCGTCGCACTCCTCCGACCCTCTCTGCAGTCCGTCGCCGCACTTGGGCTGGCAGGGCACGCCCGGGGCCAGGCACACCCAGCCGGGGGTGATCGACCGGCAGTCCGCTTCGCAGCCGTCATCGCCCACGGTGTTGCGATCATCGCAGGCTTCGCTGCCGGAAATGATGCCGTCGCCGCAAACCACGGTCGAAACGCAGGGCTGGCCTGGGACGGGGCAAACCCAGTCCGACTCGATCCTGCATTCGTTGGTACAGCCATCGCCCGAGTTGGTGTTCCCGTCGTCACACTCTTCGGTGCCTTCGACGATGCCGTCGCCGCAGGCGACGAGGATACAGTACGTGGATCCATCGATGACGATGCAACTCGTGCTCCCGGCTTCGGGTCCGAGGGGGGCATCCGGCAGAGTCACGATCACCACGGGGCCGTCCGAGGGGCTGTCGCGTTTGACTTCCGGGCCCGACGAGGGGCCGCCGTCCACGATGGGGTGGGCCGCGACCCCGCCGACCTTGCAGCCAGCGAGGAGAAGACCGGCAGACAACACAACCGCGATCCTTGCCAAGCTCACTTTCATGCGCGAACCCCCTCGGCCGGACCGGTCCGGGCGCCGCGCACGGACGACCAGCCATGATATTTCTGGCACAGATCACTGGTATTGCAAAGCGCGGCGCGTGGTTAGACGCTATGCACCAGAATGCCGCAGCGATGCGACTTTGTTACGAGAAGTCGCGGCGACCGCGATTCCGTTCGTGGGTGCTTCCGGCGGGCGGCATCGCCACGCCGGGCGCATCGCTCGCCAAGTTCACCTTCGCCTCGGAAGGCGGGATTCGTCGCTCTCTACAAATACCTTTCCAGGTAGGTCGTCGCCGAAGCCGGCGTCAAGGCGACCTGGCCGGCAAGCGGCAGCAAGAAAGGCGGGATCTGCGGCTTGCCGGGCAGCACGATTTCCAGCCGGCGGTGGCCAGCCGCCTCTAGCCACTCGCGCACGATCCCGTTGACCTCCTCGTTTGCCTCGATGTCGCTCATGCTGTAGCCGATGGCGGTCAGATGGTCGACCTGGGTCAGGCTGCCGCGGAAGTACTCGAGCCGCCGCCGTTGCATGAGCTGCGGATAGGGATCCGTCAGGCGGGCCGCGCTGGCGAGCAGGGTGCGGCCAAGCACTTGCGGCTGACCGTTGCTGTCGACGTAGGGGATCTTGTTGGTCACGGCCATGGCTTCGGGCACCAACGTGGCCGCCAGCGTTGCATCGAGCAGACCCTCGTTCGCGATCTGGAGCGCGTCGATGATCGCGTCGAAGGTGTCTTCTTTGGGCTTGATGCGCACAAGGTCGTTGCTGTCGCCCAGCCTGAACACGTCGAGCGCGCCGTGTAGCTTGAGCAGGTTGATGCCAGGCCAGCCGGGCTTGCAGAAAGGCAGCTGGCCGCTGGCCATCTCGCTCTCCGTCAGCACCTCGGCCGCCAGTGTTGCGATGACCTCGCCGGCGGCGTTGCGGCAGGGCAAGGAAATGGTCCGCTGCGAGAAACCGCAGTTGACCTCGATGCCGAACAGGGCCGCGATGCACTCGACGAGCACGTCCTGATTGAGCGAGAAGATCCACAGCGGCCGGTGCTGGCGCGCGAGCGGCACGATGCCCTCGAAGTACTGCAGGCCTTCCCGATAGGAATTCCGCCGTTCCACCTGGCGGCGGTAGAGCAGTTGGTACACGGCCTGAGCCACATAGGCGTAAAGGCCGTGGTAGGCCTGGGCGAATCCCTCGCGCGCATCCTCGAGATAGCACCCCTCGAGGTGCGCGAGCAGCGCCTCGTAGTCGAACTGCTCTTCGGTTAGGAAGTGCGTCACGTCCTCGATGACCTCGTCGGGATAGCCGAAGCCGCGCGTTCGCCACGTGTCGTTGAGTCGGCGCAGCGAGATCGGCGAGAGCCACGCGAGAATCTCGGCGTTGACGTCCGCGCGCAAGGGCATGCCCAGCTCGCGCGAAGCGCCCGCACCCAGAAGAAGAGCCAAGAGCACGGGGGCAGGCTAGCAGATCCCGGCGGGCGGCTGGAATGGGGTGGATGAGCCGACCGAACGGGGCGCGATGAATTGCGCCCCTACGACGCCGTGGCCTTGCTCAAGTAGTTGTGAATGCCGACCGCGGCCTTCTTGCCGTCGCCCATGGCCAGGATGACGGTGGCACCGCCACGCACGATGTCGCCGCCGGCGAATACGCCGGGGAGGCTGGTCATGCCGTTGTCGTCCACGACGATGTTGCCCCACTTGTTGAGCTTGAGATCCGGGGTGGCCTGCGTGAGCAAGGGGTTCGCCTTGGTGCCGATGGCCTCGATGAAGACCTGGCACGGGATCTCGAATTCGCTGCCCTCGATGGGGATGGGACGCCGGCGGCCCGAGGCGTCCGGCTCGCCCAGGCCCATGCGCTGGCAGCGCACAGAGCGCACCCAGCCGGCCTCGTCGCCCAGAACCTCGACGGGATTGGTAAGCATCTCGAATCGTACGCCTTCCTCCTTGGCGTGGTGTACCTCCTCGACTCGCGCCGGCATCTCCTTTTCCGAGCGGCGATAGACCAGGCACGCAGGCTCGGCGCCCAGGCGGCGCCCGGTGCGCACGGCGTCCATGGCGGTGTTGCCGCCGCCGACCACCACCACGGCCTGGCCGCGCAGCACCGGCGTGTCGGCTTGCACGCCGAGGTAGGCGGACATCAGGTTGACGCGCGTCAGGTACTCGTTGGCCGAGTACACGCCTTTGAGGTTTTCGCCCGGGATGTTCTGAAACACCGGCAGGCCGGCGCCATTGCCCACGAAGACGGCGTCGAAGCCCTCTTCGTGCATCAGTCCGTCGAGCGTGACCGTGGCGCCGACCACGACGTTGCATTCGATCTTGACGCCCATGTTTTCGAGAGTCTTCACCTCTTGATCGACGATGGCTTTGGGCAGGCGGAACTCGGGAATACCGTAGACCAGAACGCCGCCGGGCCGGTGCAGGGCCTCGAATACGGTGACTTGATGGCCGAGCTTGGCCAGCTCGCCCGCGCAGGTCAGCCCCGCCGGGCCGCTGCCCACGACGGCCACCTTCTTGCCGGTGGGCGGGGCAATCGCGATGGCGCGCTTCAAGTTGAGCCGCGCCCAGTCCGCCACGTAGCGCTCGAGATAGCCAATGGCGACCGGCTTGCCCTTCTTGCCGACCAGGCACAGCTCCTCGCACTGGGTTTCCTGCGGGCAGACGCGGCCGGTGATGCCGGGCAGGACGTTGGCGGCGTAGAGGATGTTGGCGGCTTCTTCCAGGTCGTTTTCCTCTACTGCGGCGATGAAGCCGGGGATGTCGATGCCGACCGGGCAGCCGGCCACGCACGCGTGATTCTTGCAGGCCAAGCAGCGCTTGGCCTCGAGCGAGGCGATCTCCGGCGGCAGGCCCAGGTTCACCTCGCGAAAGTGGTGGCGGCGTTCGTCGGGCGGCACCTCGGGCATGGCCTGCCGTGGGATCTTCATTCGTTCGGAAGCCTTGAGCGGCATGGGAACTCCGAAAGCAAGGGGTGGGGCGAGGGGATTACTTCGTCGTGGCTTCCGCCAGGGCAGCCTGCAACTTGCACTGGTGCGCCTGGTCGCCGTGCAGCCGCTCCCAGGTGACGCGTTCGTGGTCGCGGTAGGCCGTCAAGCGATCGGTCAGGGAGGCGAAATCGACCTCGTGTGCGTTGAACTCGGGGCCGTCGACGCAGGCAAAGAGGTTCTTGCCGCCGACGGTGACGCGGCAGCCGCCGCACATGCCCGTGCCGTCGACCATGATGGGGTTGAGCGAGGCGATGGTCAGGATACCCTTGTCGCGCGTCACCTCGGCCACGTTCTTCATCATGGGCACCGGGCCGGCCGTGATCACGGCGTTGACCGGCAGCGCCGGATCCGCGATCAGCTCGGCTAGCTTGCCGGTGACGAAGCCCTTGTAGCCGTAGCTGCCGTCGTCGGTGCAGGGATAGACCGCGTCGCAGATGGTCGTCAATTCCTGCTCCAGAATCACGTACTCGCGCGAACGGCCGCCGATCACCGCGGTCACGCGGTTGCCTTTGGCCTTGAGCGCCCCGGCCTGCGGATAGATGACCGCGGTGCCCACGCCGCCGCCCACCAACACCACGTGGCCGAAGTTCTCGATCTCGGTGGCCTTGCCGAGTGGGCCGACCACGTCGGGCAGCGAGTCGCCCGCCTGAAGGGCGCACAGACGCTCGGTCGAGGCGCCGATGGCCTGGATGACGAGGGTGATGGCGCCACGCGTTGCGTCGCTGTCGGCGATGGTCAGCGGAATGCGTTCGCCCCCGGCATAGGGGCGAACGATGACGAAGTGCCCGGGGCGATGCCGGGCGGCCACGCGCGGCGCTGCGATTTCCAGCCGGCGGACCTTGGGAGCGAGCCACTGGGACTTCAGAACGGGGAACATCTCGGCACCTCTTGCAGGACTAGGAAGCGCGCGAAATCTACCGTGCGTGACCTGCGACTTCCACGCAAAATCGCGAGATCCTGCGTCGTTGTCCCACGAGGATGTCGCTCGGCGCGCGCTTGCGCCAACCCGCGCCCCAGGCTATGAATCCTGCCTTCCGGGCGCGTAGCTCAGTTGGATAGAGTACCGGCCTCCGAAGCCG
>JAFGPX010000323.1 GCA_016935975.1 Deltaproteobacteria bacterium
GCGCCCATGTCGATCTGGATCTCGTGCGGCAATGGCACCACGCCCCCGGTGTACCGCGAATGCCAGAAGGTGGAGCGCAGATCGTCGAAGGCGTAGATGCCGCGGTCGTCTTCCTCGGAGGTCTCCTCGCTGTCGACCTTGAGCAGCTTCCAGCCATCCTTGGGCAGGTAGCGGCTGCTGCCGGCGGTCCAGCGGCCGGTCGTCAGGTTGAGCGACCACTGGTCGTGGTAGTCCATCCCCAGCTTCGTCCCGCTCACGAGGAGCGGCAGCCATATGTACTTGGAGCTTGGCAGATCCGGATCCTGCCAGCGATCGCCTGCATAAATGTAGGTTGTCGCCTCGCTGCCCACCACCGGGATCACGTACGTCGATTGCGTGTCGAAGGTCGTCGCATCGCCGATCTTGCTCCGGCTGCTCCAGGGTCCGGCGATGTTGGTGGCCGTGGCGTACTCGCCCTGGTTGGGCTCCCAGCCGGTGCAGGCCGACGTGATGAGGTAGTAGGTCTTGTCGATCTTGAACATGGCGGGCGCCTCGCGCTTCGCCCCTGGCCAGAGCTTGAGGGTGAGCTGCTTGACGTCGAGGTAGTCGGCCGCAAGCTCGTAGATCATCAGATCGGCGTTCTCATTGGCGGCGGAGAGGAAGTAGGCCTTGCCGTCGTCGTCCCGAAACAGGGTGCAGTCGCGCGACATGTTGCCGAGCGGCTTCCAGCCCTTGACGAACTTGTAGTCGCCGTCGATGGTGGGGCTTGTGAAGACGCCCGCCGAGGCCGTGCTGTAGTTGCTGTTCTCGTAGTGCAGCCACAGCACGTACTGCTTGGTCGAGTCGTTGTAGATGAGCTTCGGCCGCTCGATGACTCGATCGGCGGCCGCCAGTTCGGTCGAGGTATCGCGGGTGACGATGGAGTTACGGAATTCCCACGTCACGAGATCCTTGGAGGCGTAGATGTTGACCCAGGCCTTGGGGTTGGCCGGGGTCGCCGACTTGTCCTCGCCGACCCAGTACCAGGTGTCGCCTTCCTTGTAGAAGCCGCCGCCGTGGGCCTCGATGCGCTTGCCACGGGTGTCGTTCCAGAAGCCGCCGTTCTTGAAGGTGACGACCTTGTCGCTGGCGGCGGCATCGCTCGCGGCGGCGGCATCCTTGGGCGTGGCATCCGGGGCCGCGTCGGCCGGCTTGGCCTCCACGGAGGCGTCGGCTGCGCCGGTGGAGCCGCCGCTGCCGGTGGCGCCGCCGCTGCCGATGGCGCCGCCGACTCTGCCGCCGGTGCCGGGCGAGGAATCGCGCCCGGTCGTTGCGGCGTCCGCGACCTCCGATGCCCGCCGCCCGTCGGCCGCGGCATCGGGGGCCGAGGTCGTGCCGGCTTGTCCGCCGGCAGCCGAGCCGTCCGCTCTTCCCCCTGCGGCGCCTCCCGTCGGGCTCGTCGCCCCGCCGGAGCCAGCCATGCCGCCGCCGGAGCCCAGCCCGGCCCCACCGGTGCCGATGCTGCCTGCGAGCGCGGTGGTCGCCGCGCTCCCCGCCGCGCCGCCATCGCCCGAGGCTCCCGAACCGTTGGGCGCATTCGAGCAAGCGGTTACGAGTCCGACCGCGAGGAATACCGTCAGGGAAATGGACTTGCTGTTGCGCATAAGAACCGAGCCTTTCTCGCCTTGCGCGGTCGAGATCCAGGCTAGCACGGGGCCGGCGCTCCGTGCATCGGGACTGGTGGCGGGGAAAGGTGAGGACTATCCTAGGACCGCGACTATTCTAGGAGGCTGACGATGCGCTTCATTGGCTATGGTTCGAGGTTCGTGCGAAGGGGGATGACGGTGGCCTTGCTGCTGCCGCTGCTCATGGGCGCCAAGGGTGGTTGCGGGAGCAAGGAGAACAACGAGAAACTGGCGTCACCCGTGCAGGCGGTTGCCACTCTGCTCGAGGGCGCGGACAAGACGGTGTCGGTCGAGCTGGTCCTCATCAGCACGGCGACGGCGCCCAACCAGTTCATCACCACGGCGACCAACGCGCGCCTGCGGGTGCCGCCCTCGGGGGTGGAAGTTCCTCTCGTGCAGAGCACGGCCGGTCACTACACGGCTTCGAGCCTGACGGCGCCGGCCCTCGTCTACCTGGGTGGACAGACCTACCAGTTCAAGTTCGATCTCGTCGACGAGGTCCTGGCCAAGCAGGTTTCGGGCGGCAACTTCGTCGCCGTGCTGACCGTGCCGGACGACGCGGTCACGGCCACTTTGAGCAAAGCCCCCGCTTTCGCCGGCGACCTCGCGGAGCTGTCCTGGACCCCAGCGGCCCGCTCGGGAATCATCAACGTGACCAACGCCAGCGGCCAAACGACCTACAGCACCTTCGACTTCTCGACGCCGGACTTCGACGGCGCCAAGTGGGCGCGCTTGCAGGCCGGCGGCAGCTTCCAGCTTGCCGTCGACGTGTTTCCAGTGGCCGGCACGTACACCGCCCGGGTATGCGTGGTCAGCAAGGTCAGCGATTTCGACAAGAGCCTGTCCGTGGACCTCGGCGTGCTGTCGGGATTTCTGGCCGGGCGTTGCCCGGCCGATCTGAGCATCATGGTCGGGAGCTGACTCGGCTACGGCGCGAGCGGCCTGTCCGGGTGGCGCTGGTTCCAGTAGTTGACGGCGTCGGCCATGTCGCCGCGGTCGGGCGCGTAGTTCCAGGCGGTGATAGCCGAGAGGGCGGCCAAGAACAGGCCCCCGGCGAACGTCAGCTCGGTTCCGCGGCTCCACTGGCCGGTCTGCACGTGCCGGAGGTAACCCACGAAGGTGACGGCTAGGCCGATGCCGACGCCCCCGTGCGCGAGCAGGCTGGCCCCGCGTGTGCGTTTCTCCCCGTTCTGGGCCAGCGCCAAGACGCCGGGATCCCCCCTCGTCAGATCGGCCAGGTGGGCCCAGTCCACGACGAAGACGGGCGCGCGTGCCGGTTGCTCCTTGCAGACGCAGGGGGCGGGCGGCGGGCATTCGGGCTTTCTGGGGGCAAGCTCTTCTTCCGTCGGCTCGACCGTCTTCTCGCGAGCGGGCTCTTTCTTCATGGGCTCGATCGCGGCATCGTCGCCGACGCCTTCCTCTGCAGGCGCGGCGACGCCCTGCCGACAGACGAGGGCGACTGTGACAGCGAGGGACCAGACCAGAACGAGGTGCAGAGCCGGCGTACGCATGCCGCCACTGTGCCCCGGACGCGCCGATTTGGAAAGCCCCGGCGCGGGACCTACTTCCACCGCTCGTTCGCGAAGTAGAGCCCGGCGTACACTTTGGCGGCTACGACGTGGCCCTCGCGCTCCCGCTCTGCGAGCCAGGCCCGCGCTTCCCCAATGGGCACCTCGTGCACGACGATGCTTTCGCCCGCGACCCCGCCGCCCTTGCCGACGCGCGCCAGGTTCCAGGCTAGCACGAAGTGCACGAGCTCGTTGGTCATGCCGGGCGATGTCGAGGTAGTGGCCACCAGCTCCAGGTCGCGCGCCTCGTACCCGGTTTCCTCGACGAGCTCGCGCCGGGCCGAGGCCACGGGAGCTTCGCGCTCGTGGCCCGGCTCGTCGCCGATCAGCCCGGCAGGAAACTCGATGGCTTTGCGGCCGAGAGGCGCGCGGAACTGCTCGACGAAGAGCAGCTTGCGCTCGGCGGTCAGCGGAACGATGAGAACCACGCCCTTGGAGTTCGGCCGCTCGACGAAGGTCCAACCGTCGCGATCCAAAAGGCGCAGAAAACGGGTTTCGGCGAGAGTGCGATCAGGCATCTAGCGGCCGAGCTCCTCGTCGATCCAGTCCTTCAGACTGGCGATTTCCAGGGGGTCGCAGTACTTGCGGCCGTTGACGTAGATGGTCGGAGTGCCGGTGATGCCCAGGTCATCGCCCTCGGCCTTGTCGGCTTCGACGCGAGCCTTGACCGCGTCCGAGGCCGCTTCCTTGCGCCAGCGCGCGACATCGAGCCCCACCTCCTTGGCGATCTTCTCCAGCACGGCGGGCCCGAGGTCGTCCATCTGCGCCCAGACTCTTGCGTTGAACGGCCAGAACTTGCCCTGGTCGTGCGCGGCGACCGCGGCATCGGCGGCCAGCCACGCGATGGTGTCCGAGCCCAGCGGGAAGTGCTTGAAGTAGAGCCGGACGTCGTTGGGATGGTCGGCGACCGCCTGGTGCAGCAGATCCTGCGCGTGCTTGCAGTGCGGGCACGCGTAGTCGACGAACTCGACCAGGGTGACGCGGGCCGCGCCGCCGCCCTTGCTGGGCGATGCGGCGAGGTCGAAGCGCGGCACGCGGGGGCTGCGGAAGCGCTTGTCGAGCCGCTCGCTGATTTCGGAGTCGGTGAATCCGGAATCGACCAGGTGGGCCACGTAACGGACGGCGTAGAACGAGGCGCGGCAGGCGCCGTCCTTCTTGGCCGAGTGAAGGAGACTGTGCCCCTTGCCGCAGGCCGAGGACTCCTGATTGACGATGCGGAAGAAGACCTTGCGCTCGAAGTCGTCCAGCTTGCTGATGTCGATGCCGGCGGGTGGCGTGCGCTTCTCCGCGCCCGCTGCCGCGGGCTTCTCGGATGGGGGCGTGGTGGCCGCCGCGGTCCGGCAGCAAGGCGCGCCGAGCGCCGTCCACACGGTGGCCGCACAAGTGGCCGTGGCGAGCAGGCAGCGTCGGAGTTCCGCGAAACGCATCGAAGCGGAGACTAGAAATTCGGCAGCCAATAGTCAAACCTGCGTCTGCAACTCCTCATTTGACGTGGCCCTTGCGAGCAGTCAGTATGGGCCACTGTCAAACGGACCCTTCGCATGCCATCGGACTACATCGCCGTCACGCTGGTCATCCTCGTCGGAACGGTTGTTGCCTTGCAGTTCTGGGCGCTGGCCAAGTTCGTGGGGGAGCGGCGGCCGAGCGCGGCCAAAGACATCGCCTACGAAGCGGGCTCGGACCCGGTCGGCGATCCCCGCGGGCGCTTTCCCGTTCGGTTCTATCCCTTGGCGATCCTCTTTGTCGTGTTCGACATCGAGGCCGCCTTTCTCTATCCCTGGGCGGTCGACTTCCGCGAGCTGTCTTGCGCCGGCCCCCTGCGCGCCGGAATCTGCGCGACCGGGATCTCCTTGCTTGGGTTCGGCGCGGCGCTGGCCTTTCTGGTTGTCTTGCTCGTGGCTCTGGTCTATGCGTGGCGCAAAGGCGTCATCGGCTGGGAGTAGCCCTGGGCCATGCCACTCTCCTTCTACAGCACCAAGCTCGCGGACGCGGTCAACTGGGCGCGCAAGTACTCGCTCTTCCAGTACCCCTTCGTCACCGCTTGTTGCGGCATGGAGTTCATGGCCGTCTGGGCGCCCAAGTACGACATCGCCCGCTTCGGCGCGGAGTTCCCGCGCTTCTCGCCGCGACAGTCGGACCTGCTCATCGTGGTCGGCACCATCACGGAGCGACAGGCACCGGTGCTCCGCCGGATCTACGATCAGATGTGCGAGCCAAAGTGGGTGATGGCCTTCGGCGTGTGCGCCTCGACCGGCGGCTTCTATCAGAACTACTCGGTCATGCCGGGCGCGGATCAGGTTATCCCCGTCGACGTGTACGTGCCGGGCTGTCCGCCGAGGCCCGAGCAGGCTCTCGACGCGCTCATCCTGCTGCAGGAACGCATCCAGCGCGGGGAGGGGCACAGCCAAGTCGTGCTCAAGCAGGAGCGGGGCTTCGACGTGCCGCTGGCCGCCATTCGGCCAACCAAGATGGGAACCCAAGGAGGGGTTCCAAACCCTCCCGCGGAGGGGCGCGGCGGGCAAAGCCCACCGGGGCCGCACGCGACAGCCACCAGGACAGGGGGGAAGTAGCCATGGCGCAGGTGGTTCTCGACAAGCTGCGGGATCGCTTCCCCGGCGGAGAGATCCTGGAGACTGGCTCGCAGCATGGCAACGAGTGGGCGAGGGTGGCGCCGGCGGCCTGGCGGCAGGTGGCGGAGTTCCTGCGCGACGACGCCGCCACGCGGATGGACATGTTCGTGGATCTGACCTGCGTCGACCGCTCGCCGCGCGAGCCGCGCTTCGACGTCGTGCTGCACGTCTACTCGGTCGAGAAGAAGCATCGCGTGCGGCTTCTCGCCGGCGTCGAGGAGAGACAGCCGGTCATCGCCACCCTGGTGCCGGTGTGGCCGGGCGCCAACTGGTTCGAGCGCGAGGCCTTCGACATGTACGGCGTGCGCTTCGAGGGCCACCCGGATCTGCGGCGTATTCTCATGTACCCGGAGTTCCAGGGTCATCCCCTGCGCAAGGACTACCCCAAGGAGAAGCGGCAGCCGCTGGTGCGGCGCTTGCCGGGGAGCGTGTAGGCATGGCGTCGGAAGCGTTGGCCCGCAGGCGCGTGGTGTTCGGCGAATCCGAGGTTTCGGATTTCGACGAGGGCGATCTGCCGACCGAGGTCATGCCCCTGCAGATGGGACCGTCGCACCCCGCCATGCACGGCACGGTGCGAATAACCCTGGAGGTCGAGGGCGAGAAGATCAAGACCGCGGACGTGCAGGTTGGCTACCTGCACCGCTGCTTCGAGAAGGAAGCGGAGTACGCCACGTGGACGCAGATTTTCCCGTACACGGACCGCCTGAACTACGTCTCGCCCATGCTCAACAACGTGGGCTACGCCATGGCGGTCGAAAAGCTCCTGGCCATCGACACCAAGGTTCCCGAGCGCGCGCAGTACATCCGCGTCATCGTCGGCGAGATCTCGCGCATCACCGACCACCTGACCTGCCTGGCCGCGGGCGCTATGGAGCTAGGCGCCTTCACCGTCTTCTTCTATCTGATGAAGGGTCGCGAGTGGCTCTACGAGCTTCTGGAAGATGTGTCGGGCGCGCGCCTGACCCACAGCTACGTGCGCATCGGCGGCGTGGTCGCGGATCTGCCCGATGGCTGGCCGCCTCGACTGCGCGCCGTGCTCGGCAAGGTGCAAAGCGCAATCCGCGACGTCGACAAGCTGCTCACGCGCAACAAGATCTTCCGCGACCGCATGGATGGCGTGGCCGTGATCGCCAAGGAAGAGGCCGCGGGCTGGGGGCTCACCGGCCCGGTCGCACGCTCCACGGGCCTGGCCTACGACGTGCGCAAGGATCACCCCTACCTGGTCTACGATCGCTTCGACTTCGACGTCCCGGTGGGCAGCGCCGGCGACAACTTCGACCGCTACGCCGTGCGGCTGGAGGAGATGTTCCAGTCCATGCGCATCCTCGAACAGGCCCTGGCCAAGATCCCCGACGGGCCCATCATCCTCGACGATCCGCGCGTGGCCTTGCCCGAGAAGCGCGAAACCTACAACACCATCGAAGCCATGATTGCCCATTTCAAGCTAGTCATGGACGGGCTGCACGTGCCGGCCGGCGAGATCTACTCGTTCTCCGAGGGCGGCAACGGCGAGCTAGGATTCTACATCGTATCCGACGGCACCGGGCGGCCGGTCAAGTGCCGCGTGCGGCCCCCGTGCTTCGCCAACGTGTCCATCTTGCCCAAGCTACTTCCCGGGCTTTTCATCGCCGACGTGGTGCCGACCTTCGGCATGCTCAACATGATCGGCGGCGAGTGCGATAGGTGATGGCAGCAGATCCAAGAACGGCGGTCGAAACCGTCACGGTCATCGTCGACGGCAAGGAGCACAAGTTCCCCAAGGGCATGAACTTGCTCGAAGCCTGCCTGTCGGTGGGCGTGAAGATCCCCTTCTTCTGCTACCACCCCGGGCTGTCGTCCCCGGCGGTGTGCCGGCAGTGCCTGGTCGAGATCAAGGGCGCGCCCAAGCCGGTGCCGTCGTGCTACACCGCGGTCGCCGACAAGATGGAAGTGACGACCAATTCGCCAAGGGTGCTGGAGATCCGGCGGCAGATGCTCGAGTTCACGCTGCTCAACCACCCCATCGACTGCCCGGTGTGCGACAAGGCAGGCGAGTGCAGCCTGCAACGCCACTACTTCGACTGGGACGGCAAGCTGGCGCGCAACGAGGGCGACAAGGTTCGCAAGGCCAAGGTCGTGGACGTGGGCAAGCACATCGTGCTCGACCAGGAGCGTTGCATCCTGTGCACCCGCTGCATCCGCGTGTGCAACGAGGTTGCCAAGTCGCCCGACCTGACCATCGCCAATCGCGGCAGCCATTCGGTGCTGACCACGGCGCCGGGACAGCGCCTCGACAATCCCTACTCGCTGAACACGGTGGATGTGTGTCCGGTCGGCGCGCTGACGGCCAAGGACTTCCGCTTCGCCCGCCGGGCCTGGGAGCTTTGCGCCACGCCGTCGGTCTGCCCGGGTTGCGCCACCGGCTGCAGCATCGAAATCCACGCCTCGCGCGGCAAGATCCACCGGCTGGTGCCGCGCGAAAACCCTTTGGTCAACAAGTTCTGGATGTGCGACGAAGGGCGTTTCACCTACAAGGCCGTGACCGAGAACCGTGTCCGCTTGCCCTCGATAGACGGCAAGCGGGCCACGCTGCCCGCCGCGCTGGCCGAGGCGGCGCGCCTGCTCGGCGAGGACTTGGCCGGCGCGCCGCAGCGGGTGGGCGTCGTGTTCTCGTTCCAGGCCACCAACGAAGACACCCACGTGCTGCTGCGCTTGGCTCTCGACGGCCTCAAGATCGAGCGGGTCTACGCCGGCGGGCGCGCCCTCGGCGGGTCGGACACGATCCTGGTGAGCGCGGACAAGAATCCCAACACCACGGGCGTCGTGCGCACGGTGCCGCCGCCCCTGCGCACCCTGAAGGAGCTGACGCGCGATCTGGCCACGGGCGCGCTCACCACGGTGCTGGTCCTGGGCAACGAGGCCTTGCCGGTGGCGGCGGCCACGCCGGTCACGGTGATCGTCCTGGCCTCGAACAAGGGTCCGCTCGTCGCCGCCGCGAATGTCGTCCTGCCCATTGCGATGTGGGCCGAGGTCGACGGATCGTTCGCCAACAAGGACGGGCTGGTCCAGCGCCTCCATGCGGCGGTGCCTTGTCCCGGCGAGGCGCTCCCCGGTTGGGAGGTGCTGGCCCGGCTGGGCGGCAAGCTGGGCGTCGAG
Organism: Deltaproteobacteria bacterium; assembly: GCA_016935975.1. Lineage (GTDB taxonomy): Bacteria > Myxococcota_A > Polyangia > Fen-1088 > Fen-1088 > Fen-1118. The sequence goes on from JAFGPX010000323.1 coordinate 8,977, forward strand.
ATGGCCTACGCCTCGGCCAGCGAGGTGTTCGCCGAGGCCGCGGGCCGCCATGGCTTCCTCAAAGACGCGGTCTGGGGAGACAGCAGCCGGCCGGTGCAACTTCGTTTCGGGGAGTCGAGAGGCTAGGCCATGGCAGACAGCATCTTCGCCTTCTTCGCGCGCCACCTCCCCTACGATTCGGCGGGCTTCGCCGCCTTCGCGGCCTTGCTCAAGAGCGCCGTGTTCATTCTCGGTTTCGTCATGCTGCTGGCCGGGATCCTGACTTGGATGGAGCGACGGCAGTCGGCCATGATGCAGGACCGCCTGGGGCCCTGCCGCGCCAACCTGGGCCGCTTCAAGGCCTGGGGCCTGCTGCACTTCGTGGCCGATGCCGTGAAGATGATCTTCAAGGAAGACTTCATTCCGCCCAAGGCAAGCAAGCTGCTCTTCGCGTTGGCGCCCATGCTGGCCCTGGCGCCGGTGCTCATCGCCACCGCGGTCATTCCGTTCGGGGCGCCCCTTTGCTACGGCCGCATGACCGAAGCCGTGCCGCTTGGCGTCTGCGCCCTGCCGGTCGAGATGCAGGCGGCGCGGCTCGACGCCGGCTTGCTCTTCTACTTCGCCATCGCCTCGCTGGCCGTGTACGGCACGGTCCTGGCCGGCTGGGCCTCGCACAACAAGTGGGCGCTGATGGGCGGCATGCGCGCCGCCTCGCAGATGATGTCCTACGAGGTCACCATGGGCATGGCGGTGATGGCCATGTTCCTGGTCTACGGAACCCTCGAGCCGGGCGCCATGGTCAACGCCCAGGGCAACCGGCCCTGGCAGTGGGGTATCTGGGGCGTGCCGCAGGCCATCGCCTTCGTGCTCTTCCTGACCGCGGCCATCGCCGAGAACAAGCGCACCCCGTTCGACATCCCCGAAGGAGAATCCGAGATCGTCGGCTATTTCGTCGAGTACTCGGGCATGCGCTTCGGCATGTTCTACCTGGGCGAGTTCATCGAGATCATCACCTCCAGCGCCATCGCTGTCACGGTCTTTTTCGGCGGCTGGCGCTTCCCGTTCGCGGGCACGTTGGCGGCGAGCTGGCCCAACTGGCTCTTCGTTCTGCTCAGCGTGGGCGTGTGGTCGCTCAAGGTCTTCCTTTTCTGCGCCTTCCAACTCCTGATTCGGTGGACCCTGCCGCGCCTGCGTCCCGACCAACTCTTGAAGCTGGGTTGGCAGCGGCTTCTGCCTCTCTCCATCGCCAACGTGGTGCTGGCCGCCGGCTGGGTGCTGTTCTCCAGGTAGCAACATGGCAGTCACGGTCAAAGTCGTCGCCAGGCCAGCCGGGATTCGCGGGCACACCTACCTCGTCGCGGTGGCGGAGGGCATGTGGGTCACCTTCCGCCACCTGATGAAGAACTTCCCCGGCAACGTGCTCGGCCTGCGCAAGAAGACCGACATCGCGACCTTGTCCTATCCCGAGGAGAAGCAGGCCTATCCTGCGCGCAACCGCGGTCTGCACCGTCTGATGAAGCGCGAAAACGGCGACGTGCGCTGCGTGGCCTGCATGATGTGCCCGACCGTTTGCCCCGCCCATTGCATCACCATCGTGCCCGAGGAAGCGCCGGACAACGCCGTCGAGAAGCGGCCGCGCATCTTCGAGATCGACGAGCTTCGCTGCGTGGTGTGCGGCTTGTGCGTCGAGGCCTGCCCGTGCGACGCCATCCGCATGGACACCAAGGTGCACGCTCCGCCGACCTTGCGTCGCGCTGACGCGATACTCGACATGGAGGCGCTACTCGCCCGCGGCGAGCCGTCGATCGCCACCCAGGGCGGCACCGGCCCCTTCTGGCGCGAGAAGGTGTAGCCGTAGCCCCCGCTCGCGCCCGAGCCGCGCTAGCATCCGCACCTTCATGCCCGCTCCCTCCGTCCCCCATCGCCGCCTTTCACCCCGCGCGCGCCAGCTCGTCTTGCAGCTTGCGGCCGAGGCGCGGGCGGAGTGGGGCTTCGCCACCGACATCCTGGCGCGGGCTTTTCGCGAGGAGCGGCAGCTCCCGAGCGGCGATCGGCGCATGGTGGCCGAGACCCTCTACGGGCTTCTGCGTTGGGAGCGGCGGCTTGGGGCCATCGTGGACGAACTGTTGGCCGGACGGCGGAGCCATTCGCGGCCGGTGTCGGAGATCGCCAAGCAGGAGCTCAAGCTGTTGGTCCACGAGCTGCGCTGCGGAGTGCCGGCCGGGGCGCTCGGCGCGGAGGCGCGGCGGCTGGCGGGGCGAGATGTCGATCTGGCGGCGGCAGCCGGCGACGAGGCGGGGCTGGCGGGCCACAGGGGCGTAGATCGCGAGGCGCTGCGGCTGTCGCATCCGACCTGGCTATTCCAGAGATTGGCCGGGAGCTTGGGCGAGGCGCAGGCATCGCTTCTGGCCGGCGCGATGAACACGCGCGCGCCCATGTGCGTGCGCGCCAACACGGCGAAGACCACGCGCGAGGCGTTGGTGCGACGCCTGGCCGAGGAAGGCGTGGTCGCGAGGCCGACGCGGCTGTCGCCGGTCGGCCTCGTCTTCGAGACGCGGGTGAATGCCTTCGGCCTGCCGGCCTTTCGCGACGGGCTCTTCGAGGTCATGGACGAGGGCAGCCAGCTCGTGGCCGAGGCCGTGGCGCCGCCGCCGCGCGGCCGTGTGGCGGATGTTTGCGCCGGGGCCGGGGGCAAGACGCTGGCGCTGGCGGCCATCCTCGGGAACCAAGGCCGGGTTTTGGCGCTCGACTCGAATGGCAAGAAGCTGGAGGAGTTGCGTCGCCGAGCCCGGCGCGCTGGCCTGTCCAACGTTCTTGCCCGGGAGGTGCAGGGGACCGAGCTTCCGGACGAGGCGAGGCTTGGCGCCTGGGACCGCGTGCTGGTGGACGCGCCTTGCTCGGGGCTCGGGACTCTGCGCCGCAATCCCGAGGCGCGCTGGCGCCTGACGCCGAAGATCGTGGACGCCTATCCGGCGGACCAACTGGCCCTGCTCGTGACCTATGCGCCGCTCGTGGCCGAAGGCGGCCGGTTGCTCTACGCCACGTGCTCCGTGCTGCGCGAGGAGAACGACGAGGTGGTCGCGCGGTTTCTGCAAGAGCGGCCAGGCTTCGTGGTCATGCCGCTCAGGGGAATCTGGGGGAAGGAGCGGGCGGCAGCGCTGGGCGACGGCACCTTCCTGCGCCTGCTGCCGCACGTGCACGACACGGACGGGTTCTTCGCGGCCGTGCTCAGGCGCGTGGGATAGGGGCGCGAGAGGGAGGCCGCAGAGGGGGAGGAGAGCGCAGTGGTGGGCTCGTCGGGTGGGGGCTGGTGGTATCCTTCGGTGGTAGCCCCGAGCTTGGAGGTTGAAGTATGAGAGTTGCCGCTTGTCGGTCCCTGGCGTTCGCGTCGTGTGTGCTCCTGGCTTGCTCGTCGAGCGGCACCCCGGATCCGGCGGGGAGTGGCGGCGCGACGAGTGGTGGCGGCGCGACTGGCGCCGGGGGCGCTTCGGGCACGGGCGGCACGCAGGCGAGTGGTGGCGCCACGAGTGCCGGTGGCACGACGAGCACGGGCGGCACCGCGGCCGTTGGCGGAACCTCGGGAGGTGGGGCTGGGGGCTCGGGCGGGGCGACAAGCACCGGCGGGTCGCGAGCCAGCGGCGGCGCGACCGGAACCGGCGGTGGCGTAGGCGGCGGCGGAACCGGAGGCACGATGGCCACGGGTGGCGCGACGGCGACCGGGGGTGCGACGGGCACGGGCGGAGCCACCGGCAGCGGCGGCACGGCGAACAGCGGGGGCGCGACGAGCACGGGCGGCGCCACGGGCCTCGGAGGCGCGACCGGCCGGGGCGGCGCGACGGGCACGGGCGGCGGCACCGGCGCGGGGGGCGCAGGCGGAGCTGCCTTCCCGTTCCCGGTCAACTTCAAGGGCCAGTACTGCACCCTGCCCGCGACGTACGACAACGAGAAGGTGCGCACGGCCTACGAGCAATGGAAGGAAACCACCGTGACCTCCGAGGGCGCGGGGGGCTTCTTGCGCGTGAAGAAACCCGACTCGGGATCCGTGATCGGGTCCACGGTTTCCGAAGGCATCGGCTACGGCATGATCCTCGCGGTGTACATGGACGACCAGACGGTGTTCGATGGGCTGTGGAAGTACGAGCAGAGCCACCTCGACGGCAACGGGCTGATGGATTGGGAGATCGGGCCCGACAACAAGGTGATCGGCTCGGGCGCGGCCACCGACGGGGACGAGGACATGGCCTGGGCGCTCGTCATGGCCGACCGGCAGTGGGGGGGCAAGGGCACGCTCGACGACACCTATTTGAACCACGCCAAGAAGCTCATCGATTTGATACTGAAGCACGAGGTGGACACCAAGCGCGGCTACATGCTCAAGCCCGGAGACGCGTGGGGCGACGTGGATCTCACCAATCCCTCGTACTTCGCGCCGGCGTATTTCCGCGTGTTCGGCCAGGTCACGGGCAAGACCGACGAGTGGAACAAGGTGATCGCCGGCAACTACGACATTCTCGAAAGAAGCCTGAACGCGGCCAGCGGCAACGCGGACAACGGTCTCGTGCCCGCGTGGTGCAACTCGGCCGGCACGCCGGTCGAGACGAACGGGGTCAAGCACTTCCAGAACGACTCGACGCGCACGCCCTTCCGCGTCGGGCAGGACTACTGCTACTTCGGCGAGCCGCGCGCCAAGAGCTACCTCGACAAGATCACGTCGTTCTACGTGGGCGTGGGCGTGGCCGACATCGTCGACGGCTACGAGCTCGACGGCACGCCACGGCCGGAGAAGGCGGTGGGCGGCAAACAGGCGGCCTCTTTCGTCGGCCCGGCCGGCGTGGGCGCCATGAGCGACGTCAAGCACCAGGCCTTCCTCGACGAGGCCTACGCGGCGGTGGCCACCTTGAACCTGACCGCGGGGACCATCTACTACCAGAAGTCGTGGACCGCGCTCTCGCTCCTGATGCTGACCGGTAGCTTCGCGGATTTGACGCAAGTGCCGGTCAAGTAGCCTGGCTCACAGCCGGCGGTTCGCTGCGGCGATTTCGCAACGGATCGGCGGTATCCTTGTCACCGTATCTTTCGCAAACAGGACCACCGGAAGACAAGGAGGCCGGCCATGAAGCCGATTCGGTTCGTCGCGGCGCTTTCGTGCATGGGTGTCGTGTCCGGCATGCTGTTCGGCGGCTGCGCCGAGGAGGGGGCCACGGAGACGCCCGGGGGACATGGCGGCGCGCTCGGCACGGGTGGGAGCATGGGAACCGGCGGGTTCGCGGGCGCTGGTGGGCCGGCGACGGGAGGTATGAAGGCCGACGCCTCGCCGGGTACGGGCGGGTCGCTCGGCGGGACAGGGGGCGCTCCGCTGCCCGACGCGCTCGTCGGCACGGGCGGGAGGCACAATGACGGCGGAGCCCCTGGAACGGGTGGCCGAATCGGCGCTGGCGGCCGGATGGGCGCGGGCGGTCGTACAGGCTCTGGCGGTGCCACCGCGGTCGACGGCGGCGTCGGCGCCGGACAGACCTGCGGCACATCCGCCGGCCTGGTGTGCGCGCCCGGCTTGTTCTGCGACCTGGTGGCCTCGGACTGCGGCAAGATCGCGGATGCCAGCGGCACCTGCGTGCCCACGGGCCCGGACATCCTGTGCACGATGGAATACGCGCCGGTGTGCGGCTGCGACGGCAAGACCTACGGCAACGACTGCACTCGCAGAGCGGCGGGCGTGCTCAAGGCGTCGAACGGCGAATGCGCCACCGCCACCGGTGGCCGATCCGGCGCCGGCGGCATGGTGGGAAGCGGCGGCACGAGCGGAGGGGGCGGGCAGACGGGCAGCAACAGCACCTGCGGCGGCCCCGAGAATCTGCTTTGCGCCGAGGGTCTCTTCTGCGACCTGGCATCCGACTGCGGCCGCATCGAGGACGTCATGGGCACCTGCGTGCCCACCGGCCCCAACATCGGCTGCATTGCGCTCTACGCGCCGGTGTGCGGCTGCGACGGCAAGACCTACGGCAACGACTGCGAGCGCTGCGTCGCCGGGGTTCTCAAGGCCGCCGACGGCGAGTGCCCCGCCAAACGCGACGCCAGCCTGCCGGACTGAACCCTACCCGAGGTTCGCGCTGGCGAACTCCCAGTTCACCAAGTTCCAGAACGCCTCGACGTACGTGGCGCGGGCGTTGCGATAGTCGACGTAGTAGGCGTGCTCCCACACGTCGATGGTGAGCAGGGCGGTCTTGCCGTCGCGCAGGGGCGTGCCGGCGTTGGCGGTCTGCTCGATGCCGAGCGTGCCGTCGTTGTACTTGACCAGCCAAGCCCAGCCCGAGCCGAAGTGCGTGAGCGCGGCGTTGCCGAGCTTCTCCTTCATGGACGCGAACGAGCCGAAGCTCTTGTCGATGGCCTCGGCCAGCGCGCCCTTGGGCTCGCCGCCGCCCTTGGGCGACAGGCAGTTCCAATAGAAGGTGTGGTTCCACACCTGCGCGGCGTTGTTGAAGATGCCTCCCGAGGCCTTCTTGACGATGTCTTCCAGGGAGGCATCGGCGAACTCGGTGCCGGGAATCAGCTTGTTCAGGTTCGCCACGTAGGTGGCATGGTGCTTGCCGTAGTGAAACTCGATGGTCTCGGCCGAGATGTGCGGGGCAAGTGCGTCCTTGGCGTAGGGCAGCGGGGGTAGCTTGTGTTCCACGACGGTCTCCTTGGTAGTGGAAGGTGCGTATTGTTTCAGGAATCTGATGCCGCCGGGGGCAGGCGCGTTACCACGGTTTCCAGCAGCTCGCCCAGGCGGGCCGCGCCGGCGGCCGCGGCCGCGGTCACGTCCTCGTGTCGCAGCGGCGAAGCTTGCACGCCCGCCGCCGGGTTGGCCACCAGGGAAAGCCCGAGCACGGCCAGCCCCGAGTGGCGGGCGGCGATGACTTCGTGGACGGTGGACATGCCGACCAGGTCGGCCCCGAGCAGGCGCAGCATCTTCACCTCGGCTTTTGTCTCGTAAGACGGGCCGGGCATGGACGCATAAACGCCTTCGCGCAGGGGGCTCCCGAAGCGCTCCTTGGCGACCGAGCTGGCGAGCTCGCGCAGGGCTGGCGCATACGGTTCGCTCATGTCGACGAAACGCGGCCCCTGGCGCTCGTCGTTGGGGCCGCCCAGCGGCGATGCGCCGGTCAGGTTGATGTGGTCGCGGATCATCACGATCTCCCCGACCGCGTAGGAAGGCTCGATGGCGCCGGAGACGTTGGTGACGACCAATGTCCGTGCGCCCAGGATGGCGGCGACGCGCACGGGGAAGGCGATCTCGGCCGCGGGGTAGCCCTCGTAGGTGTGTACGCGACCGCAGAAAACCAGCAGTCTCCTGCCGCCCCACGCGCCAGAGAGCAGCCTTCCCGGGTGGCCGGCCACCGTGGGCTCGGGAAAGCAGGGCAGGGCGGCGTAGGGTACGGCAGCGACACCTTGCAGGCGCTCGGCGGCAGAAGCCAGCCCCGACCCGAGGATGATGGCGACTTCCGGGCTCTCGCTGCCGAGGTGCTGGGAAACGGCCTCGGCCGCGGCAAGCAGGCGGTCGTGCAGAGTGGCGGCGGGTTTCATGGCTGGGGCAGTGGAGTGGACAGAGAGACTAGCCCGATTCCTCGGCGGCGTCACCGGCGGACAAGCAAGCGCGTCGTCAACGAGCGGGAATACGCCTTCATTCTCGAGGGAATGCAGGGGAAGTGGTAGCGATCTCGCGGCGATCCCATGATGTTGTACGATGTCTGCGCGATCGAGCGCGTCCGGCTCCGAGAGGGACGCGCTCGACACGCCGGGAGGAAGAGGCATGCGGAAGCACCTGTTGTGGTTCTTCGTCTTCGGGCCAGTTGCCTGCTCGAGCGGGGGATTGAAGGCGCCACCGATCGATGGAGCGCCGGACGGCCTGGAGGATTCCATCGCTCCGGCGGACGACAGCCTGCAGGTGGAAGGGGGTGGGGCGTCCGAGGTCAGCCTGGACCTGCCGGTGGACATGGCCATCCCGGACAGCAGCGTGCCGTCAGAGCGTCCCGTCATTGCCGGCCAAGGCGAGGTACGATGCAGTGGTTATGTCTGCACCAGCGCCACCGGCCCATGTTGTCCAGCCACGGAGAACTTGTTCTGGTCGAGCGGGTGCGTGCTAGGAAGAAACTGATCGCTATGCAGCCTGAAGGTCGTGGATCTCCCGGACCTCGAAACCGAGCTCGCGCAGCTTGCGGATGTGCC
>JAFGPX010000324.1 GCA_016935975.1 Deltaproteobacteria bacterium
GCTAGCAGGCCCGCCGGGTTGACCACCGCCGCGGTACCGCCGCTCACGTGCGCCGAGCCCGCCCCTGCCATCCCGTTGACCCTGGCACCAGCATTGACGCCCACTTCGAGCACGTTCGCCCATGCGTGCCCACCCAGCACGGCCGTCACGAACACGAGGCAAGACGAACAAGAGTGGCTCATGCCCCGCCGCCGACAGCCACGCCGCCAAACATGCGCCCGTGTTCGGCAGTCGCTTGCGCCAAACCCACCAGCGCTCCGGCCAAGCCATGCCGCGCTCCCGTGGATCGACCAACCGACAACCGGGCCTGGGGATCTAGCTGTCATTGGCGGCGAGAATACCATTGCACGACTTGGGATACGAGACGCCCCACGGAAGGTGCGTGGACTTCCTGGCGCAGCTCTTCGGTCGCTGCCGATGCGAGGCTCCGCAACACAGCACACCGAGAATGCGTCGTCCTCGCCTGTAGGAGCAGGCTCCTCGACGAAGACATGGCTCAACCGAGAAGGCTGCGCAATTCGACGATGGCACAAAAAGCCTAGGCCACCAGACGCGAGTCCGCCGCCGGCCACAGAGCCAGGGCCAGGAAGCACATCCGCTTCTCCGTCTCCCGAGCCGTGACGGGATCGAGCGCGGCCCTCTGCGCGCGGTCGAGCAAAGCCGAGATCTCCTGCTGCAAAGAGGCATCGAGCGGGGGTGCCTGCCGGCTGCGCGGCAGATCGCGCAGGAGCATGGTCACCAGGCGCAGCAGGGCGCCCACGGCTTGGTCGCGCAGCCGCTCCGGGCGCAGCGCCAGCAAACGTAGCAATCGCACGAGCGCGCACGCTGCATGGCGGAGGCTGGCATCGGCCAGCAGGACGCGGGCGACCCACTGGCCGAGGTCGCTCGAGTAGCTCAGGGCGTGCTGCTCGTCGTGTATCTCCACCCACCGGAGCGCCGCCTGATCTTCGCCAATGCTCACGAGAGCGAAGGCGATCGGATCCGACACCAGCAGGCAGGCCCGGCTCGCGTGCAGAAGGCCGTACCCGTGCTTGGCATTGTGGCCGTCGCGGTCGCGTCCCACGGGCAGGATGTCGTGGCGGTCGGCCAGGGCGCCGACCCCAGCAGGGATCTCGGGCTCGACCCCGCGCACCGTGCTCGTGAGCACGCTTTCGATCTCCGGCAAAGTCAGCTTCGGGTTTCTGCCGAGCACGAGCAGCAGCACGCCGGCGGCCATGGCCGAGGCGCCGCTCGATTCGGCGTGTGCGAGGATCTCCGGCGAGTGGAAAGGCAGTGCCACGTCATCGCCGGGGGCCAGCCAGCGCAATGCCGGACCGCGGTTGGCGAACGGGTGCAGCCGGCCTCGGCGATCCCGCCACAGGAACCATCCGCCGTCTCGGCCGCTGGGCGCCACGCAGAACACCCGTGGGTCGGCCGCCGGATCGCCCGCGGCCAGCGACAAACTGGAATGCACGGAGCCCTGGGGACTAGAAGTCTCGCGGCTGCACGGCAGGACCACCGCGGTCCCGCAGCCATTGCGTCCCAGGCACGAGGCCAGCTCCAAGGCGTCATCGAGCATGGGGGACCACTGGCCGTCCACGTTGGTGGCGCAAACCACCACGTCGGCCCCGTCGACAACCGCCCGCACGATGGCCAACGGGAAGGTGAACACGTCGCTGCCCGGCTTGGGGATGGAGTAGAGGCGCGGGGAGGCGTCGGGAGCAATCCCGATGAAGTCGTCGCCGCTTGTTCCGCCCTCAGCGTTGACCGCGCGCACGGCCCAGGCCACGAGCTGAGCCGCGTGCGAGGAGCCTCTCGGCACGACTTCCACGCCTACGAGGACATGGTCGTCGAGGTCCAGTCTCTCGACTTCGCCGGCGTCGTTGTCGATCACCGCCAGCCGCGTGCCGGCGCCAGTGCCACATGCCTGCCGATCCACCCCGACCCCACGCTCCGCGACGAACCAGCGCCCCTCGCTGGCCTGCTCATGGATGACCGAAGACACCCGAGCCCGCCACTGCACCGCGCGCATGGGCAGAGACTCTCGCAGGTCCAGGGCCGGAGGCAGCCTTTGACTGCCGACCCGGGCGGAAGCCAGGTAGCGCACGGCCACGCCGCCATTCTGCAGACGCTGCTCACACCCAGACCGATCGACGGCGCACCCGGCGCGTATCCGAGTCCAGAAGAGCGGATGCCAGTCCAGCACTGGCTCGACCCGAAGGTCAGACGCGAGTGGGCCGAGAAGCTCCGTGAGTTGGACTGGGTCCACCGGTCCCTCGCTGGCGAGAATCATGTCGTCGAGCCAGGCGTTGTCACCTCCTGCATTCGCATTGACTGGTCTGTAGTCGAAGTCCCAAGGTGGACGATTCATCCTAGTACCTCCAATGCCCAGCCTGAAAGCTGGTGCTCCCGCACCACGTAGCCAGCGGTGTTGCTTTCACGCTCGACCAACTCCGTCAGGGTCGCCTCCTGCGTGCGGGCCCATTCGGACACCACGCGGGCTCCCAACCAGGCCGCCAGACGCCAGGCCTCGCGGTAGCGCCACCTAGCCAACTTCATCATGGCGGCTAGTACGCCCGACTGGTGCACCCGGCGACGAGCCAGTTGAATGTCGGGCTTCCGTTCGCGGGCGGCAATTCTTCGCATGTCCAGGCCACCGGCTAGGCTCACCGCCCATGCCCCGCCCCTCTGCCAATCGTCCTCCCAGTCCACCGCGTCGTCGTGTAGCTGCAGACCGAGAACGACGGCCCGCAACACGTGGTGGACCGCGCGTTGGCGCCGGCTGTCCCACCCCGCGGCCCTGGCCAGGGCCAGAGGAGCCGGAAATGCCGCGGCCTGCTTGGCCAGTGAGAGCTTGCAGTAGTCGGAGAAGGAAAGAGCCACGCCGTGCAGGAGCAGGAGGCGCTCGGTGTTGATGGCACAGACAGCCTCGTACTCGGTGTCGAGATAGAGGGATTTCCCTCTACCGGTCAACTCGCAAATGGCACGGTCGCGCCCGGCGCGTACCCGTTCGAGCAGACGCAGCATCTGGGTGCTGGCAGCGGCCTGCCGATCGAGCATGCGGTCCACGGCAAAGGCATCGATCACCGCCAGCATGTGGGCGGTCGTCGCTTTCGCCACCATCTCGCGCGTGGCGCCGGGCATGGCACTGGCGAAGAGTGCAGGGGCCGCCAGCGTGCCCTCGTGCTTGAAGACCCGGCTCCAGGGAATGGCCGGCAGCGGAACCAAGCCCATCTCGCGAGCGAGTGCCCGCGCCTCGAACTGCAGATCGACCGGCAGCGTGGCACAGAAGGCGGTCCAGATGGCGTCGATGTCGACTGACCCGTGCATGGCTTCCCATCTCCCGCTCTGGGACTCTGGGCTGCTGCCGTCCCAGAGCGAAGACGATCTGGCCTAGTAGCCGTTCGACTCCTTCCAGGGCGAGAGTGCCACGTTGATGCGCTCGTCGACCACGATGGCCCTCCACATCTGTATCTGGGACGAAGAGAGGCCCGCGAACGGGGTGCCGGTCCAATCGCGGATGCGTTCGTTCAGCTTCCGGCGGACCTCGGCGGCCGCAGCCGGTTCGGTTTCGCCCTCGCCCGCCTCCGCCGGATACATGGACAAGAGCTGTTTGAACTCGTCGAAGCGCTCCTGCCGAGTGAGCAACGACACATACAAGGTCCGAAGCTGGGCGTGAGGGTCAGTGTGGTGCGCAGTTATCATGGTGCCTCCTTGTTTGCGGGGCCCCGGTCGACCGAGTCTCGCGGCCGGGCGTTGTTCTCGCTTGCAACGTTCGCGCCTTGCCGTAGACCGGGCAAATTTTCGGTATCTATGCGGGTTGGCCTCCTTGCCCCGAGCGGAGATCTGGCCGAATCCAGCCACCCGGTGCCCGGATCCGGGCAACTCCCCGGCCCAGGGTTCACTGGTCCGGACAGGTCGTAGCCGTGGCCGCGGGCGCACAAGTCATCGAGATCTCGCCGTCCGGGCCTCACCGCAGGGCTTTTCTGGCTGTCAAGGCGTCCCGCGCGGCTGCGCACGCAATTTGCACGGGAATACGGCCTCCCCTCCCCTTACGCATGAGCACATCCATGAGTGGGCCCCAACCAACCGCGCCACGAAAACCGGCCTCGCCCACCGGCCCGCGCCGCAGGGCCGAACCGGCTCGAAGCCGGCGAGTCAAGCACCTGGCCGCAATCAACGAGGTGGTCGCCGCCACGACCTCGACGCTGGACCTGCAACAGGTCCTGGACGTCTTCCTCGAAAACCTGCGCAGGCTCTCGGGCGCCGATCGGGCCGGCGTCATGCTGCTCGACCCCAGGACCGATCTCCTGACCGCGGCGGCCGCTCGGGACGCGGACGGCCCCTTGCCCGTCGGTCTGCGCCTGGCCCGCGGCGAGGGCGCCGCCGGACGCGTGATGGAAAACGAGAAACCCCTGATCGTGCCCGACGTCAGGAGATTTCCGCATTTCGTGCCGCCCTGCGGGCCCGACCCGAGCCAGGACACGCACCCCGTGGCGCAAGCGTTGAGCTACGCCGGTTTCCCGCTCGTGTCGCGCGGCCGCATCATCGGGGTCGCCTCGCTGGTCGGCACCAAGCCCCGGGACTTCTCGCCCGACGAGGCATCGTTCATCGACACCATTTGCCGCGCCACGGCCGTGAGCATCGACAATGCCCTGGCTCACCAGGAGCTGCAGCGTCGCCAACAGCGCGAGTTGGAAGTCAGCTATGAGAAGCTGCGCGAGAGCGAGCGCCTGTGCGACAGCCTGGTGCATATGATCGTCCACGACCTGCGCTCGCCCCTGTCCGCGATCACCGGCTACCTCGAGATCTTCGCCGTGGAGGCGAAGACGAAGCTCGGACCCGAAACCCAGGTGGATCTCGCGAGCGCGATGCGCGCCGCGCGCAACATGGCCCGCATGATCAACGGCATCCTCGACGTGAGCAAGATGGAGGCGCAGATGATGAAGTTGGACCTGGCCGAGTGCGACCTGGTGCAAGCGGTCGCGCGGAGCCTGGCCGATTTCGAATCGCTGATCGGTGCCCGCCGGATCGCGTTCGAGCACCCGCAGGCGCCGGTCGTGGTGCGAGCCGATCAGGAAATCGTCGTGCGCATCGTGCAGAACCTCCTCGCCAACGCCCTGCGCCTCACGCCCGCCATCGGCAAGATCTCCGTCGGCATCGCGCTCGATCCGGAACAGGTGCGGGTCTTCGTGGCCGACGAGGGTCCGGGCATCCCGGCGAGCTACCACCGCAAGATCTTCGACAAGTACGCCCAGGTCGAAGCCCCGACGACGACGACGACGATGCGCAACCAGACCACCGGGCTCGGCCTCGCCTTCTGCAAGCTGCCGGTCGAGGCGCACGGCGGCCGCATCGGCGTGGACAGCGAGCCGGGCCGTGGCAGCACCTTCTGGTTCACGCTCCCCAACCAGCGAGAGTAGCGGCCGCCTTCCCGGCCGCACATTGTGGATTCCCCGTGAAGACGCGATTCGTCGCGCCCTGGCCTAGCAGCTGAACGAAACCACGGTCTGCACGGGCAAGGCAGGATCGCTGGCGCTGCCGGCGTAGCGGCCCTCGGGCAGGTTCCAGAAACGGATGCTGCGATCGCTGCCGCCCGACACCAGCAGGCTTCCATCGGGAGTGATGGCCAGGGCATGGATTGCGCGGGCGTGATCCTCGATGGTCTTTGCGAGGTGGCCGTCGGACACGCGCCACAGCTTGATGCTTTCGTCCGCGCCCCCGGAGGCCACCAGCGATTGGTCGGCCGCCATCGTCACCGCCTCGATTTCGCCCACATGACCATCGAGCGTCTTGGACGGCACGCCACCGGGCATGGTTCGCAGAGCGACCCGATAGGCATCCTCGCTACCGCCGGTGACCAGCCATGCTCCATCCGCGCTGAACGTCAGGCTGTTCACCCAACCGCCCTGGGTGGGCAAGCTGCCAAGCAGGCCTCCATCCGGAAGGCTCCACAGCTTCAAGGTCTGGTCTTCGCTGGCCGAAACCAGGACGCTGCCGTCGGGGCTGATGGCGATGTCCTGCACCGCCAGTGTGTGCCCGCTGAGCGTGACCCGCAGGCTGCCGTCGGCGAGGTTCCACAGCTTGACCGTGGTGTCCGCGCTGCCCGAGGCCAACATCCGCCCGTCCGGACTGGCGGCCAAGCTGGTGACGGGTAGGCCGTGACCCTCGAGCGCGGCCAGCAAGGCGCCGTCCACCAGGTTCCACACTCTGACCAGGCAATCGGCGCCTCCCGAAGCCAACACGCTGGCCCCGGGAACCATGGCCAGCGCCGCCACGGCCTGGCTATGACCTCGAAGTCCGCCCACGAGCGCCCCATCGGGCAGGCGCCACAACTTGACGAGCGCATCCGCACTGCCCGAGGCCAGCAAGCCGCCGCTGGCGTCCACGGCCAGCGAGGTGACGGCGTCGGCGTGGGCATCGCCGATGCGGCGGTTGCACGCCGTGCGCGACCGACCGGTGTCGCAAGCACCCGCCAGATAGGCTCCTACGCCACCTGCCAGCGAGGCCTTGAGGATCTCCCTGCGTGTGAATCGAGCAGGCATGAAGCGGCAATTCGCCGGCTAGCGCCGCCCGTCCGAATCAGAGCGGCGCCGGCGCCGACGAGCGACCACCAGCAAGACCAGAACCAGCGCGAGCAACACGGCAACCAGCGCCACCGGCGTCCCGCGCACGACCGTCAGTCCTTCGGCAACAACACGGTAGAGGCGAGCCAGCACGCGCAGGAGGAGCGAGCCGAAGCGGAAAAGCAGCGGCAGCAGCAGGAGGATGCCCACGACCAGCATCCAGCGTCTGCGTCGGCGCACGGCGGCCGGACCGGCGTCCCCCCGCACGACGCGAGCCCAGTCCAGTTGCCCGCTGTCGTAGGCCGCTCGGCGCGTCGGATCGGAGAGGATCTCGTAGGCCCAGTTGATTTCTGCCACCTTGGCCGCGGCCAGTTCCTCGAGGGGATTGCCCTGATGCCGGTCAGGATGGTACTTGGCCATCAAGTCCAGATAGGCCGCGCGGATCTCCGCCTCGCTGGCGGTGCGAGCCACGCCGAGCACGGCGTAGGGATCCGGTTCGCTCTTCGGCCTCATTGCGCCGGTCTGCCGGAGCCCGACTGCACTGCGGAGGACTGCAGGTAGCGCAAGGCGTCGGCGCTGGTCGACAGCACGATCCAGCTCTCCTTGTCCACGGTCCCTTTGTAGGTATCCATGGTCTTCAGGAACTTGTAGAGCTCCCGGTTGCGGTTGTAGGCGGCGGCGTAGATGGTGGTGGCCTCGGCGTCGCCTTTGCCCATGATCTCCTGGGTCTTGCGGTAGGCCTCGGACTCGATGACCTTGAGCTCGCGCTCTTTCCTACCGCGAATCTCGGCGCTCTTGCCTTGCCCCTCCGAGCGGTGGCGGTCGGCGATGCGCTTGCGCTCGGAGATCATGCGATCGAAGACCTTGGCCTGCACGCTCTCGATGTAGTTGACCCGCTGGATTTGCACGTCCACCAGTTCGATACCGTAGTCGGGCACCACCTTCGAGACGCGCTCGAGAATCAGGCGCGTGATCCTGTCACGACCGAGCTCCATCTGAAGCACCGCTTCCTCCTCGAGCTTGTCATGGACGTCCTCTTCCTTCTCGAAGGCGCGGTTGGTGGTGCGCACGACCTCGATGAGGTTGTGCGCGGCGATGACATTGCGGGTCTCGCCGTCGATGATGTCGTCTAGACGCGACTGCGCCCGCATCTCGTCACGCAGGCGCTGGAAGAAAAGCAAAGGGTCGGCGATCCGCCAGCGCGCGTAGGTTTCGACGCCGATGTATTTCTTGTCGCGCGTCGGGACTTGGTTGGCGGTGCCGTTCCATTCCAACCAGCGCTTCTCGAAAACGTTGGCCTCCTGGGTGAAGGGCACCTTGACGTGTAGCCCCGCCCCGGTCACGGCGCCGCCGATGGGCTCGCCGAATTGGGTAATGACGACCTGCTCGGTCTCCGCGACGGTGTACAAGGCGGACGAGGCGGTGATCAGGGCGATCAGGCCGACGACGATGAGGATGATCCATTTCCGGGTCATGGCCTGCCCTCCTGCATGGGACCGAGCGGGAAGAGCGGCAAGATGCCCTTGGCCTTCTCGTCGAAGATCAGCTTCCTTCCCGCCTGGGGCAAGGTCTGCGCGAGGGTTTCGAGATAGAGCCGCGTGCGCGTCACCTCCGGCGCCTTGCGGTACTCCGCTTCCAGCGCGACGAAACGTTCGGCGTCGCCCTTGGCCTGATTGACCCGCTCCACGGCATAGCCTTCGGCCGCCTGGATCTTCTGCTCGGCCAAGCCGCGGGCCCGCGGGATCTCGCGGTTGTACTCGGCCCACGCGTCGTTGATGGCACGCTCGCGCTCCTGGATGGCCTGGTTGACCTCGTTGAACGAGGCCCGCACCGGCTCGGGCGGATCGACGTTTTGTAGGACGAGCTGCTGCACGGCGATGCCGTTTTCGTAGCGCTTGCACATGGCCGCGAGCAGATCCTTGGCGCGCGCGGCGATGGCCTCGCGCCCCACGGTCAGAAGCTCGGTCACGCTGTGATCGCCGACCACGCTGCGCATGGTCGCCTCGCTCATCAGACGGAAGGTGTCCTCGACGTCACGCAGCTTGAACAGGTACTTGTAGGGATCGGCGATCTTGTACTGCACGATCCACTGGACGGTGGCCACGTTGAGATCGCCGGTGAGCATGAGCGCCTCGGCTCTGGTTTCGTCGTTCTGCTGCTTCGAGCTTTGGATGGCAGCGAGCGAGGTGCGGAAGCCGTACTCCTGCTTGAGCTGGCGCTGTACCGGCACCTTCTGCACCCGCTCGATGCCAAAGGGTAGCTTGGCGTGCGGCCCAGGACCGCGGGTCCGCACATAGCGCCCGAAACGCAGTACCAGGCCGACCTCGTCGGGCTCGACCTGGTAGTAGGCGCTGTAGAGCGTAACCAGGACAAGCACGATAGACCCGACGGTGACGAGCAGCCGGCGCGACTCGCGCAGCTTCAATCCTGCTTCGCGCGCGAAGCGCTGAAATTCATCCGGATCGAACCCCATACCTTGATTGGCCATATCCCCCTTCTGGCAGAGTCTTGGGAAAAACTCAACGTCGTAGCCTGCAGCCACCGACGTAGACAGCAATGCGGCACATGGGGCGCATCTCGAAAAGAAGATGGCGCCCCGCACACTCCCGCCGGAGCTACGCGCCCACCGGGCCTGCGCCTACTGGCCTACGCCGCTCCTGTCCACCGGCTTGGGCTTGGGCTTGTACTTGTCCTCGGGCTGGGCCGGCTGTTTGCTCTCGTTCAGACGCGCCTTGCGGTCGGCCTCCTTGGCCTTCTTGGTTTCGGCCGCGATCTCCTTCGCCATCTGCCTGGCGCGCTTCTCCTCGCACCCCTTGGGCTCGCACTCTCCGGGGCACCCGCACTTGCCCCTCCTGGTGCAAATGCACTTGCCCGAGGTGTCGGCGTAGCAGCCGCATGCGTTGAGCTTCTTGGGAGCCTCCTTCGCCGTGGCCCGCGCCGCCGCCTTCTTGCCTTTGGCCCAGGCGGTGCCGGGGCTCCCCGCGACCGCCAGAGCCAAAACCATTGCCATCAAGATCCCGTGCATTCTGCCCATGACTTCCTCCAGTCTCGTTCCCTGTGGCGTCATTACGCACCTCCCGGCGCGTAAATGCAATCCCCTGTCGGCGCAAGGCAGCGGCAGCCTTCGTCACCTCGTGGCCCCCCGAACGTCGTGCGGATCGCGATTCCACCCAAGGGTGGCGGGCTAGAGCCCGCCTTTGACCCGACGGATATCGGCACCCAGGGCGCGCAGCTTGCGTTCGAGGTGGTCGTACCCGCGGTCGAGGTGATACACGCGCAGAACTTCGGTCGTGCCCTCGGCCACCAACCCGGCCAACACCAGCGAGGCCGATGCGCGCAGGTCGGTGGCCATGACCTTGGCCCCCTTGAGCTTGACCGGGCCGCGCACCACCGCGATGTGACCGTCGATGACGATATCGGCGCCCATGCGCATCAGCTCGGGCACGTGCATGAAGCGGTTCTCGAAGATGTTCTCGGACAGCACCGACTGGCCCCGGGCTCGCGACATCAGCACCATGAACTGGGCCTGCATGTCCGTGGGAAAACCCGGGTGCGGCCGCGTGGCGATGTCGGTCGGCCGGAACTCGCGCTTGCCCACCACCCGCACCCCGTTCTCCTCGAAGATCACCTCGGCGCCGGCCGCGCGCAGCTTGGCGATGACCGCGTCCAGGTGCTCGGGCATGCAGTCGCGCACCAGCACGTTGCCGCGGGTGATGGCGGCCGCAACCATGAGGGTGCCGGCCTCGATGCGATCGGGAATGACGGCGTGATCCACGGGATGTAGCTCTTCCACGCCTTCGACGGTGACGAGCGGCGTGCCGGCGCCGCGGATGTGCGCCCCCATCTTGTTGAGCACGCGCCCCAGCTCCTCGACCTCGGGCTCGCAAGCCGCGTTCTCCAGCGTGGTCGTGCCCTTGGCCAGCGTCGCCGCCATCATGAGGTTTTCCGTGCCGGTCACGGTCACCAGGTCGAGCACGATGGTGGCGCCCCGCAAGCGCCGCGCCCGGGCATCGACCAAACCGTGCTCCAGCT
Source organism: Deltaproteobacteria bacterium (assembly GCA_016935975.1). Lineage (GTDB taxonomy): Bacteria > Myxococcota_A > Polyangia > Fen-1088 > Fen-1088 > Fen-1118. Next base: position 10,578 of record JAFGPX010000324.1, read on the forward strand.
CGATGCGCGCGCCCATGGCCGCCAGACCCTTGAGGTGCTGGTCGATGGGCCGAGCGCCGATGGCGCAGCCGCCGGGCAGAGACACGCGTGCCTTGCCGTAGCGGGCGAGCAGCGGCCCCAGCACCAAGGCCGAGGCGCGCATGGTCTTCACCAGCTCGTAGGGCGCCTCGCAGTGATTGACGTGCGCGGTGTCGACGACGGTCGTGCCGTCGCCACGTACCCTGGCGCCGAGCTGGCCGAGCAGCTTGCGCATGGTGACCACGTCGCCCAGCCCTGGGACGTTCCGGTACGTCGACGGCCCGCGGGCGAGGAGCGACGAGGCCAGGATGGGCAAAGCCGCGTTCTTGGCGCCCGAGACGGACACCTCGCCGCGGAGCCTGCGGCCACCCTTGATGACGATCTTGTACATGAGGACTTCCTAGACGGGAAACCCGGGAGGATTCCCATGCCCTCCCGCGACGCTTCGCCGCTGGCGGAGCCAGCCAAGCGTAGGCTCCGCACGGGGCTCTAGGCCGCGGGAGCGGCGCCTTCCGCCACCGCGCCCTTCTTGTGTTCGGCGCACACACCGCCAGCCACGGCGGGCTTGCGGCAGCCCTCCTTGCTGCAGATCTTGTAGCGGTGCTTCTTGCCGAGCTTGCCGCGGCGCCAGGCCGCGTAGTGCTTGCGGCAATAGCCCTTGGCGCGCACGGGTCGCTTGCACTTCTCCACGCGACACTTCTTCGCGGGGGCGGCTTCGGTCTTCGCGGTGGCATTCGCGTCAGGCATCGATTGCAGATCCTTTCACTGGCAGGAACTTCGGTCGGGAGCCCGAGAATGGAGAGCCCGGGCGGCAGAGTCAAGTTGAAGCTGGGGTTTGGGCTAGGCCGGCATGCCCATGGCACGGCGAATGGCGGAGAACTCAGGGGTCCGCCGTCCGTGGCGATCGCGCACCACCAGGGGCGGCCAGACGGCCAGCGCCTCGGCCCGGTCGGCAGCCCGCATGGCGAAAATGCAAAGGAGCGGCTCTTTCCCGGCGCGCGGAACGACTTCGCGCCAGCGGACGAGACGCAAGCCGGCCGCCCGCGCCGCCGGCTCGACCCGTTCGCGCTGGTTCCAAGCCTCGCAAGCCACGAAGGGCGCACCCGCGGCCAGGCGCCGCCCGGCGGCGGCCGAGTACGCCTCGATACCACCGTGGTGCTCGAAGCGGCAGGGCGCACGCTGGACGTGGTCAGACTCGGGGCCCGCGCCAATCGGGAAGTACGGCGGCGTGCCGGTGACAAGTTCGTAGGGCGGCTCGCCGGTCAGGACTTCCTCGTCGCGGAAATCGCCGGTGTGGATCGCGGCGCGGGCCGCAACGCCGTTCCAGCGCAACGAGCGCCTGGCCAGCTCGGCGGACACGGCTTGCACCTCGACGCCGCTGAACGTGGCCCGCGGAAACCGCCAAGCCAGAAAGAGCAGGACGCTGCCGATGCCGCAACCGAGGTCGAGACAGCGAAGGGGAGCTTCCTCGGGCAACAGGCTGGCGGCCAGGTGCGCGACCAGCAGGTCGTCGAGGGAGGTGCGATGCCCGTCCGTGCGCTGCAGGATGCGCCAGTTCCCGGCCAGCCAGCACAGATCCTCGTCGGGCCTCGGCCACAGCTCCGTCAGATCGTCCGGCACCAGCGGCGCGGGTCCCGTCGCCTGCCAGCCATCCGGCCGGCGGGCCGCGCGCAAGATCCCGCCGCGCGGCGAGACTTGATCGACGGGGTGCGGGCCAAGCACGAGGGTCACGGCCCGTGCATCGTAGCAGATAGCGCAAGGATGGCAGCCGGCCGGCCCGGTGCTAGAAGGAGGCCATGACGGTCCGCGAGCAACTCGAAGCCGACGAAGCCAAGGTCCTCTCGCCGCACGCGCAGCTAAGCAGCAAGAGCATGGGCCGCAAGCGGTCCGAGCCGCTCGACGCGGTTCGCCCGGTCTTCCAGCACGACCGCGACCGCATCCTGCATTCGAAGGCATTTCGCCGTCTGGCCGGCAAGACCCAGGTCTTCCTGGCGCCCGAGGGCGATCACTACCGCACTCGCCTGACCCACACGCTCGAGGTTTCGCAGATCGGACGTACCATCGCGCGCGCCTTGCGCCTGAACGAATCGCTGGTCGAGGCCATCGCCATGGGCCACGACCTCGGACACACGCCCTTCGGTCACGCCGGCGAGCGCGTCATGTCCAAGCTGATGCCGGGGGGTTTTCACCACGGCCGCCAGTCCGTCCGCGTAGTCGACGTGCTCGAGAACGACGGCCGCGGCCTGAATCTCACCGCCGAGGTGCGCGACGGCATCCTGCGCCACTCGAAGGGCAAGGGCAAGGTGCTGGCCAGCGAGACCGAGCACGAGGCCGCGACGCTGGAAGGCCAGATCGCGCGCGTGGCCGACATCGCCGCCTACGTCAACCACGATCTCGACGACGCCATCCGTGGGCACTTGCTCAAGCCGTCGGAAGTGCCCGAGGGCATCCTCAAGGTGCTCGGCCGCACCCACAGCGCCCGCATCGGCCGCCTGGTTGCCGACGTGGTCGCGGCCTCGCGGCTCGACGAGAAAGCCCACATCGAGATGAGCCCCGAGATCCTGGCCGCCCTGATGGCCCTGCGCGACTTCCTCTACGACCACCTGTACGAACGCCCCGAAATCCGCGCGGAGTTCGAGCGCGCGCAGCGCATCTTGCGCGAGCTGTGGGACTACTGGAACGACCACGCCGACGAGTTCCGCGCCAAGCACTGGCCGCGCGGTCTGCCCGAGAGCGAGGCGCTGCCGCGCGCCGTGGCCGACTTCATCACCGGCATGACCGACCGCTACGCCATGCGCGCCTACCAAGAGCTGTTCCTGCCGCGGCGCTGGGTGGTGTTCTAGCGGGGGCGCGATGAAGCGCGGCCCTACATCCCCATGTCCTTGCGCAGGGCCATGACCATTCGGCAGTGGGCGATGCCGTCGGCCTCGGAGTGCCACTCGCTCTGGTAGTTCAAGCCGTAGGGCCAGAAGTGCTGGCTGTCGCCCTTGACGACGTCGGTGGCCACGCCGGTGATGGCGCGCAGCTCTGCCGTTGCGATCGGCCCAGTCCAGATGCGCGTACCACCACCGTCCGGCAGCGGCAGGAAGTCCATCCAGTTCGACGCCGTGCCGACGCCGAGGGTGTGGGCGATCTCGTGCATGGCCGTGACCTTGTCCATGTACTGCGTGCCGCCGAAGCGAATCGAGCCGTTGATGTTGCCGTCCGCGGTCTGCACGCCCGAGTTGTACGAGACGTTCAGGGACTTGGTGATGTCGGCGTAGCAGTTGTAGTAGTAGACGGCTTGGTCCATGGCCTCGGTGATGAGCGTGTAGGCCTGTTGCTCGGCCGTGGTCGGATTGGGGTTCTTGGCCAGCGTGTACGTGACATGACCGGCGTAGGGACAAGGCGCGCCATCGTGGGTCGTGGCGTCGGAGCCCGACCCGGATGCCGCGTCCGTCTTGCCGTCGGCACGGCCGTCCGCCGTCACGTCCACGGGTCCGTCCGGCCTCGCCTCCGCGCCAGCCTCGCGGCCCGCGTCGGGGCGCCCGCCTCCCGTGCGGCCGCCCCCACCGCCGCCGGCCCCACCGCCACCGAAGCCACCGGGGGGCCCGTCGAGCCCGAAACCCGAGTCTGCTCCTGCATCGCCGCCCGTGAAGGTTCGGCCGCCGGCGCCGCTCGCTCCCCCGGTCGCTACTTCGCCGCCCGTCCCCGCCGAGCCGCCGACTCCGCTTGCGCCACCCACTGCCGTCGTGCCGCCGGTTTCCGTCGCGCCGCCGGTTTCCGTCGTGCCGCCTGTCGAGCTGCTTGCGCCGCCGGCCCCACCCGTGCCGCCTGCAGAAGTCGCCCCGCCCGTCCCCCCAGCGGCGCCGTCGAGCTTCGCGCCCTCGTACGCCGAGCCCCCATCGCACGCGGCCACCACGGCCAGAACCGCAAGTAGACCCCGTGCGCGCATGAGCAGCCTCCTATGGGACGAGCCCGCGAACCAACGCCAGCAGCGCGACGCTGCCCGCTTGCCGCGGCACCGATGTGTCTAGTTTGCGCAGAAACCAGCGCACGGGCCAGGCCAACGCGGCTCCCGGCTGCAGGCTCATGTAGGCGCCTTGGTTCTCGACCTCGACGTAGGTGCGGCCCGGATCGGTGTAGAGCTCGATCTCGGCCTCTCCGGGCGCGGCCTGAGGCGGCGTCGTGTCGGCGAAGGCCTTGACCAGGATGAGATCGCCCGCGACATGCGCGATCCAGCCTTCGCGCCCATCGGCGAACACCTTCTGGTCCGTGCTGGCCGCGCGCGTCTCCGAAGCCAGCCACGCCACGCCGTCCTGCAGGCGCAGAGACAGAAGCTCCTGCGGTCCTTTCCAGGGTCGGCCCTCGCCCATGGGAAAGAACGTCAGGCCCCCGGATGCCACGCGCGAGATCTCCCAGGGCGCGACCTTGCGCGGCGCCTTGCCCTGGTTGGCGATGCCGTACTCGATGGTGACCACGGCCTTGGCCGCATCGACCGAGAAGCGCTTGCTGACCGCCAGCCCGAGACCCGGGGCCGGCGGGCTCTCGACGAGCAGGCTTGCCCCTTGCATCTCGGCCCGGTAGGGGCCGGGATCGATCTCGGCGGGCGGCGGCCAATTCCAGTCGCTCTGCGGACTGGGCCAGAAGGTGGAGCCCCAGTTGTTGTCTTCGCTGTTCTTGGCCGCGCAGAGGATGTTCTGCCCCGCGAGCGCGAAGACCGCGATACGGCCGGCCTTGGCCGCGTCGACGGCGAAGGTGGTGTCGCCAAAGGTGAAGGTGTAGACGCTGCCGTTGACCGTCGGGAATGACGCTTCCGTGCTCATGGGGCCTCCTCGGACGAAGGAGTCTCCATCTTCGCGAGGCGGTCCGTCAACCGGTTCTAGTCACATACTGCGAACTCGGAGATCGTGGTCTCGACGATGAAATCCGAGCCGATCGGGTGCCGCTCGGCGAAGAAGATGTGCATAGGGTAGACGCCACCCCTGACGAGACCCAGCGTGCCGGCCTCCTCGTCCAGAACGACCGTCCGGGACAGGGGCGAATGGATGCCGCCGATGTCGATGGCCAGGGTGCGATTGATGAACACGAAGACATCGTCGTCGCCCGAGAACGTGAAGGTCTCACCGCCATTGTAGCGAAAGCGCGTGGCGATCTCGGCGGTGAAGGCATAGTTGTGCGACTGGCCTTCGTTGCCGAATAGCTTGTCGTCGAGGGGGAAGAACTCCGTGTTGCGGTAGGTGTAGACGTCGTTGTTCGCGCCCGAGGGAGCCAGCGGCATGTCGAGGACCATGGAGGCGTTCACGCCGGGGACGTCGCGGAACCACAGGTCGAAGCTGTCCGGGCCGCTCACCGTGCGTGTGGGCCCGGTGTGCGCATAGACCGGTTTGTCGTCGGCGCCGAGAATGGCGGCCACGATGCCGGTCTCGTGAGCCTCGCCCACGTCGCCGCGGTCCATGTCGGGCGCCGTGCCGTGGAAATCGCGCAGGACCGCCGTCAGCTTGGGCTGCTTGGGCTGTTTGGCGGTGCAGGCTTGCCACTTGCCGTCGATGCAGGTTTCCGTGCCCGGGCCGCAGATGGTCGAGCAGTCCAAGACCACCGGCTCCACTTCGCAGGTCGGGGCGAGCTTGCCGTCCTGGCACAGGCGGGTACCCTCGCCACAGACGTTGCTGCACGGCAGGCGGACCGGCGGCAGGTCGCAAGTCTCCGAGAGCCGGTTGTCCAGGCACAGGCGCGTGCCCTCGCCGCAGGTGTTCGTGCAGGGGAGCCGGACGGGAGGCACCACGCAACCCGACCATGTGCCGCGCGTGCAGGTTTCCACGCCCACGCCGCAGGTGTTCGTGCAGGCTCGCGTCTCGCCCTCCGCGCGGCAGGGCGAGATGCGCATGGCCCGCCGGCCGTCGCAGGCCGAACCCAGCAGAAGCGCCAGGACCGGCACGCACAGTTCTCGCGGCGCACAGAGCGACATCCCGACAAGCGTACGCCGGCCAGCGGCGCCGGACAACCGGCCGATCCCTCCACTGTGCGTTGCGAGTCACACGTCCGACGGGGTAGCTTGCAGCCCCATCCAACCTGCCACGACCAAGGCAGGCACATGCACCCCGAGCCCATGACGACCACCGACGCTCCCCAGGCCGCGCCGCCGAGCGAGCTGCGCACGCTCGTGCGGCTGGCCCTGCCGCTCATGGCCGCGCAGGTGGGCATGATGATGCTGGGCGTGGCCGAAACCGTGATCGTCGGCCGGGCCGGAACCATCGCGCTCGGCGCCGTCTCGCTCGGCAACGTGTGGACCCACGGCACCATCTTGATGGCCATGGGCGTGGTGATGGGGGCCGATCCCATCTTGAGCCAAGCCTATGGCGCCGGCGACGCGCGCACGGCGGCGCTCACCTTCCAGCGCGGGCTCGTGCTCTCCCTCCTACTCGGTTTGCCGGTTTCTGGACTGTGGCTGGGCACGCGCCCCGTGCTCGAGCTCTTCGGACAGGACGCGGAGCTGTCCAGGCTGGCCGCAGTCTTCGTGGCGGTGCAGGCGCCCACCGCCTTCGGATTTCTAGTCTTCACCATCGCGCGCCAGTATCTCGCCGGCCGTGGCGTCGTGTGGCCCTCGCTGTGGGTGGTTCTGGTGGTGAACGCGATCAACGCGCCTCTGACCTGGTGGCTGGTCTTCGGCGGCACCGGCCTGTCCCCTGCCGCCGGCGCGGGCGTGGCTGGCGCGATCGTGCGACTGCTTCTGCCCGGGCTGCTGCTCGCCGTGATCTTCTGGACCGGCTTGCACCGGCCGGCCTGGACGCCCTGGGAGCGCGCGTCGTTCGACTGGCGGCGCATCGGCCGCATCGTGTGGCTGGGCTTGCCCATCGGTCTGCACTACGGCTTCGAGGTCTGGGCCTTTCAGCTCGCGACCCTTCTGGCCGGCCGCCTCGGGCCGGTGCCCCTCGGCGCGCACGCCATCGTGCTCAACCTCGCCACGCTGAGCTTCATGTTCCCGCTCGGCATCTCGACGGCAGCGGCCGTGCGGGTCGGCAACCTCATCGGCGCCGGAGACGAGCAGGGCGCGCGCCGGGCCGCGAACCTGTCGCTGCTCCTCGGCGTGGGCGTGATGGCTTGCTTCGGCGCGGCCTTCTTCCTGCTGCGCGGGTGGCTACCGCGCCTCTACGGCGCCGAGCCGGCGGTGGCCGAGCTGTGCGCGCGCGTGCTGCCCATCGCGGCGGCCTTCCAGATGCTCGACGGTACGCAGGTCGTGGCGAGCGGCATCCTGCGCGGCCTGGGCCGCACCAAACCGGCCGCCGTGTTCAACCTGGTCGGCTACTACTTCCTGGCCCTGCCCCTCGCCTACCTGCTGGCGCTGCACGGCGGCCTGGGACTCGAGGGGGTCTGGTGGGGCCTGGCGGCCGGGCTGCTGGTGGTGGCCGCGGGACTCCTGACGCTCGTCTTGCGCAGGACCGCCTACCACACCGGACGCGCGCAGGTCTAGATCACGTAGGGGAAAGACAAGGAGGAGCGGAGAAACAGAGGCGGATATGCGTGGCCGAATGCCAAGGACTTCCCGGCTCCGTTCCTCCGCTTCTCCCTGTGGATATTTCCTGAGTGACCAGCATTGGGTCTGGCGGGATCCCGCCGCCTGGGCGCAGCGGGGTAAGATGGATGCGCGGCTACAGCTTGCCGGTGAGGATGATGGCGATGATGAGACCGTAGATGACCAGCGACTCGATGAAGGCCAGACCGACGATCATCGGCGTGAAGACCTTGCCCGAGGCCTGCGGGTTGCGCGCGATGCCCTCGAGCGCGGCGGTGGCGGCGCGGCCTTGCCCGAGACCACCCCCCAGGGCCGCCAGGCCGATGGCGAGCGCGGCGCCGATGCCGATCAAGCCCTTGGAGTTGTCGGCAGCGGCCGGGGCGGCGCCCTGGGCGAACGCGGTGGCGCTGGAAAGGGCGGTCAGCACGAAGGCGGCCAACGGAGCGAACAGCTTGGCGACTCGGCGCATTTCGGGATCCTCCTATGCGGAACAGGGTGGGTGGTTTGGGCCAGACGATATGCCTAGTGCTCCTCGTGGGCAATAGCGCTTGCGATGTAGATGGTCGACAGCAAGGAAAACACCACGGCCTGAACGACCGCGACGAAGACCCCCAGCACGAGGAAAGGCACGGGGACGAGCAGCGGAATGAGCGAGAAGAAGATGGCGGTGACCTTGTGGTCCGCGACGATGTTGCCAAGCAAACGCACGGAAAGAGACACGGGCCGCGCCAGGTGGCTGACGATCTCGAGCGGAAGCATGAGCGGCGCCAGCCACCAAATCGGCCCCAGGAAATGCTTGAAGTACCTGGGCCCGTGCGCGATCACGCCGAAGACATGGGTCAGCAAGAACACCATGAGCGCCAGCGCCAAATTGGTCTTGAGCGTGGCCGTCGGAGGAACGAAGCCCGGGATGAGCGACAGCAAATTGCAGAAAAGGATGAAAAGGAAGAGCGTGCCGACGAGCGGCAGGTACCTGCGCGCGTGCTTGGGACCCATGGCGCCTTCCATCAAGCCGTAGATCATGGTGGCCAGGGTTTCGATCAGGGTGCGAGCCCCGAGGCTGGGCGGCGGCACCGCGCCGCGATCGCCTGCCGTGCGCACGGCGAGCCAGTAGCGCAGAGCCAGCAGGCCGAGCACCAGCAGCACGAGCACGGCGCCGAGAAGGTGATCGATCTCGAAATGCGTGGCCTGGAAGACCTGCCAGGTCCACTCGCGGCCGAGGTAGATTTCCAGGTTGCCGCGCAGGGTTTCGTACCCGGGGAAAAGGCTGAACCAGGTGGAATGCTCGCCCATGCGCTATGCGCTCCCGTGTTCCCCGACCGTGGAGGAAAGCCACAGCCCGGAGAACACCAGCGACACGGGAAGCACGGAAATCCCGATGGTGAACGGCACGAGGCACAGATTGCAGATACGCAGGGCGACCCACACCAGCGCGAAGAGGATCGTCATTTTCACACCCAGCGCGGCCAAGAGCTTCGCCGCCTGGTTCTTGTCTCCCGCTGCGGCACGTCGAGCGGCCCGGCCCGCGAGGCGCCAGATGGTGTACAGGTTGACACAAGCGAGCAACGCGCCGCTGGCGGCCGCGACCACTCCGGCCCAGCCCCACAAGAGGCCGGCCAGGGCAGTCACCAGCACGCCCAGGCCGGCATTGGCGAGATCCATGGTGCGAAAGTGGCTGCTATTCATCTTTGTCCGGCGGTGGCTCTGGTTCGAGGCTCTTGTTGTAGTTGCGCACGACCCGAATCATCGCTTTGGCGCTGGCCCCCACTCCCGCCGCGAATCCTATCCACGTCAACCAGGGGGACACACCAAGCATGCGGTCCAGGTACTGTCCGCCGAAGTACCCTATGCCAACCGCCGCTGCGATTTCAAGGCCAAGCGCGCCGTGCGAGGCAGCGGTTTGCCACATCTTCTTGGCTTCTGGATCCACGATGCGAACGCGGTTGCTCCCTAGAACTTGCTGCTCACCGCCAGGAACGTCATCTTGTCGTTCGTCTCGCGCAGGCGGGCGGAGAGCGTGCGCACGAAGCTCCACAGAAGGTCGTAGGCCAGATCGCGGTCGACGAACAGCAGGTCGGCCACGCGCTCTTTGCTCAAGACCAGAAGCCTGCAACTTTCGTGGGCGATGGCGTCGGCGCTGCGGGGAAAATCGTCGATGAGCGCCATCTCGCCGAAGTAGTCGCCGGTCTTGAGGATGGCCAACGCTTCTTCGCCCATGCCGGGCACTTGACGGCTGATGCGCACCGATCCCGACAGGATGACGTAGAGCTTGTCGCCCGGCGTGCCCTCGGCGAAGACTGGAGCGCCGCGCGCGAAGCTCTCCTCGACGCCCAAGCTGGCGATGCGACGCAGGTACACGGCCGGCAGATCCGCGAACAGACTCACCTTGGCCAGGCTCGTCGCGATCTGTTCGGTGTTGGCCGCGGCCGCGAGCACGTCGACCGCCGGAGTCTCCTCCACGATGATTTCGGGCTCGTTGACCGGATCGGCCGGTGGCGTGCTCTCACGCATGGTGGTCAATTATGCTACCGCCCGCCCCCGACTACCAGAGGTTGCAAGCTGCCGACCACAGAGAGCACGGAGAGGCGGGAGGGCATGGCGGCTTCTGGGCTTCGGATCCGGAACCCTTCCCCTCTCTGTGCCCTCCTCCTCCCTCCGTGCTCTCTGTGGTTTCCTACCTGCCCAGAAACCGCTCCGCGTCGATGGCGGCCATGCAGCCGGTGCCGGCGGCGGTGATGGCCTGGCGGTAGACATGGTCGGCCACGTCGCCGCAGGCGAAGACCCCGGCCACGCTGGTCGCGGTGGAGCCCGGCCGGGTCTTGATGTACCCGGTCGCGTCCATGTCCAGCTTGTCCCGGAAGAGTTCGCTGTTCGGACTGTGACCGATGGCCACGAAGATCCCGCGGCAGCCCAGCTCGCGCGTGCTGCCGTCGCGCGTGTCGCGCAGGCGCACCGAGGTGACGCCCGGCTTGGGCAGCTCGCCCAGTATCTCGTCCACCACGGCGTTGGTCACGAAGGCGATCTTGGGATTGCGCCGGGCGCGGTCGAGCGTGGCCTGCGAGGCGCGAAAACCGTCGCGCCGGTGCACGATGGTCACCCGACTGGCCAGGTTGGCGAGGTAGTGGGCCTCCTCCATGGCCGTGTCGCCGCCGCCCACGACGACGACGTCCATGCCCTTGAAGAACGCACCGTCGCAGGTCGCGCAGGCCGACAAGCCATGGTTGCGGTACTTGTTCTCCGACGGAATCCCCAACCACTTGGCCGAGGCGCCCGTTGCCACGATGACCGTCCCGGCGAGAAACTCGCCCTCTCCCGTGCCGAGCTTGAACGGGCGGCCCGACAGGTCGACCTCGGTCACGTCGGTGGTCAGGACCTTGGCCCCGTTGCGCTCGGCCTGCGCGCGCATGAACTCCATGAGCTTCGGTCCGGCGATACCGTGCGGGAAACCGGGGTAGTTTTCCACCTCGGTCGTGATGGTGAGCTGGCCGCCGGGCGTGGTGATGGGCTCGACCAAGAGCCCGCCGCCCTCGAACAGCACGGGCGAGAGGTTGGCGCGGGCGGCGTAGATGGCGGCCGTGCAGCCGGCCGGGCCACCGCCGATGATGGCGACTTTGATGGATCGTGATTCGGGCATGCCTGTCTCCGAAATTGCCTAACTTGGAGCCGGAAAGCGGGCGTGAAGGTGCGAAGCTCGCGCAGGCGGACGAAAAAACACCGACTGCGGAAGAGCGCAAAGCCTGGATCTCGTCGGAGATCCAGGCTTTGCGGAGGGATCCGCCGAGCCGATAGGCTCGGTTCGGGCGCCGGCTAGTCGGTGATGGCCGAAGCCCACTGGACGGTCGTGGCGGCGACCGGCAGCGCGCAGAACATCTTGACCGAGCCGACGTCGCTGCCGATGGAGGTCGGACTTGCGCACTCGTCGTCGGAGGTGCAGCCGATCGAGCCGCAGAAGCGATCCGCGCCGCAGACCGTGCCGGTGAACGACGACCCGGACAGGCCCGAGGGGCTGCAGTCCTGGTCGGTCGTGCACGGCAACCGGCAGGCCTTGACCGTGCCATCGCCAACGGGAGCGCACTTGGCGCCCGCGTTCTCCAGCTTGACCGCGCAGTACGCGTCGGTGGTGCACTCGCCCGCCGGCTTGCACAGCATCTGGGTCGTATCGCACATGTGACCGGGCGCGCAATCGAGGTCGGCGTTGCACTTTCGGTAGCAGGCGCCCGTGGCGACCAGACACTTGCACTCGTTGAGCGAGCAGGTGTCCTTCGGGTCATCCGCCACGGCCATCCCCGAACACGCGTCGTCGCTCGCGCAGCCGCCCGTCGGCGCAACCGCCGCGCAGAGCTTGGTGGTGGCGTTGCAGCCCGGCACCGCGAAGCCAGCGCGCGTCTTGGCCGGGCAGCCCTTCATGACCTCGGCCGTGATCGTCGGGTCGCAAGCCCTGACGTACGAGCACCGCCCCTCGGGCGTGCACTTCCACGGGATGTTGGTCGCGGTGCACTCGCAGTAGGTCTTGTAGAGGAAGCACTCGCGCGAGATGGAAACCTGGTCGCTGCAGTTGTCGCCGCCGTAGGGGCTCATGGCCTTGCGCAGGTCGGCGCAGGACTTGTACTCGACCGTGCCGGCTTCGATCGAGGTTCCCGTCGTGCCAAGCGGGATCTCGCAGCAGTCGAGGTCCGTCTTGCACTCGGCGTGGCAGGTCTTGGTGCCCGTGGTGAAGCCGTAGGTGGCGATGTCGCACACGCCGAGCCCGGTGCTGTCCGAGAGCGGCAGGCAGATGAGGCCCTGCTCGCAGTCCGAGCTCTGCGCACAGGTTTCGCCGCGGCCGCTGAGCACGGGGTTGGTGGGCGGCCCACCCGCGTCGACAACGATGTAGACGGGGACTTGGACGATGGCTGCGTCGGTCTGGGGCGGCGCCATGAGGCAGGTGCCGTTGTAGCACTTGTAGCCGGCCACGCAGTCGGCTGTCTTGGTGCAAGATTCCCCCGGGCCGCTGGTCACGGCGGGCGTCGCCTGGCCCCCGCCATCGACCGCCGGCTGCGCCGACGCCACGCAGACGTTGTTGAGACAGAGCAGGTTGTCTTGGCAGTCATTGTGGCTCGTGCACGATTCGTTCGCGCCACCGCGTTTGATGTCGTCGCCGCCACCACAGGCCACAAGCGCCGTACAAAGTCCGAAAGCCAGATAGAGTTTCTGCATGGGATCTCTCTCCTTGAGGGTTGGTCGCCCCGCCAGTTTCTCCGGTGGGTGTCGCAACAACTAGAATCCAGATCAAAAACGCGTCAACGAAAAAGTGCTGGCCAGCGCGCCGCATCAGCAGCGTCGGAGCCCTTGACGGCCTCGGCCCGCCCGTATCATCTAGCGCCACCGGAGCGTGAGAACACCGTGCCCCCCCCTACCGCAAAGCGTGCCCCGCGTATCCTGGCCGGCCTGGCCCTGCTGGCGCTCGCCGCGACTTTCCTGCTCGCGCAGATCGACTTCGCCCGCCGGCACCGTATCGGCATCGCGCCCGAGCGCTACTGGTGGCCGCAGCTCCTGCAAATCTGGCTGCCCGGCGTGGGCCTGGCGCTCGTGCTGGCCGGCCTGGCCTTGCTACTTCACAGACGCGGCCGCCGCGCATAGCATGCCGGACTTCCAACGACGGCGGAGCGCATGACATCCAAGACCGAGAAAGACCCCGAAGCACAGCCCACGCCGCGCGCCGGGTTCCTCGACCGGCTGAGCGAGCGACAGGTGGTGCTTCTCGTCCTGCTCGTCGGCGCCCTCCTCTACCTGCCCTTTGCCGGCAGCTACGGCCTCATCGACCCGTGGGAGACCCACTACGGCGAGGTGGGCCGGCAGATGGCGCGGCGGAACGACTTCATCAGCCTGCACTGGCCCGGATCGCCAATCGACGGCGAGTACTTCTGGTCGAAGCCAGTTCTGACTTTCTGGATCATGGCGCTGTCGCTGAAGGTGTTCGGCATCGGCGGCGCCGGGCTGTCCGCAGGCGAGTTCGCCTTGTCGTCGCGGCCGGAATGGGCGCTGCGCTTGCCCTTCTGTCTGATGGCCCTGCCCGCCCTCATCGGCGTGTACCTGCCGGTTTCGCGCTTCGTCAGCCGGCGCGCGGGGGTGTTGTCGGCACTCGCGCTCGCCACCTTCCCCATGTTCAGCCTCGTCGCACGCCAGGCCATGACCGACATGCCCTTCATCGGCCCCATGACCCTGGGCCTGGGGCTTTGTGCCATGGCCCTCTTCGACGACAAAGACGACCTGCTGCCGCGCCGCAGGTGGCGCGGGCTCTCGTGGCCGCACCATCCGCTGTACTACACGACGATTGCACTGCTCGCCCTCGCCGTGCTGCCGCAACTCGTGGTCGATTCCATCCAGTTGACCTGGACCTTGCCCCTGCCCGGGAGGCGTCGGCTCAACCTGCCCGGCGTGGTGGCGATGCTGCCGTACCTCGCGGGTTTCGTGGCCTTCCTGTGGTTTTCGGCGCGCACCCGCTACAAGGCGCCCTTCTACCTGCACATCGCCTCGATCCTGTGCGGCCTGGCCATGCTGGCCAAGGGCCTGGCCGGCCTCGGCCTGCCGGTCATCGTCTTCTTCGCCTATCTGCTGTTCAGCTGGAACTGGCGGCGGCTGGCGCGGGCCGAGATCCTGCGCTCGCTGCCGCTGGCCATCCTGGCTTGCGCGCTGGTGGCCGTGCCCTGGCACCACGCCATGCTGGCCCGCCACGGCTTCCC
>JAFGPX010000325.1 GCA_016935975.1 Deltaproteobacteria bacterium
ATCATGCCGTTGACCGCGACCGACTTGCCCGAGCCGGTGGTGCCGGCGACGAGCAGGTGCGGCATCTTGGCCAGGTTCACGCTGACCGGCGCGCCCTTGGTGTCCTTGCCCAGGCAGATCTGCAGCTTGTTGCCGGCCTTCTTGAAGCCGTCGTCCTCGAGGATCTCCTTCAGGTAGACGGTCTCGCGCTTCTTGTTCGGGATCTCGATACCGACCACGGCCTTGCCCGGGATGGGGGCCACGATGCGCACCGACTGCGCTTCGAGGGCCATGGCCAGGTCGTTTTCGAGCTGCACGATCTTGCCGGTGCGCGTTCCCGGCGCGGGCGCGAACTCGAAGGTGATGATGACCGGCCCCATCTGGATGGCCGTCACCCTGCCCTGCACGCCGTAGTTGGAGAGCGCCTGCTCCAAACGCTCGGCCAAGGCCCGCAGCGTGGCGGCATCGGTTTCGCCGCCCTTGGGTGGCTGGTACTCCAGCAGATCGGACGACGGCAGTTGGAAAGCGCCGTCGGACAGCTTGATGTAGCCTGGGCCATCTTCCTCGGGCGCCGACAGCTTCTCCACGGGGGGGGCGACGGCGGGAACGATCGTGGGGCCAGCCTCGGCGGGCGGCTCCGTGCATGTCTCGCTGGCCTCGGTCGGACCGTCGTCGAGCGCGCTCATGACGGGGGCGATGATGGCGATGGGAGCCTCCTCGGGCTTGGGCTCGGGCGCTCCGGCTTTCTCGGCCTCGGCCATGGCGGCGCACTCGACGGCCGCGACCTCGGCAACCACCGCGGCGACCGCCCGGCGCTCTTCGCTTTCGACCGGCGTCCCGACGTCGGCGGGCAGCTCCTGCGCGGCCGACTCGGTCTCGGCGAGCCCCGTGGCCGGCGCGCTATCGCCCACCGCGAGCAAATCGTAGGCCGTGGAATCCCCTTCCAGCTCGCGCATGGCGGCCGCATCGGCGCCGTCGAGCGTCCCGTCCGGCTCGTCCGACAGGACAAGCTCGCCCGCAGCCAGGGCGGGATCCTCCACCAGCATCTCGTCCTCCGTGGCTTCGCGCTCCGCGCGCTCCGACTCCAGAACCTCTGCGCTCTCCTCCGCCGCCGCCTCGGCCTCGGACTTGTCCGGGAACATGGCCACGACCACCCGGCCGAGCGCGCGCACGGTGGCAGCAGCGCCCCGACAAGACATCCTGGCCAGCCACCAGAGCCCACGGCCGACGTGACGGCCCGCCCAGGCCAGCGAAACCACGACCTCGGCCACGCGTATGTCCGTGAGCAGGATGATCGCCGTGCACAGCAGCGTCGTGGCAGCCAGCGCGGCGCCCACGGGACCGATGAAGCTGGCGGTGAGCTGGCCGACGTACTGCCCGAGCAAGCCACCCGGCCCACGCAGAAGCACTTGGCCGTCGGCAAACGGCAGGTGGCAGAGCACTGCCACCGAGCTGACCAGGGCGACGAAGCCGGGCGGTTCGAGCAGGCCGGCGACAACCGGCTTGCGGCGGCATAGACGCACAGAGACAACCAGGCACGCGCAAATGAGAAGGTATGACGCGATACCAGCCAGAGAATAGATTTCTACCGCCGCCTTGGCCCCACCAGGCCCCATGATGCGGTTGTTGCCGGCCTGCATTGAAGCGAGCGAAACGAGCGAAAATAGGGCAATTCCTAGCAGACCGATGCCAAGAACCTCGCGGCTGCGTCCAGGTGCTGCTGCCTTGCTCTTCGATGTGGCCATGGTGTACCCGGTGTGTGTCGGAGTATGTACTTCTCTTACTACCTATACCTACATCACCACCGTAGCCCTGCCGAGGAGCCCGTCAACTTTTTTGCCTCCGCTGCTGACGAGTGGCGCTGGGGGGCGCGCGCCAATCGGCAGCCGCGGTGGCCAGCAAACAGGAAACGGCGCATTGCACGCCATCAGGGGTGTCCGATTCCAGTGGGGCTTGTGCCTGCGCCACGGAAAGGTCGCCAATTCCCCTGCGAAGCGGCATCGCCGCTTGTGGCCCCGCCACCACCGACTCGATCTCGGCGGCGAGCTTCTTCTCGAAGGCAGTCGAGAAATGCAGAGGATCTGCCGAATGAATGGCGTGAAGGCCAGTCTCCTCGATGTTCCGTCTGTCCGCAGTCATCGCCCTGGCGCTGGCCGGCTCGGCCGCCAGCCCGGCGCAAGCCTGCAAGCCCGCGAAAGCAGACGCGCGGGTGCGGGTTTCCTTCCTGGCTGACAGCGATCTGACTACGCTGGCCGAGTGGGCGAGGGAAGTGACCTGTATCGACTACAGGTTCGAGCCGGCGCTGGCGGAACGGCGACTGGCCCAGGGCGTGATCCTCACCGTCACCGGCCGCGACGTGGGCGCCATCTTCGAGATCCTGCTCCACACCATGAATCTCAAGACCCAAGGCCGCGGCGCGAGGCGCAGCATCGTGGCCGACGGTCCCGAAACCGCGCAGTCCAAGGCGGCCAACGCGCGCGACAAGGCCGACTGCGAACGCGAGAAGGTGCTCGCCAACATCGCCGCCGAGATCACGCGCAAAGACGACAACCACTACGCCATCAGCCGCCGCGGCGCGGACGCGGTCATGGCCGGCCTGCCCCGCATCGCGCGCACCATGCGGGTCGCACCCGAAGCCAAGGGTGGCAAGCGCATCGGGTTCCGTCTGGTCTCGCTCAAATCGGGGGCCATCTTGACTCGCATCGGCTTGCAGGAGGGCGACGTCGTGCTCTCGCTCAACGGCACCGCTCTGACCTCGTCCGACAAGGCGCTGGCGGCCTACGCGAGGTTCCGCACGACCGGCGTGATGCGCGCCGACTACCTGCGCGCCGGCAAGCCCCTATCCGTCGAAGTCAAGATCGAGTAGGGGCGCAATTCATTGCGCCCTCGATCCATCGCGCCCTCAATTCCTCGCGCCCTCGATTCCTCGCGCCCTCGGGAATTGGCGGGCGCAATGAATTGCGCCCCTACGGCCTTCACTGCGGATTCCGGCTGACGCCACCGGCCGGCGGCAGCGGAAACGAGATGCTGAACTTGGTTCCGTGGCCGGGTTGGCTGTCCACGTCGATGCGGCCGCCGTGGCGCTCGATGATGCCGTGGACGATGGACAGGCCCAGCCCCGAGCCTTCCCCCACGTCCTTGGTGGTGAAGAAAGGATCGAAGATGTGGGGCAAGACGTCGCCGGGAATGCCGGGGCCGTCGTCGGCGATGGTCAGCAGCACCTGCGCGTCCTGGTTCTTCGCGGCAACCGTGATGGTGCCGCCCCGCGCGCCGATGGCCTGCGCGGCGTTGGTCAGGAGATTCATCAACACCTGATCGATTTGGCCGGGAAAGCCCGCGATGCGCACCCCGGGCTCGATGTCCTTGACGACCTGGACGTGGCGCAGCCGGTGCTGGAGCAGACCCAAGGTGTCGTCCAAGCTGCGCGCCAGGTCGACCAGACGCTGGGTCGAATCGTCGCCGCGCGCATAGCCGTGCAGGGCCTGCACGATGGCCTTGGTGCGCGCGGCGCCGCGTTGGACGACGGCCAAGATCTCCTCGGCCTCCCTGCCCAGCGTCGCCGCGGAGCCGCCGTCGCCCGCCGCGATCTTCTTCACGGCTTCCTCCAGCGGTCCCAGCGAGTTTATGACCGCGTTGACCGGGTTGTTGATCTCGTGCGCGATGCCGGCGACGAGGCGGCCCATGGAGGCCAGCTTCTCGGTGCGCACCAGGTTGTCCTGCGCGCGCCGCAGTTTCTCCAGGGCTTCGTGCAGCTCGGCGTTGCGCTGCTCGAGCGCTTCGGTGCGTCGGCGCACCTCGCGCTCCAAATCGACGTTGATGGATTCCGTCGAGCGCAGGCGATCGCGCAAGGAGCGCCGCATCTCCTCGAACATCACGGCCAGGCGGCCGATCTCGTCGGCCTCGCCCCACGGTGGCACCGGCCGCGCGAGTTGGCCCTGCGCCATTTCGCCCGAGCGCTCCTCGAGGGCCCGCAAGGGGGACACGACGTCGCGAACCAGGAGCAACACGACGCCGAACACCGCCACCGTGGCCACGGCAAGCGAGAGGGGGCCCCATGCCGAGCGCGCGTGCACGAAAAGCCAGACGAAGGCACAGGCCGCCACCAAGAGCGCGAGCAGGGATGCGCCCAGCTTGGCCGAAAGCCCGAGCGGCGCGCGCACCTCCGCCAGGGGCAAAGCGTGGCGCGAGCCCAGGTGCCGAATGAGCGGCCGTAGGACCTGCTGGCAGAGCAGCGTCTGGTAGAACGTGGCGAGCAACGACACGAGCAGCACGATGAGAAGCAACCTGCCCGCCAAGGCCAGAGCGACGTGCCCACCCAAGCCCAGGTGGACCACCGCTGCTCCCCCGCCCGCGACGAGCAACAGCGCCTGTACCGCACCGAGCGCGTAGGGCGTGCGCTCCGCGGCCACGAAGGCCGCCACCGCTTTGGGGTCGTCCCGGCCGAGCCCCT
The DNA here is from genome assembly GCA_016935975.1 of Deltaproteobacteria bacterium. Classification (GTDB taxonomy): domain Bacteria; phylum Myxococcota_A; class Polyangia; order Fen-1088; family Fen-1088; genus Fen-1118. The sequence continues at coordinate 4,430 of JAFGPX010000325.1, forward strand.
TGCCGCCCTTGGTCCGCAGGGCGGCATCGAAGTAGTCCTCGATCGGCTGCGTGCGCGCCAGGACCCGCCGCCACCAGAGGTAGCCGCCCGGCAGCAGAACCGGCCAGAGGACGAGCACACCCGAGACCAAAACCTCGCCCGTGGCCCCGCCGAGCATCGTGCAGAAAAAGGCCAGCGCGGTCTGCCACAGCCCGAGCAGCGCCACGCCAACGGCGAGCAGCGCCCCCCGATAGCGATCCGCGAAGACGCGGATGCCTTGCAGATTGGGCACCAGGATGGCGCGGGTGGGCGCCAGGATGGTCTCGACCGCCAAGATGCGAACGGCGGCCAATCCCGCCGAGGTCACGAGCACGAGCTGAATGAGCGCGACTCCCGAGAGCGGGTCGCGCGCGCCCACGGCAATGGCGTGCGCGGGCAAGGCCGATACCACGAGAGCCCAGCCCAGCAAATGGACGACGGCGATTTCGCGCGGCGCGCGCAGAAGCGCAAGCCGGGCCGTTTCCGCTTCGGTGGGCTTGGGCTTGCCCCCTTCGCGCAGCGCCGCCACGATATCGAGCACGGGCCGCACCAGGTAGGCCATGCGCAGCGCCGCCGCCGCCCACAACGCGAGGGTCAGAGGCAGCGCCACCTTCAACCACACGAAGTCCCGAGCCGAATCCTGCATCCAGAGCACCAGAGGCAGCCCGCAGCAGATCAGCTCGGCCGCGTCGAGGCCCAGGCCCGCCAAAAGCAGCCGGCGGCTAAACCTCGGCAGGCTTGCGCCTGGTGCCCCCTGTGACATGGTTCGCATTGTAGCGGAGAAGCTGGACAAAGCGCCGACAAGCAAGCACTTTACTGACACAGAGACACACGCGGGGCTGCGCTGGCCCGGACCGGCGAGCGCCGCCCTCGCGAGCAAAGCCGATGCAATGACCTGGGAAACGATTCGCAATCTCATCCACGACGAGTGGGCCATTCTCTTGCTGCTCCTGCTTTGGTCGGTGGCCGGCGTGGCGGTGATCTGCGAGCGCATCCACGCCCTGTGGCGGGTGCTGCCCAAGTCCGAGATGTTCAAGAACCGCGTGATCGAAGCGGTCGAGCGCGGCGACCTGGCCAAGGCCGCCGCGCTCTGCGAGACCGCGAACGATCCCTTGGGCGAGGTCTTCGGCCGTGGCCTGCGGGTCTTCGCCAAGACACCGCAGAAGACCGCGGAAGCCGTCAACTCGCAGCGCACGGTCGCGTTGGCCGCCTTCAAACGCTATCTATGGGCTCTGGGCACCGTCGGATCGTCCGCGCCGTTCGTCGGGCTGTTCGGCACGGTCGTCGGCATCCTCAAGGCCTTCCAGTCCATGTCCACGGCTGGCACCGGCGGGTTCAAGGTCGTCTCGCAGGGCATCGCCGCGGCGTTGGTCGCGACCGCGGCGGGCCTCCTCGTCGCCATCTACGCCATCATCGCCTACAACTACTTCGTGGCGAAGATCGGGGCCATCGGCGTGCAATACAAGGTCTACTGCGAGGAGTTCCTCTACGCGCTCGGAGACATGGCCAGGGCGCAAGCCGCGCCCGCCGGCGCGCCGCAGGTCCTACCGGCCGAAAAGAGCCAGCCGGCCTAGTCGAGAAGCGGCGCCATGGGGATGAACATCCACGTCGAAGAAGCCAGCCCCGAACGCGACGGCGAGGCCGAGGACAACGAATCCATCGTCGCCGAGATCAACATCACGCCGCTCACCGACGTGTTCCTCGTCCTGCTCATCATTTTCATGGTGACCTCCACCGCCATCGTCGAATCCGAGGTCGCCTCGCGCTCGGGGGTGAAGGTCGCGTTGCCCAAGGCCAATGCCGCCGGCGCGGTCACCAAGCGCCGCACGGATCCGGTGCTCACGGTGACCAAGAACAACGAGCTCTATCTCTACAACCGCAGGGTCGAGGCGGCCCACCTGGAAGACGAGATCCGCAAGGCGCTGGCCGAGGTCGACTCGGAAACCCTGCTCCTGCGCGGGGACAAGAGCGTCTTTCTGGGCGCCGCTGTCGACCTGATGGCCGTGGCCAAGAAGGCGGGGGCGAGGAACATCGCCGTCCTCACGCAGTCCGACCGGAAGCCGTGAGGCGCTTCTCTACATGGCCGGCGGTCTTTCGGCCAAAACGCCCCACGGGCGCCGGGGCAGGCGCGGGCGCAGCGCCCGCAAGTATCTGAAAAAGCTGAATCCGTCGGCCGATCATGGCGTGGCACGTGGGCTGCACAGGGAGGCGACGAAGCCGGACCTGGGAGTCCGGCAAAACCGTCGCCAAGGAGACCACCATGAAGCTGACCCGCATCGTCCTTCTCGCCATCGCCTTCGCCTTCCCGTTCGCCGGCACGCAGATCGCTTCGGCCCAAGACGAAGCTCCGGCCGGCGAAACCGAGAAGCCCGAGAAGAAGAAGGCCAAGAAGGGCAAGAAGGGCAAGAAGGCCGAGAAGAAGGCAGAGGAAGAAGCCGCCGAGTAGTCCGTCCCATCCCGCAAAGCGTCGCGGCCGCCGGGAGTGGACCGACGGTCCTGGCGCTCGCAGAGAAGCCCCTGGGAGAACCCTTTCCAGGGGCTTTTCTCGTTTCCAGGGACGAGCCTAGGGGGAACGGCAGGTGGGTTTTCGATCCCAGTCCGCCCGCGCTAGGATGACGTTATGACCATCCGCTCCAAGGTCTGGCTTCTGGTGGCCGTCACTGCGGCGGCTACAGCGGGCGTCACGCTTTGGGTGCGCATCTACGCCATGCGCGCGGAGTTGACTCGGCAGGCGCAGTCCTCGGCCGAGGAGATCGCCGACGACATCAAGCAGAACCTGGAGCGTTTCGATCCGGACGCCGAGGAGCGCGACTACGCCATCGCCTTGTCCAACTACATCAACCGGCATCCGCGCATCCAGCGACTGCAGCTCATGGTCGAGCACGACACCCCCAGCTCGCCCCCCACCTCCCCGTCCGTGCGCATCGTCGCCCCACGGGGCGAATCGCCGGAAATCACTCGCTTGCCCTACCTGCCCCGCGAACCCATCGTCTATGCGCGCAAGGCCGCGGAAGGCGACGTGTACACCGTCCAGCGTTTCGTGGATCTCGAAGGCCCCTGGCAAGCCACTCTGCTCATGCGCTGGAGCCTGAGCCCGGTGCAGTCGCTCATCAACGTCACCGAGCGCTGGTCGCTCATCCTCAGCGCCGTGCACCTCGTGCTGCTGGTTCTGCTCACCGGCTTCCTCATCAACCGCGTCGTGCTGCGCCGGCTGGGAACGCTGGCCGCTGCCATGAGCGACGTCGAGGGCGGCGACCTCGACCGCCGCGTCGTCGTCGGCTCCCCCGACGAGGTCGGCCGGTTGTCACAGGGGTTCAACCAGATGCTCGATCAGCTCTCGAACGCCCATCGCGAGATCCGCGAATTCAACCTGCGCCTGGCCCACGAGGTCGAGATGGCCACCCAGGACTTGTCGCGCAAGAACCTGGCCCTTGCCCAGCTCAACCGGCTGCTCAACGATCTCCGCAGGGAAAACGCTTCCAAGGTCCGCCTCGCCACCCTGGGGCAACTCGCGGCCCAGCTCGCGCATGAAATCGGCACGCCGCTCTCGTCGGTGTCCGGCCATCTGCAGCTCGCGCTGCTGCAGCGCGATCTGGCGCCTGCCCTGCGCGAACGTCTCGAGGTCGCCACGCGCGAGATCGGCCGCATCGGCCGCATCGTTCGCGACTACCTGGACTCGACGCGCGGACTGGCTCCCGAACACAAAGTCACCTCGCTCACCAAGCTGCTGCAGGAGGCGGTCGAGGTGACTGGCGGCATGGAACCGAGCGGGCGAACCTCCGTTCTCCTCGATGTCAACGACGAGCCACCCGACTTCGTCACCGATCCGGGCCTCCTTCGTCAAATCGTCATCAACTTGCTGTCCAACGCCTTCGATGCGATCGGCGGCGACGGCCGGGTAGCCGTCCGCGCCGGCGTGAGGAATGGCATGGTCGACATCGAGGTCAGCGACACGGGCGCAGGCATCGCGGCCGAGGACCTGCGCAGCATCTTCGAGCCCTTCTACACCACCAAGGGCCGCGGCAAGGGCACCGGCCTCGGCCTGGCCATCTGCCGGGAGCTTTCGAAGGCGCTGGGCGGCTCCATCGCGGTCGAGAGCACCCCCGGCAAGGGTTCGACCTTCACCGTCCGCTTGCCGCTGCACGGCGGCAGCGAGGACCCGCATGCCCCGCGGCTCGACTCCGGCGCGCGACGGATCTCGACGGGAGGCGTCGCATGACCCGGGTGCTCGTCGTCGAGGACGACGCCGTGGCGCGCGACCTGCTGTGCGAAATCCTGCGCGCCGAGGGTTTTGTGGTCGAGGCCGTCGAGGACGGCGCGCCCGCCGTGGAACGCGCCGGCGACGGGCGCTACGACCTGGTGCTGTCCGACGTGCGCATGGAACGCGTGGGCGGTCTCGATGTGCTGCGCGCCTTCGCGGAGAAATCACCGGATACGCCCGTCATTCTGATTACGGCCTTCGGTGACGTGTCGAGCGCCATGGAGGCCATCGGCCATGGCGCTTACGACTATGTTTCGAAACCCTTCAACGTCGAAGAGCTGCGCCTGACCGTCGCGCGCGCGCTCGAGCGCCGGCGGCTCTCGGCCGAAGCGGGCGCGGCCCCGGGCACCGGCGAACGATCGACTCAGATCGCTCCGATCGAGGGCAAGAGCCAGCGCATGCTCGACGTCTACAAGCTGGTGGCGCGGGTGGCCCCTTCGACCGCGACCGTGCTGGTGGTCGGCGAATCGGGGACCGGCAAGGAGCTCGTGGCGCGTGCCATTCACGCGCGCTCGCCGCGCGCCGAGAAGCCCTTCGTGCCGGTGAACTGCACTGCCCTGTCCGAGTCGTTGCTCGAGTCCGAGCTATTCGGTCACGCGCGCGGCGCCTTCACGGGCGCCGTGGGAGCCAAGCGTGGGCTTTTCGAGACGGCGAGCGGCGGCACCCTGTTCCTCGACGAAATCGGCGACATGGGTCCGAAGATGCAGGCGCAGCTTCTGCGCGTGCTGCAAGACGGGGAGATGCGCCCCGTGGGCGGCACCGAGGCCATCCGTGTCGACGTGCGCCTGGTATGCGCCACCAATCGCGACCTCGACGCCGACGTCAAGGCCGGCCGTTTCCGCGAGGATCTCTTCTTCCGCATCAACGTGGTGACGGTGCGCATGCCGCCCTTGCGCGACCGGGCTTCCGACATCCCCATCCTCGTGCGCCACTTCATCGCCAAGATCGCGCAGCGCGAAGGCCGCCCGGAGGCCAGCGTCTCGCCCCAGGCCCTCGACGCCCTCTCGCGCTACGCCTGGCCCGGCAACGTGCGCGAGCTGGAAAACGCCATCGAGCGCGCCGTGGCCATCGCCAAGGGCAACGTCGTGCTGCCCTCGGATCTCCCCGCCGAAGTCTACGGCGGCTCGCCCGCACCGCCCGCCAGCATCATCGACGATCGGCCCACGCTGGGCGAGTTGGAGAAGCGCTACATCGCCCTGGTCCTCGCGGAGTGCGGCGGCAACAAGAAACGGGCCGCCGAAAAGCTCGGCATCGACCGCCGCACTCTGTACCGCGCCATCGAGCGCTCGGGCGACGGCGGCAGTGGCGACGAAGACGGCGACGATTCGTGACACGTCCGCTCCAACGGGACGGCGCCGGAGCCGATGGGCAGGAACGCGAGGGAAACCACGATGGAAGCTGCCGTGGCAAGGTCGACCGACAGGCGAGCCGACTGGGGAACGTGGCTGGCGTTGGCGATGGCCGCGCTCGGGTTCGCCTATGCCCTGTACGTCCATCGCCACTTCATCCACGACGACGCGTTCATCTGTTTCCGCTATGCCGAGCGTCTGCTCGACGGCAAGGGGCTGACCTGGAACGACGGCGAGCGCGTCGAGGGCTTCTCGAGCCCGGCCTGGCTGGCCCAGATCGCCGTGCTCGCCCGCTTGGGCATCGCGGCGCCGCTGGCGGCGCTCGGGCTGGGCCTTGCCTATGCGCTCGCGCTGATGGTGCTCTGGCGTCGCGCCAGGGCCGCCCCCATCGGGTTGCTCGCCTTGCTCACGGTCCCCGGCTTCGCCATGTGGACCTGGGGAGGGCTCGAAACCATCTCGGCCTGCTTCTGGCTCCTCGCCGGAGTCCACCTCGTCCGCGGCATGCGGTCCCGAGCGCTGTCCCGCAACGGAGGGCTGCTGCTCGGCGGCGCGCTGGCCGCCTTGGCCCAGAGCCGGCCCGAAGGCATCGCCGTCGCCGCGGCGCTCTTGGCTGCGGCCTGGCCGAGCCGGCGTCAATCCGGTTTTGCCGTTGCCGCCGTCATCCTGGGCGCCGTCTTCGCGAGCTACGAGGTCTTCCGGCTCGCGTACTTCGGCGACTTCATCGCCAACGGGGCTCGCGCCAAGACACTCGGCCTGCCCGTCTGGGAACGCGTGCAGAACGCGACGATCTATGTGGCAGGAACCGCGCGGCAGTGGCTGGGCTGCGTCCTGGTGTCGCTGTGGCTTCTGGCGACCACCCCAGGGAGGCGAAGCCCGGGCTGGCTGCTCCTGCCCCTGGCGCCCCTCGTCCTGGCGATCTTCGTGGGTGGCGGCGACCACATGGCCGGGGCCCGCCTCCTGCTCGCTCCGGTCGCGCTGCTGTGCTTTGCCGCCTGCCTGGCCCCGCCCTCGCCTCGCCCAGTGGCCAGGCATGCCGCCGTCGGGCTGGCAATCGCAGCCGCGCTCTGGCAACTCCGGCTCAGTGCCCGCAATCCGGCGCCCCGCGATCCCGCCGCGGCGGTCGGCGAGATCGTAGGCCACGCGCTCGCCGGCGTTTTCCCGCGCGGGACCTGGGTGGCGAGCGCAACCGCGGGCTCCGTGCCCTACTTCGCGCCTTCGCTGTCGTTCATCGACACCCTGGGCCTCAACGACCGCCACATCGCCCACCGAGCACCGACGCCGCTGCCGGCTGTCCTGCACCGCCCCGACAGTTGGACCGACGTGCCGGGCCACCAACGTGGCGATGGCACCTACGTGCTGTCGCGCCGCCCGGACATCATCCTGCTCGGTGGCGCCAACGGCACCCTGGCGCCCTGGTTCGCCACCGACTACCAGCTGTTGCTGGCCGAGGACTTCCGCGCCCAGTACGCGCCCTGGGGCTTCTCGGTCGAGGTGCCGGAGAACGATCGGCGGTGGGTGGAGGACGAGCTCGACGCCGATTCCGGACGGCTGCCCGTCACCCTCTACGTGCGACGCGACTCCCCGGCGCGGGTCGTGGTCGCGGCCAGCGCCAGCCCCGTACGACCCTTGTGGGACAGCCCGTAGCCGACCCGCCCGGGCGCAATGAATTGCGCCCCTAGCAGCCCGTGGTGAAAGTCCCGAATAGGCACCAGACGCGCTTGGGCGCGTCTGGTGCTTGGGTGATGACCTGAACACCTGA